>LNFE01000076.1 GCA_001464575.1 Acidobacteria bacterium Ga0077553 | reverse complement strand
GATCGGTTAACCCGGCCGAGACAACGCCGGGAAGCGTCGAGAGCCTTTCAAGAACCTGGCGCGAAAAGGCATGGATGGTCTTGCCCTCGGCAGTCCAGTTGAAATCCACGGCGGCCGACCACACCGATTGCGAAACGAAGCCACGGGGTTGATCCTGCATCGTGACGAAAGCCCGGCCCAAAAGGGCCACGGCCACGAGGAGGACGACCGAGAGACCCATTTGGCTGGCGACGAGCAGGCGGCGCGCCAACAACGCGGAGGGGGCCACGGTCGACCGGCTGGAGAGGGTCAGGCGGCGGGTCCTCGCCATCTGCAAAGCGGGGAATGCGCCGAAGACGACGCCGCACAGCAGCGTGGTCGCGGCGGCGAAGAAGAAGACGCGCAGGTCCAGGCTGGCCTACTCCAAACGGGGCACGCCGGGCGGAAGCAGCGTCTGCAGAACCGGTAGGAGGAACGCAGCGATCATCCAGCCCACCGCGCCGCCAGTGAGGCAGAGCACTACGCTTTCCACCAAATACAACTGAAACAGCCGGGCGGAGCTAGCGCCGAGCGAAGCCCGAATGACGGCTTCGCGTTGCCGTTCCGCAGCGCGGGCCAGCAGGAGGTTGGTGAGGTTGACACAGGCGATAAGCAAGACGAACCCGGCCGTGCCCAGCAGCAGCAAAAGCGGGGTTCGAGCTTCCTCTGTAGCCTCCTCGTGGGCGCTGACAGCGATGGTTCGCAGGTTGCCGTCGGTATCCGGATACTGGGTAGCCAGCCGGGCGCTGACGGTGGCGAGTTCGGCATTCAGGGTCTCCAGCTGAGCCCCCGGTCGCAGGCGGGCGTACACTCCGAGATACTTGGCTCGGCGATTGCCGCGGTCCTGCAGGCCGGGGTCCGCCGGGGTGATGGCATCGAAGCCTTCGGGGAAGGTCAGCCCTGCGGGCAGCACCCCAACGACGGTGACGGGCCGTTGGTTCAACGTGAGCACCCGCCCCACGATGCGCGGGTCACCCTGGAACTGACTTTGCCACTCGCGGTGGGTCAACAGAGCGACCGCTTCGCCAATGCCACGCGATTCGGTCTCCGTAAAGGCCCGTCCCATCGCCGGCGCCGTTCCGAGGAACGAAAGGAAAGGGCCGTAGGAGCGCAGCACCGTTATCCGTCGAGCATCGCCTTCGCCCGTCAGAGTGGCGCCTTCACCGTAGAAACCGGCGACGTGGGCAGCACTTGGCAACTGCTCGGCGAAATCGTAGAGCCGCGCCGCATTGCTGCCCGCCCGGCGGCCGTCGGCGAAATCGCGCAGTGCGACCAGCTGTTCGGGATTGGGAAGGGGTAGATCCCGGAATAGGGCAGCGTCCACAATGCTGAAAATCGCACAGTTTGCGCCGAGACCCAGGCCCAGCGAGACGAGTGCGGCGAGGAGAATTCCAGGCCGCCGGCGAAGATTTCTGATCGCTTGGACGACGTCGCGTCCGAGATTAGTGAGGAAGGACAATGGGCCAACGGATTCGGCGGGAGCGGGCATACCAGCATTAGACCTCAGCGTTGGCTCATTCGGCCTATTATTTTTGCCGTATGCTTGCGAGCATCGCCTGCTGCTCGTCTAACAAAGCACGATACTCCTGCCGATCCGGCCAGGCCGCTCGTACGGTAGAAATAAACTTAATGCCGGCGAGCAAATGAGGACGGGCCAGGTTGGGTCGGCCGGTGGCGCGGTAGGCCGCGCCTAATTCGGCATGCAGTTCGCCGAGCCCGGCACTCTCGTGCACCGAAGGCGCTCGATCCTTGATGGCCTCCAAACGAAGGCCCAGCGCCTGTTCGTACATCGCGATCGACTCCCCTCGTTGGTTTTGCAGCCAAAGAATGTGAGCTACCCGGACCAAAGAATTGGCCAAGGCGCTGCGGGCGCGCTCGTTGGAAGGGTCGGCGGCCATCAGGGCCCGCCGCGCGGCCAACGCTTGACTCGCGAACTCCAACGCTTTCGGGAAGTTCTTACGCCGCTGCCAGATGAGCGCCAGGTCGCTCTGCGCGAAGCTGAGGTCCAGTTTTGCTTCAAGGTCGGCGGGAGCCTTTTGCAATCGCGCCAAGTCCAATTGGACCGCCGCTTCGTACTCCAGCTGCGCTTCTTCCAGCTTTTCCAACCGAATGAGGATGCCGCCGATGCGCTTATGGGCGATGGAGCGGGATCGTTGAAACTGCTGCTTATCGGACCCGGCGGCCTGGTCCCATAGGGCCAGGGCTTTCCGGTGCAGCTCCAGTGCCTTGGGGTATTCGGCGGCGATCACCTTGGCCTGAGCCTGGCCGAAGTAGCTTTTGGCCAGCTCCTGGGGATAGACGGTGCCAATCTTCTGGCGCAGCTCGAAGGCGAGCTGCTGGTGGCGTTCGGACTCCTCCAGTTTTCCCTGTTCTTCTAAAGAGGCGCTCAAGGCGTCATGGGTGCTTGCCAGATCGCGCTGGGCTTCCGGGTTACCTGGCAGGGCCCGCGCCACCTCGACTCGCAGGGCGAGCGCTTTGCGGAAGCTTGCCTGGGAAGCGGCGGAGCGGCCCAGGTTCGATGTGCCTGGGGCTCCTTGCACTTCGCCGAGACGCATGTAGCCGGTCGCGAGTTCCTTTTGTAACTCCACGTCGTTGCCCGCTTCCAAGCTCAGTTTGTCGAGGAAGGTAAGCGCTCTCGAAATGACCAACTCCCGGGCGGCCGTGGAGCCTGGCAACGCCTGGATGGCGTCGTGAATTTCGAACAGGACGGAGTTGGATAGTTCGCGGACGTCGTTAAACCTCGCCTGGGCCCGGCGGCCCTCGCGAAGCGTGGAATAGGTGCCGCCCGCGAGGGTCACCAGGACCAACGCAGCGGTGGCCAAGCGGCCGGGGTGGCGGCGGACGAATTTCTGAGCGAGGTAGATCAGCGTGGGAGTGCGCGCCGTGACGGGCAGCCCGGCAAGATACCGGCGGACATCCTCTCCGAAATCGGCTGCCGATCGGTAGCGGCGTTCCGGTTCCTTGGCCAGGGATTTGAGGACGATATTGTCGATATCGCCGGCCAGATCCGAAACCAGGCTGCTGGGCGCTGGCGGGTCCTGCTCCGAGATCATCCGCACGGCGCCGAGAGGATCTCCTGTTGGCACCTTTAACGGCTTCACCCCGGTGAGCAGTTCGTACAGCAACACCCCGAGCGAATAGATGTCGCTGGCTGTGGTGATGGTCTCTCCCCGCACCTGTTCCGGACTCGCGTAGGCGGGTGTCATCAGCTGCATGCCGGTGGCGGTTAGGTCGGCGCCGGTGTCATCGAGGAGCTTCGCAATTCCGAAATCGAGTAGCTTCGGTATCCCTTGGGTGGTCACCAGGATGTTGGCGGGTTTCAAATCCCGATGCACCACCAATCGTTGGTGAGCGCTTTGCACCGCGGCGCAGATGGGTCGGAAGAGTTCGAGCCGTTGGCGGACCGTCAACTGGTTGTCTTCGGCGTAGGCATTGAGAGGCTTGCCATCGATGTATTCGAGCACTAGATAGGAGCGGCCATCGGCGGTCACCCCGGCGTCGAATAGTCTGGCGATGTTGGGGTGCTCCAAGCTGGCCAGGATTTTCCGCTCGGCTTGGAATCGCCGCAGCATGGCGCCACGGTCAAGGTCGCGATGGAGAACCTTGATGGCGACGGTCTGCTCAAAGGTCTGGTCGGCGCGGTAGGCGCGGTAGACCATGCCCATGCCGCCTTCCCCGATGGCGCTCTCGATTCGATACGGACCCACTCGGCTACCAGCGAGAGTGTCCTCCTCCTTAGGCAGTTCGGGGCCCATCTCCGCCAGAGCCAGCAGCTCGGCGGGCTGCTCCAGAAAGTCCGTCGCGTCGTCATTGGCGGCGAGCAGGCTCTCTACCTCTGCACGCAGCTCCGATTCGCCGTTGCATTCGGTTTCGAGAAAGGGCGCCCGGTCGCCCGGTCGAAGTTCGAGCGCGGCCAGAAAGAGATCCTTCACTCGCTGACGATCAATCGCTGCCATGATCCTCGCTTCAGTGTAGCGCTGCTATTCTGGTTAGCAATGTTACGTCTCGCATGGTCTTTCGGGCTGCTGGCGGTGCTGAGTTTCGCGCAACAGCCAACCTCTGGTGTCATCGCGATTCGCGGTGCGGGAATTCATCCGGCGAATGCACCGGCAATACCAAGTGGCACCATCGTGCTGCGCAATGGCCTGATCGAAGCGGTGGGTCCGAACGTGCCGATTCCGGCGGAGGCTTTCGTGATTGAAGGGGCTGGGCTGCAGGTCTATCCTGGCTTGATCGACGCCCTCAGCACTTGGGGCTTGCCTACCGGACCGGCTCGTCCCGCCCCGGCGGCGGCTCCCGGCCCCACCCCGGCCACGCCCGCGGCGCTCGAACAGCGGATTCAAACCCTGGACGATGGCGGTCCGGAAGAGCGCCCCTCGAACGCCAGTTGGGTGCGGGCGGCGGACCTGCTCGACCCTAAGTTGGCCACGCTAACTTCGGCACGGAACGCCGGCTACACGACCGCCATCGGCTTCCCTAGCACGAATGTCTTCGCGGGGCAGGGCAGTGCGTACAACGTAGCAGGCACGAGGGCCCGGCAGATGGTTGTCGAAGACGCCGTCGGGCAGATGATTACCTTGCCGGTGCGCGGGTTTGGCGGCGGTTTTCCGGGTTCGCTGATGGGGATCATCTCCTATGTCCGGCAGATCTATGCCGACGCCGATCACTACAAAGCCAGCCAAGCGCTATACAGCAAAGATCCGCGCGGCTTGCCGCGGCCGCCGTATGACCGCGCCCTCGATGGCGTCATCGCGTCTCCCCGGCTGCTCCTGCCGGCGAGCCGTTTGGTCGAAATCGACCGGATGCTCCGCTTCGGCCAGGAGTTGAAGCAGCCGTTGGTGCTCTACGGGGGGGCCGAGTCCTTTCGCGGCGCGGCGTTGCTGGCGGCGGCCAAGGTGCCCATGCTGATCAACCTGCGCTGGCCGGAAGCGGAACGCGACGCCGATCCGTTCGTGAAAGATCCGCTCCGTGTTTTGGAGACCCGCGATCTCGCCCCCACGGGGCCAGCAGCCCTCGCCAAGGCTGGGGTAAAGTTCGCGTTCTACTCTGGCGGCGTCGAGCGCCCCGCGGACCTTCGCAAAGCCATCAAGAAAGCGGTCGATGCGGGTCTGAGCAAGGAGGAGGCTTTGAAGGCGTTGACTCTGTATCCGGCCCAAATCTTCGGACTCGATAACCGGATCGGTTCGCTCGAAGCCGGCAAGATCGCCAATCTCACCGTGATCGACGGCGACCTGTTCGACGATCGAGCCAAGCTGAAGTTCACCATCATCGACGGCGTGAAGTACGAACCAGCGCCCGAAACCACTCCGGAGCCCAACCGATGAACCGCCGCCTGTTTCTCTCTACCCTCGCCTTCGCCCCAGCTCTGCCGGCGGCGGGCGAAACGATTTTGATTAAGAACGCGAAAATCCTGACCGTAACGAAGGGCCGCATCGATGGATCGTTGCTGATTCGCGATGGCAAGATAGCCGAGATTGGCCCGAGCGTGATGGCGCCCGCCGGGGTTGTCACGGTGGATGCGGCGGGCGGCTTTCTGATGCCAGGCATCGTCGACTGCCACGCCCATGTGGGCGCGGACGCCGTCAACGAAGGGACGATCTCGGTGTCGTCCATGGTGCGGATCGAGGACGTGCTCGCGCCGGATGATATTCAGATCTACCGCGGTTTGGCCGCCGGGGTGACCACGTCCAACGTCCTGCACGGTTCGGCCAATACGATTGGCGGACAGTGCAGCGTCGTCAAGATGCGCTGGGGCAAATCGGCAACGCAAATGGTGTTCGCGGGCGCCAAGCCGGGCATCAAGTTCGCGCTCGGCGAGAATGTGAAGCGGGCCGGCGGCGGAACGAATTTCAGCGCGACGGTGCGTTACCCGGCCACGCGCATGGGTGTGGAAGACGTCGTCCGCGAGGCGTTCAACGACGCCCGGGCGTACCAGCGTCAGCGCGACGAGTATCAAACGCGCCTGGCCAAAGGCGAGCGGGTGCTGCCGCCGCGCCGGGACTTCAAGCTGGAGCCGCTCGTCGAAGTGCTCGAAGGGAAACGGCTGGTTCATGCGCATTGTTACCGTTCTGACGAGATCCTGATGCTGCTGCGCGCGGCCGAGGAGTTTGGCTTCAAGATCCGCACACTGCAGCATGGCCTGGAGGCATACAAGGTGGCCAAAGAGATCGCCAAGCATGGCGCCGGGGTATCCACCTTCGCTGATTCCTGGAGCTACAAACTCGAGGCCTACGATGCCATCCCCTATAACGCCGCCCTTTGCATGAAGGCCGGGGTATTGACGTCGTTGAACACGGACGCGCCGGTGACGCAGCAGCGCCATCTGCTGCAGGACGCCGCCAAGACGCAGCGGTACGGCCAACTGACTGACGACGAAGCGTTGTCGCTCGTTACCATCAACCCGGCCAAACAGCTGATGATTGAGGATCGCGTCGGTTCGCTCGAAGTAGGTAAGGACGCCGACATCGTTCTGACGGATAAACATCCGCTTTCGCTCTATGCCAAGGTCCAGAAGGTGTTCGTTGATGGCGAGGTTTATTTCGACCGCGAGCAGGACGTCCGCGAACGCAGCCTGCGCGCGGCGCGCCGCAAAGCGCTCGCCGAGAAGTTGAAGCCGGCTGCGCCCCCCGCCCAGAAGAAAGGAGCCCGCTAATGCGTCGACTCATCACCATGGCGGCGCTGGCCGCCGCCTCATTGGCTCACGCCGAAAACTTCGCGCTGCGCGGCGTCACGATACATCCCATCAGCGCGGCCGAAGTACCCAACGCCGTTCTGGTCGTCACGGGCGACCGCATCACCGACTTCGGGCCGAAGGCGGCCATTCCCAAAGGCCATAAGGTTATCGAAGCGAAAGGCCTGCACGTATATCCCGGGATGATCGACTCGGCCAGCGTGCTCGGCCTTAGCGAGATCGGCTCCGTCCGCGAGACGCAGGACATCGCCGAATTGGGCGACTTCAACCCACAGTTGCGCACGATGATCGCCGTGAATCCGAGTAGCGAACACATTCCGGTGAGCCGGGCCAATGGCATTACGGCGAGCGTAGTTGTACCCGCAGGCGGCTTTATCGGGGGCCAGGCCGCCATCATGCATCTTGATGGTTGGACGTGGGAAGAGATGACCGTTATGCCTTCGGCCGCCATGCAGATGCGGCTTCCCTCGCAGGAGGCCGCGGTCACCGGGCGGGCCCTCGGCACCGGACGGCGGCCCTATGCCGAGGTGAAGCGGCGCTACGAAGAGCAGATGCAGCAGGTGCGTTTGTTCTTTGAACAGGCGCGGGCCTATCAGGCTCGGAAGGCCAATCCGGTGTTGGGCTTCAAGCCGGATCTCCGCCTGGAAGCGATGATTCCGGTGCTCGAAGGCAAGACCCCGATGATGATTGTCGCTCCCAAGGAGCGGGCGATCCGGGATGCGCTGGCGTTCGCGGAACGGGAGAAGGTGAAGATCATCCTGGCAGGCGTTCGCGAGGTGGACCCGTTTCTTGCCGAGATCGCCCGCAAGAAGATTCCCGTGATTCTGCCGGACCTCTATCAGGTGCCGCTCGAAGAGGACGCGAGCATCGACGAGCCCTTGGATCTTCCGGCGAAGCTGGCGCAGGCCGGAATCCAATTCGCTTTTGGCAGCTACAACATTGAACGGCCGCGCAACCTGCCGTTTCAAGCGGCCAACGCCGTCGGCAACGGGCTTGCCTACGACGCTGCGATGCGAGCCCTTACATTAGGCGCCGCCGAAATCTGGGGTATCGCCGACCGGCTCGGGTCCATCGACAAGGGCAAGTTCGCCAACTTCATTCTGACCGACGGTGACCCGCTCGAACCGAAGACGCAGATCCGGCAGATGTGGATTCTCGGCAAGCCGGTGAGCCTCGAAAACCGCCACACTAAACTTTACGAGCTGTACAAGAAGCGCCTCTAAGAAGCCAGCTCCAAGCCGCGCATGGTGCCTGTGGCGGAGGCGAACTTGTCCGTCTCGATGCCCATGCGCTGCAACATGCTGACGAAAAGGTTCGGCAGAGGATAGTTCCGTTCGCCCGGGAACGCCAGGTGCTGCCCATGCCGGAAGCCCCCGCCGGCCAGAAGCACCGGCAGGTCGTTGGTCGTGTGCTTGTTCGCATCGCCGAAGTTACTGCCGTAGAGCACCATGCTGCGATCGAGCAGGGTGGAACCGCCTTCTCCAGCAGCGCGGAGCTTCGTGAGCAGTTCCGCCAAGAGCCGCATGTGCCAACGATCAATGGCCGCCAACTGCGCCAGCTTGCTTTCATTGCGGCCATGGTGCGACAGGTTGTGATAGCCGTCGGTGATTTCGATCCCTTCCACGTCAATGGCGGGCGAATTCGAGCTGTCGAGGAACAGAGTGATGAGCCGAGTGGAATCCGTCTCAAACGCCAGACGAGCCAGGTTGTACATCAGCCGCGTCTTCTGCAAATAGGCCCGGCTGCTGTCCGGATCGACGGGTTCCTTCTCCTTGGTCACCGGTTTCGGCTTCCGCTCCCACGCCTGGGCGAGAACCATGCGGCGCTCCAGCTCGCGCACTCCGGTGACGTACTGATCCAGCCGCGCGCGATCCTCCTTGCCCAACTCCCGCTCCAGGCTGCCGGCGTGCCCGGCTACGCTGTCGAGGATGCTCTCGCCCTGCTTCAACCGAGCGACCTGCTGTTCAATCTCCGCTTCCGAGCCCTGCAGGAAGAGCCGCCGGTACACCTGCGCCGCGCTGTCCTCGCACGGGATCATGACGCCTGCGCCCGTCCACGTCAAGCTCCGCTGGCCGCGGTTCACGTTCACGCCCAGGGTCAGGGAAGGGAACCGCGTTTCGATGCCAATCTGGTCGGCCATGTACTGGTCGAGCGAGATGGAGTTTCGAAAGCCGCCGTTGGCGGGATGGGGTGCCGCGGTGAGGAAGCACACCTCCGACGCATGGCTTCCATCGACATCAGGATGCGATACGCCGCTAAAAACGGTGAAGTCCTGGCGATGCGCCTTCAACTCTTCTAGATAGGGCGAGAGCGTATAGTTCGGGCCGGCATCGGCCGGGAAGAAGCCCTTGGGCAGAACGCCGAGGTTATTGCAGATGCCCAGCATCCGCCGCGGCGCGGGTTTGTCCGCCGCAAAGGCGGGCCGCATGGCATCAAGCAAAGGCAGCGCCAGCGCCACCCCGGCGCCGCGCAGCAGGCTACGGCGGGCTAACGGCTTCGGCACTTGAATATAGGGGTGGGACATAGAAGGCTCCTTCACTTGGTCCGGAACAGCTCGCTTTGTACAATCTCATGAACAATGGACCGCACGCCGAACCGCCCCGGCGCCGTGGCCTGCAGGATGCGATCCACTTCCGTCCGGTCTGCAAAACGAACCGGGGCGCCGGTGGCGTACAAAAGAAACTGTTGCACCAGATTCCTGGCGATTTGGCGGTCGTTAGCGGCCAACAAGCGCTTCAAGCCTTTGATATCGGCGAACTGTTCGCCGGTTGGCAATACGGCGCTGGCATCCACCGCCGGGCCATGCCGGAACGTGAACGAGTGGCCGTTCTTGCCCACCCCCTTTACGGGCGCCCCCTCCGCCGTTGACCGGTAGCGCTCGCGCCAGCCGCCGAGGACGTCGAAGTTTTCGAGGGCGAATCCCGGCGGGTCAATCTTGTTGTGGCAGACGGCGCAGGAGCGAATCGCTCGGTGCTGATCGAGTTGCTGCCGGATGGTCGTCGCGCCCCGGGTGTCGGGCTCCACGGCAGGCGTGCCGGGCGGTGGCGGAGGAGGCGGATCGCCCAGCAAACGCTCCTGAATCCAAACACCCCGCAAGACGGGCGAGGTGGTGGTTCCGTTCGCCGTGATTTTCAAAACGCTGGCGTGCGTCAGCAGGCCGCCGCGGACGCTGTCCGTCGGCAAGGCAACCCGGCGCATGGCCACGCCCTCCACCCCACTGATCCCATAATGCTTCGCCAGATGGCCGTTCAGCATGGTGAAGTCGGAGTCGACAATAGTCCGTGCGGGCAGGTTCTTCCGGACTAACTCGTCGAAGAAGATAGTAGTCCGGATAAAGCACAACATCGGGCGTCGTGTCGCCGACTTTCCGCAGATCCAGCCAGTAGTCCAGGAATGCATCGAACGATCGTTTTGCTTTCGGATCGTTCAGCAGCCGCTCCGTTTGCGCCCGCAGTACGGCGGGTTGCAACAGGCGGCCGTTCGCGGCCAGCGTCCGCAGTTCTGCGTCCGGCGGTCCGTTCCAGAGGAAATACGATAAGCGGCTGGCTAACGCCGTCCCCGGCAACTTGCCAGGCGGCTCCTCAAGAAAGAGAAAACCGGGAGAGCAGAGAATCGCGGTGTAGCCCGCAATCATCGCTTCGGTCCAATCGTTAGGCTGGGCGGCGAGCCGGCGCTGGACGATCTGCAAATACCGTTCGCGTTCCGCCGCGGTGGGCGGACGGCGATACGCCCGGTCAAGAAACCGGTTGAGCAGCGGCGCTACGTCGGCGGCCCGGGTCGGCATGGGAAGTTGGTTGGCGGGATTCGGCGCGGGTCCTTCGACTTCCATCCAGCGGTAGGCTACGCCAGGCATGCCTTCGGCGCTGGCGTCCGGGCTGCCGATGAAACCGGGCCGCGAACGAAACAGGCGGGATGCGTCGGGCAGAATGGATTCACCCGGCAGCAGATCCACGGTCAGCACCTGCTCGGACGGTTCGGGCGTGACGTCGAAGGAGCCAAGCAGCCGCTTCTCGCCACGCTTACTGAAGGCATACAGCGTGACCGGCTCCGTGGTACGGCCCTTCGAAGTCCGCTCTCGCACGGGGTGCCACCAGGACGAGCGGTCCGGAATGTAGGAGGGCAACCATTCAGTCGCGATCCAGATGGAGTAGGCGCTAAATCGAATCTGGTAGCGGCCGCCCACCTTGGCCGAGAACTGGTCGAAG
This sequence comes from Acidobacteria bacterium Ga0077553, assembly GCA_001464575.1. Classification (GTDB taxonomy): domain Bacteria; phylum Acidobacteriota; class Terriglobia; order Bryobacterales; family Bryobacteraceae. The sequence continues at coordinate 79,728 of LNFE01000076.1, read as the reverse complement.
TGGTACTCATTGCCGGTATAGGTGCTGGCCGGGATGGCGAACGCCTCCGTTTCGCGGGTCTTCGGGTCGCTGAACGGCGCCTTTTCCGCGAGCACGTCCGGCTGTGCGGTGTAACCGATTACGGGGATGGAAGCTCGTTCCGGGTGCCGGTTAAACGACGAGTACCGCATGCGGCCCTGCAAGCGCTTCTGATCGCGGGCGTAGTAGCGTTGCTTGGCCATTGGCTGGGCACTTGATGCCAGCACCTGCCGGAGCGCGGAATCGGCCGTTTCCATATAGCGAGCAATCTGCACATGCGATATGTCGAGCGCCGAGCCCGACTTATTCAGGCGCTGCACCAAACCATCTTCCGGGAGCGAGTCGCGCAGTTGTAGCCAAGGTGCCTGAAGCAGGTCGCGCAGCGAATTCTCAAACTCGTAACGGTTCAACCGGCGGAGCACGGCCCGGCCCTGCGACTTACTGTGGGAGATGTCGAACCCGCGCAACTCCCGTCCCAACGCCGAGAGAAATTCCGTCTTTCCCGCCGGGGCCGCGCCGCCCGGGGGCATCGCGCCGCGTTCGACGGCATCGTGTACCCGGACCCAAGTGGACCGGATGCCAACATCATCCCAGCGTTCCGGCAAGGCCTTCAGATTGAGTCCGGCCGCGGGCTTGGCCCCTTGGTGACAACCGCCGCAGGTTCGCTCGACAAATGGCGCCAGCTCTCCGGCTTGCGCCGCAGCCAGAGCGGCCAGAAAACAGAAGGGTCGCAGGAACACAGCCTGAGTCTATCGACGCCGTGCAATGGAGTCAAACTGAAACATTTTTATCCTCTTGCGTAATTTCGAATCTGTGCCTAAGATACGGAAGTCGAGTTTTGCCGAAGTTACCATCAGGCGCCAACGAGGATTCGTCGTTAATCGTCGTTCAGAGCGTAGACCCGAGTCAGTCTACGGCCTTACTTCCACAGATCGTCGCCGTTGGCAGTTCCGCCGGGGGCCTCGAAGCCTTGCGGCTCCTCCTGCGCGGATTGCCGCCGAATCCAGCCTGCTGCTTCGTGGTCGCCCAGCATCTGTCGCCCCACCATGTCAGCTTGCTCACCACGCTGTTGGCCCGCGAAACACCGATTCCGGTGGTCCAACTGGAGCACCGGGCCGAGGCGCGGACGGGCGTCATCTACGTCACCCCGCCCAGCCGTAATGTGATCTTTGATGGCGATCGATTCCTTCTGAAACCGACCTCGGAGCGCGGTCCGAAGCCATCGATCGATACGTTGCTGTTTTCCCTCGCCGCCAACGCCCCCACCCGTTCGACCGGCATCATCCTATCGGGCAGCGGCTCCGACGGGAGCCTCGGGGCTCGCCAGTTGAAAACTGCCGGCGGAACCGTGATCGCTCAGGAGCCCAAAACGGCCAAGTACCCCTCGATGCCCCAAGCCGCCATTGCGGCGGCCACCGTGGACGCTGTGTTGCCCCCAGGTCAGATTGGCGCCTACCTGACGAAGCTCGGCGGGGTCTCCGCGCCCGGTCCCGCTCCTCATTCCCGCTCAGAGTTCGACCAGATTCTCGAGCGCATTAATCTCTCGACCAACATCGACTTCCGCGGCTACAAGGTCAACACGATCACCCGGCGCATTCAACAGCGGCTGATCGCCACGCGCTGCTCCACTTACGCCGGATACCTCAGGCTGCTTGACGAAAACCACGACGAGATTCAGCAGCTGGCGCAGAACTGTCTCATCTCGGTGACGAACTTCTTCCGCGACCCGGCCGCGTTCGAGTCCCTGCTGGCCACCTTGAAGGCCCGCCATGGGCAGCCGGTTGCCGAGCCGTTCCGCGTCTGGGTGCCTGGCTGCGCCACGGGAGAAGAAGCTTATAGCTTGGCCCTCGCCCTTGCGCACACCCTGCCGCATCGGCGCCTGCAGATTTTCGCGACCGATCTGGACGAAGCCGCCATCGCGTTTGGCCGGAAGGCAACCTATGCCGCGCCTTCGGTTAAGGATGTGCCCGCGGAATTCGCTGCCGGCGCCTTTATCGAATCGGTCAACGGATTTCAGGTCGACCGGCGCATCCGCGAGCGGGTCGTCTTCGCGCGGCACGATCTGCTGCGGGATCCGTTGTTCTTGAACATCGATCTGGTCTCCTGCCGGAACCTATTGATCTACCTGCAGCCCCACCTGCAGGAGGAGGTGATCCGCAAGTTTCACCACGCCCTCAACCCCGGCGGAATCCTCTTCCTGGGCCGCAGCGAAAACCTGCAATCGGACGCCTTTGAGACCATCGATCGGCGTTGGCGGATCTTCCTCAACCGGCCCATGGCCGACCTGGAGCGGCGCCTGCCGATCACTCGTAACTGGGGCTCGGCGGAAGGATCCGCGGGACCGTTTGCGGGCGCCGAGAACACTGCCCCGAGCCTTCTCCGTCAGGCTCTCGTGGAGCAGTTCGCCCCCGGCGCGGTGCTCATCGACGAATCCTTTCAGATCCTCGAATCGTTCGGCAACGTGAACCGGTATCTCACCGTGCCGGATGGCAAGGTGACGCTGACCCTCATCAGCATGCTGCCGAAAACCGTCGGCGCTGCGCTGCGTCCCCTGGTGCTGCGCGCCGCGCGCAACGGCCATACGCTGCGGTCGACCAGCCGTCCTTTCGAGTTGGGCGGCAAACGATGCCGCCTCGAAGCTACCGTGGTGCCGATTGCGCAAACCGGCCCGGTCCGCTATTTTGCCGTCGCCTTCCGGGAGTTACCTGTCACCGCCGACTCGAAAGAGCAGGGAGGGGAGCCAGCCGAAACAGGAGAGGACCAACTCCGGGAGCTCGAACAGGAACTCCAAGCGACCCGCGAAAGTCTGCAAGCCGCAGTTGAAGAACTCGAAACCAGCAACGAAGAGCTCCAAGCCCTTAACGAGGAGATGCAGGCTTCGAACGAGGAATTGCAGGCCGCAAACGAGGAGTTGCACGCCTCCAACGAAGAGCTGCAGGCCACCAACGAAGAACTGCTGACGGTGAATGAAGAGCTGGAGCATAAGTCGCTGGAGCTGTCGTTCCTGATCGAAGACCTCGAAAACATCGAGAACAGCATTGACTCGCCGCTGCTGGTCGCCGATGCCCGCGGACTGCTCCGCCATATGAACGAGGATGCGCGCCGTCTGTTCGGCCTCTCGGTCGATCAACTCGGCGGGCCGATTATCATTCCCAACGACGCTACTTTCGCGACGCAGTTGGCCGCCCGGGTGCAGTCGGTAATTAGCTCCGGCCAGGCATTGGAGTTTCGGCAAGTTCTGAATTCCTTTCACTACCGGGTTCGCCTGCGGCCGTATCAGGGCCGGCATAGCGCCAATCTCGGCGTGGTCATCGTATTTCATGACGTTACGTCGCTCGTCAAAATCAATGAACGGCTGCGCCGCTCCGATACCCGGTTGCGCGCGACCACAGAGTGGCGTCAAGCGACCTTCAACGCCGTCCCGGCCGAGTTAGCGGTTCTCGACGGGAAGGGGCAGATTATCGAGGTGAATGACGCCTGGCGGCGCTTCGCGGACCAGAATCGGTTTGCCGGCCGCAACGGAGGGGTGGGTACGAACTACCTCGATGTGTGTGAGCAGTCGGCCAAGCGGGGCGTGACGGATGCCTCCCGGGTGGCCGAAGGGTTGCGGCGTGTGCTGCTCGGTAGTGAGCCACTATTTTCAATCTACTATCCCTGCCAGGCGGCGGAGGAGCCTCGCTGGTTCCTCTGTGTGATCAGCCCCTTGGGCGCCAAACGCCCAGGCGGGGCCGTGGTCGCCCACCTCGATGTCAGCGAGCACATGCTCCGGGATGGTCTGTTGACCCGCCAACTCGCTGTGCTGCATGCGGCGCCGACCGCCATGTTTATCGTGGATGCGGAGAGCCAGATCGAATGGGGAAATAGCGCCTATCTCGAACTAACCGGCTATTCTCTCTCCGAGCTCTCGAGTCAACCGGCGACGATGCTCGAGGCGCCCGCTAACCTGACTTCGCTCGCCGATTCCCTCATCCAGGTCCGGCTGACCGGCGAATCCGTTTCGGCCGAAGTCACCCTGCGTTCCAAAGCTGGTCGCACGTTCACCGCTCACCAGACGCTCACCCCCATTCCCTCCCTCACCGGCCTTGCGACTCATTTCCTCGTCACCCTGGTCGACATTACCGAACAGAAGGTCGCGCAAACGCAGATGCTCTATATCGCCGGCCACGACGAACTCACGGGTCTGCTGAACCGGAAAAGCTTCCTGGCGAAGCTGGATCAGGCCATTGTCCGGCAGACCGCTGCCGAGGGCGCCGTCGCGCTGCTGTTCATGGACCTCGACCGCTTCAAAGACACCAACGACGCGCTTGGGCATCTCGTCGGCGACCAGATTCTGATGGAGGCCGCCCAACGCCTCCGGCAAGCGACGAATGGTGTCGGCACCCTCGCCCGATTCGGCGGTGACGAGTTTGTCCTCTTCGTCGAACCGCTTACCGCCGGCGAAGCCGAGACCTTGATCGAACGAATTCTGCTCAGCTTCTCCCGGCCCTTTGTTCTCGATGGTCGGCCGCTGCAGATTACGATCTCCATCGGTGTCGCCATTTTTCCCAACGACGCCAAATCCGGTGCCGACCTGCTGCGGAACGCCGACCTGGCCATGTATCGCGCCAAGGCCGACGGCCGGCGCGGCTTCCGCCGCTTCGACCATCGCCTTGAATCCGAGATCCGCGACCGGGTTCTCATCCAACGCGACCTCGCGCGGGCACTGACGTCGAAGGATCTCTCCATCGCGCTGCAACCGCAGATTGACTTGCAATCAGGAGCCATCATCGGCGCCGAGGCGTTGCTCCGCTGGCGGCACGATCTCGCCTTCGACATCTCTATTTCCAAAGTTATTTCCATTGCGGAAGAGTCCGGCCTGATCTTGTCCATCGGCCAGTGGGTCATCCGCGAGTCGATCGCCGAACTGCAGCGGTGGCGGAGTGCCGGTTACGACCTTCACCTGAGCGTGAATCTGTCGCCCGTTCAGTTTCACCAGCAGGACGTGTTCGCCATCCTGATGGAGAATCTACACGCCTTCGGCGTGCCGCCGCGATGCCTGAAGGTTGAGATTACGGAAACCGTTCTGCTCCACCGGTCGGCCCGGGTTCGCGAGGTGCTCCACGCCCTGCACGGGGCCGGCGTCGGCATCCATCTCGACGACTTTGGAACCGGCTACTCCTCGCTGAGCTATCTGCAACACTTTCCCATTGAGGCCGTCAAGATCGACTCGTCGTTCCTGGCTGGCGTCGGCCAGGATCGGCACAACGAAGCCATCGTCGACGGCATCGTCAAGCTCGCCCACTCGCTGCGAATCCAGGCCATCGCCGAAGGCGTCGAAAACTCGACGCAAGTCGCCTTCCTGAATCAGTCCGGCTGCGACACCGTGCAGGGCTACTTCTACAGCCCGCCCCTCACCGCCAAATCCTTTGTCGATTTCCTCGAATCGCAACTGCCGCGCACCTATCGGGCCAACGCTTGAGGAACCCCCCTTTACCCCGTCGTTAACATCTGGTAAGGTTTGCCGCATGAGGTGCTCCGTGAAATCCACGTGGATCCTGCCCGCCCTGTTGCCTGCCGCTCTCTGTTTCGCGCAAGAGCCCACCACGTCCGACGCACACGCGCCGCTGTTTCGACCGAAAGCGAACACCGTCAGTAAAGACAGCGCCCGCCTCACCGCCCACCTGCCGAAGCCCGCCGCCGCCCCAGTCGCCCCCAGAGACTTTATTGACGAAGAGATCTTCGCCAAAATGAAGCGGGACAACGTCCCCCACGCCCCGCTCTCCACCGATCTGGAATTTCTGCGCCGCGTTCGTCTCGACCTGACGGGCAAAATCCCCACGTCCTCCGAAGTGCGCGATTTTCTCGCTGACAGAAGCATTGCTAAGCGCGCCCGCCTAATCGATAAGCTGGTGGGTTCGCCCGAGTTTGTGGATAAATGGGCCTACTTCTTCATGGACGTGCTGCGGGCCAATGGAAAGATGGGTCGCGGCCACACCCTCTTCCACTACGCGCTCAAGGAGAGTCTGGCCGCCGACCGGCCCTACGATGACTGGGTTCGCTCGCTGATCGCCGCCTCCGCCAAGAGCAACTATGTGGTCGCGGCCGCCAATCCCATCGTGCGCGAACACGTCGAAGGCAAGCCCGGCGAGGCCGCCGATGGCGACGACCTGTCCAAGATCAATCAGCTCGATACGCACGACGAACTGACCATCCTCTATGGCAAAGTCTTCCTCGGCATCAACCTCTCCTGCGTCTCCTGTCACAACGGCCGTGGCCATCTTGAGAAAGTGAACGCCTATCTCACAACGCTCAAGCGGTCGGACTTCTTCCAGATGTCGTCCTTCCTCGGCGGCACCCGCTACATCCCGCACCTCGAAAAGTCGGCCGCCGTCATGGGCCATTTTCTCGTCGACGATTTCGGCGGACCCTACAATACCAAGGCCGAAAGCATGCTGCGCACCAAGCGATCGGGTGGTCCCAACACGCCGAAGTTCGTCCTGACCAACGCCATCGTTCCGCCCGATGCCGAACCTCGCGCCGAGCTCGGCCGCATGGTCACCAGCCACCCGCAGTTCGCCCGCGCCACGGTGAACATGTTCTGGGCCAAGCTGATGGGCATCGGCATCGTCGATCCCTACGATGAGTTTGACCTGCTCCGTCTCGACCCCAACAACCTGCCTAAGGGGTGGGATCTACAGCCGTCTCATCCCGCGCTGCTCGAAAAACTGGCGGCCCATTTCCGGGAAAGCAATCATAGCCTGCAGAGCCTGTTCAAGCTGATCTGCAACTCCTCGGCCTATCAGCTTTCCGCCCGCTTCCCGGGCGAATGGCAGGAGTCGTACTCCCGTTACTACGCTCGCAAATACGTTCGCATGTTAACCGCCGAAGAGTTGCACGACGCGATCGCCGATGCCACCACGCGCCCCGGGAAGTTTGTCGCCATGCAGGTCTCGGTGCCCCAGGCCAAGGGTGAACTGAAGTCGTTTATGTCGGCGTTCGGCGAGTCGAACCGTGGCGGTCCGCCGCGCACCCCGGCGCCTTCGCCGCTCCAGCCCATCACCATGATGCGGTCTCCCGTCGTCAATGATCGCGTGCTCGCCGCCAAGGACAGCCGCGTACAGCGTCTCCTCGATACCTATCCGGATAATGCGAAAGTGGTCGACGAGCTCTTCCTCGCCACCATCTCCCGGCTGCCGCTGCCGGCCGAACGCGCCGTCGCGGTCGAGGCGCTCAAAGCCAATCGCGTCGAAGGCGCACAGAATCTCCAATGGGCGCTGCTGAATCTAGTCGAATTCCTGTACAACCTATGAAGATCCAGGACCTCCTCCCCACCCGCCGCGAACTGCTGCGTTACGGCGGTCTCGGCATCCTCGGCGCCTCCGCCGTTCCGCGCACGCTGCGCGCCAACTCGACCGCCAAAACCAAACCGCGAGGCAACGCCCGCAACGTCATCTTCTTCGAACTCGCCGGAGCCCTCAGCCACGTTGACTCCTTCGACTTTAAGGAGAACCCGGCTACCTATCCTGAGTTCGATGTCCGCAAGGCCTCAAACGGCATCTACGTGCCCTACGGCCTGTTCCCCCGCATGTTCAACGTCATGGACAAGGTGGCGCATATCCGCTCCTTCGTAAGCCACGAAGAGGTGCATTTGCGCGGGCAGTATTACGTTCAGGCCGGCCGCCAGTTGAACGTCGCCTTCGCGCCGGAGATTCCCTCGGTCGGCTCGGTGGTTGCCAGCGAACTCGAACCGCAACGCCGCGCGAGCGACACCTTCCCCACCTACGTTTCGTTCAACCTGACGACCAACCAGGTCGGTGCGCTCTCCACCGGCTTCCTCCCGCCCCGCCACGCGGTGTTCGACCTCAACCCCGAAGAGGCCCTCTCCGGCATGCGGCTCGACCAGAAGGCGAGCGAACTGCTCGAGGAACGTTGGCGGCTGTTGTCGAACATCCGCCAGGCCCAGGCCAATCGCCACGCCGGCCTCGATAAGTCCATCACCGGCTTTGAAGATTTCTCGCAAACGGCCAAGGAGCTGCTCTCCGATGGCCGTTGGCCCAAGGCCTTTACGATTGCCGAGGCCGACCGCAAACGGTACGGCAACACCTCCGTGGGCCTTTCCTCGATCCTCACGAGAAACCTGCTGCAGCAGGACGGCGGCACCCGCTACATTCACATCTGCCACAACGGCTGGGACCACCACAAAGAGATTTGGACCAAGGACGCTTCGACCAACCACTATCAGTTGATTAAAGAGATGGACCCCGCCCTCGCAAGTCTGATCGAAGATCTCGCTGTGGCCAAATCCCCGGTCAACCCCGGCAAGACGCTCCTCGACGACACGCTGGTCGTCTGCATGGGCGAGTTCGGCCGCACCCCCGGCCCGCTCAACTTCCAGCACGGCCGCGATCACCACAAGCACTGCTTCCCCGCCATGTTCGCCGGTGCGGGCGTAAAGGGGGGCCGCGTGCTCGGCGCGAGCGATGCCGATGGCGTCAAGTGCGTCGATACGGGATGGGAACACTCCATGCAGCCCCGCATCGAAAACGTCGTGGCTACCATCTATTCCGCGCTGGGCATCGACTGGTCGAAAGAGGTGCACCACACCACCTCCGGCCGCGCCTACATCTACGTGGATCCGCTCGGGGCGAACTCGTTGATCCCGACCGACGAACTCAAGAACCTCTATGCCTAGCTGGTGGGCCGCGCTCTTTTTTCTGGCTGCGCCAGAGATGGTTTCCATTCCCGCCGGTGAGTTCCAACAGGGCCGCAGCTTCGTCTGGAAAGACTACGACGTCGCCTGGTATCCTAACCCCGCCAAGGACGACACCCCCGTCCGCCGCGTCAAGCTGAGTGCCTACTCGCTCGATGTCGCCGAGGTCACCAACCTCCGCTACCAGGCGTTCGTCAAGGCCACCCGGCATGCGCCGCCGTACCACTGGAAGGGAGGCGTGCCGGACCCGGCGAAGCTCAACCATCCCGTCTATAACGTTAGCCACGACGACGCTGTCGCGTTCTGCGCGTGGGACGGCGGCAAGCGCCTGCCTACGGAAGCCGAATGGGAGCGCGCCGCCCGGGGCCTCGAGGAAGGGAAGATGTATCCCTGGGGAGACCGCGCCATTACGAAGGCCGATGCCGTGTATGAATCGAAGGACGGCCCCCAGCCGGTCTGCAGCAAGGCGAAGAACGGCTTCGGCCTGTGCGATATGACGGGCAACCTGTGGGAGTGGTGCGCGGATTGGTACGGCCAGAAATACTACGAGTCCGCCCCGGCCGAGAATCCGCCCGGCCCCGCCACTGGCGCCTATCGCGTCCTGCGGGGCGGCAGTTGGTTTGACACCCCGCCGCTGTTCCTCGCCGTACCCTATCGCAGTTGGGCCCGGCCGGCCGAGCGGAGCCCCACAATTGGCTTTCGTTGTGCGAAATAACATGACATACTGTTTTTGAACACGTTCAACTGAACATGTTCAAAAAAGGAGCCTGTTATGTACATCGTCCATGTCTATCTGGCCTATCTCGTGCTGTCCATCGCGATCACCATCTGGGTGGCCCGTACATTGCATCGCACCGGCCGGACTTTTTTGGTCGACGCCTTCCACGGGGAAACCGAACTTGCCGATTCTATCAACCATCTGCTGGTCGTCGGTTTCTACCTCATCAACCTGGGCTGGATCGTCTCCAGTCTTAACACTTACCAGCAAGTCGATACGGTGCGAGTCGCCATCGAATTGCTGAGCTATAAGGTTGGACTGGTAATGCTCGTCCTCGGCGTGGTGCATTTCTTCAACCTCTTCCTGTTTACGCGCATTCGCCGCCGCCCCGCTCCGCCGCCGATCCCGCCCACCGGCTACGTAGGTGCGCGATGACCAGCCTGACGCTTTATTACGACGCCCAGTGCGGCCTCTGCAGTTCAATGCGGAATTGGATTCTGTCGCAGCGGCACGCCCTGCCGCTGCACCTGGCGCCGAAGCCGGACGATCAGCGCGACCTCACCGTCGTCGCCGATACGGGCGAAGTGTGGCAGGGCGATTCCGCCTGGCTCATGGTGCTGTGGGGCCTCGAGGACTACCGCTCGTGGTCCTACCGCCTGGCCAACCCCGCGCTGCTGCCCTTGGCGCGCCAAGCCTTCGCCACGCTCTCCCGCAGCCGGACTCAGCTTTCAAGCTGGCTGGGACTCAAAGCCGATGCCGACCTCGCCTACAAGCTCCAGCAGGTTGAACTTCCCACCTGCAATTTGCGATAAGGAGTTCCATGCGCCAGCAACGATCCGCCGAAACCCGCGTCAAGATCCTCGAAGCCGCGCTCGATTTGTTCCGGGAACGCGGCTTCCCAGAGTCGACCATGCGCGAGATCGCCGCCCGCTCCGGCGTCGCCACCGGGCTCGCTTACTACTATTTCGCCTCGAAGGACGCCATCGTTCTTGAGTACTACCAGCGTGCCCTCGAAGACCTCGGCCCCCTGCTCGAGCCCGCCCAACAGCATAAGAAAGTGGAGGATCGTCTCAATGCGATCCTCGAAGCCAAGTTCCAATACTTCGAACCCAACCGCCGCTTCCTCGGCGCGCTGATGAGCAACGCCGCGGACCCGGCCAGCCCGCTGTCGCCCTTCAGCGAGCCCTCCCGCCCCATTCGCGAGTTCGATTTCGCTCAGTTCCAACGCGCCCTCGACGAAACCGGCGTCAGCATCCCCAAGGATCTCGCCCCGCACATGGCGAAGATCCTCTGGATGTACCAAATGGGCATTCTGCTCTTCTGGATCTACGACCGGTCGGAGAACCAATCCCGCAGCCGCCAACTCGTCAAGCGCAGCGTGGGCATGGTGGTGTCGCTGTTGAAGCTTTCGAACTTGCCCCTATTGAAACCTGCGCGCAAGACCGTTCTCGATCTGGTTGCTATCCTCGAAGGTTAGGTCCGCCATCATGATCCTTCGCTCTTTTGCCTTCCTGGCCGCTTCCGCGTGCCTTTTCGCCGACGATTGGCGGCCTGTCCGTGGCGGCATGCTCGGCGGCATCTCTGATCTGGCGCTTGTGGAGCATACCGTGGAACGCAGCACGTTCCTGATCGTCCACGATAACAAGGCACTCACCGATCCGCGCATCGCCTTGATCACCATCGCCGGCGCCAAGCCCGTAGCCTATCAACTGCTCGATTGGAAGTTCGATCCCGAATGCATCGACCTCGAAAGCATCTCCGCGGTACCCGGCCACCCCGGCGAGTTCCTCGCCCTCATCAGCCGGGGCATCGTCTACCATATCCGCCTGGCGGCGGACCGCAAGTCCGCCGAAACCATTGGCCGCTTCACGCTGCCGGACCTGCCGCCCGACCTGAACTTTGAAGGCCTCTGCATCCAGCGTCTCGACGGCCGCTTCCTCCTTGCCTGGGCCGATCGCGGCGCCGATGAGCGGCCGGCGCGCCTCTTTTTCGGGGAACTGGAACTCGACGGCTACAAGCTGTCCCAGGTCCAGTCCACCTCCGTCCGTGTTCCCTGGCCGGTGAAGGACGTTCGCCATGTCTCCGAGATGAAGGTGGACGAAGGCGGCGTCCTCTTTGTGGCCTCTGCCTCCGACCCTGGCGACGACGGACCGTTTGCCTCGGCCATTTACCTCGGCGGCGTCTTCAGCTTCGAAAAAAAGAAGTTGCGGTTCAAACCCCACCCGCATCTCCTCCGTGTGCGTACCTTCGCCGATCATAAGATAGAGGGTATGGAACTCGTCCCCGGCAATGGCGGCCTCATCTTCGCCACCGACGACGAGAACTTCGGTGGATGGGTACTCTACAACTGGTAACGGTTCTCTGGGCGCAGGCGCTTCTGCCTGCCAGTTGGGCCTCCAGTTTTGAGCGGGCCTTTACAGGCGTCCTCGAGTGCCAGGTTACGTCCACCCGCCCCTATCTGAATTTTGGCTTCCGGTATCAGGCCGGCTACTTCTTCACCGCCCCGCTGAGCCAGTTCCTGGGCCCGGGCCACCGGCTCACCGTGGTTACCCGCGTTACCCCCCAGTCCGGTCCGCCGGTGTTTCTTGGCCAAGGATTCGACCTGCCGCCGGTTCCGAAAACGAAGCAGTTAATCGAGGTGGGCGGCGGCTACCTACTCGGGGAAGGGGAGTACCGCGTCGATTGGCTTCTCTATGACGAGCGGGACCGCGCCTGCCGAAAGAGCTGGAAGACCAGGGTGGCCCGATCCGGCGCGGACAAAAAGGTGGATCTCGCCATCCCGCCCAACACGGTCACCGAGTTCTCCCTGGCCGGTTTAGCTCCCCAGCGAAACGAACCCAAGCCCGGCGGACCGCTCACCGTCCTGCTGAACGCAGCGCCGCTCTCGCCCCGGCGAATGCGGCTGCGCTCTTCGGATGAGATGCTCCTCGTGGGCGCCTTGTCGTCTCTCCTCGAACGCCTCGGCGACCGGCCCGTGAAGCTCGTCGTCTTCAATCTTGATCAGCGCCAGGAGCTCTACCGGCGCGAAGGCTTCCGGCCGGAGCGCCTCAGCGAAGTGGGCGAGGCCATCAACCAGCTGGAACTGGGCATGGTGGACTACGAGGTTTTAAAAAGCCCGAAGGGGCACGTCGAATTCCTGGCCGATCTTCTGAATCAGGAAGCCAACTCCGAGACCGTAGTCCTACTCGGCCCCACCACCCGCTACTTCGAGAAAATGCCAGCTGAAAAACTGGAGAAGGGAAGAGCCCGGATCTTTAATCTCCAGTTCCTTCCCTTCCTGCGCTACGGCAATCCTTTCCCCGATATCCTGGATTCCGCCGCCCGGCGGCGCAAGGGCAAAAGCATGCTCCTGCGCACCCCGGCCGATTTCGCCAAGGCCATCGCGGCGCTCTAGCTAGGCGAACGGGCTCCGCTTCATCGCGTAGTCCATCGCTTCTTTCGGCACCGTGTACCGGCTCAACGCGCGGTTGCCGATGTAGTTCAGATCCTTGAATCCAATGGGACTCGTGTAGAAGGCGTCCACCGTCATCTTCCGGACCCAATCGAAGAACGCCACGCCAGCGCCTAGCTCGTTGGCGCGACGCACCGTGTATCCGGTGAAGTCTTTGTAAATCGGCGACTTCTGATACACCAGCTCTTCGCTCTGCCGCTCGGCCAACTCGCGTCCGGCTTCCACCAGCGCATCGAGCATCTGCGTCTGCTGTTCAGCCTTGGCGGCAACGAACGTGGCGCTGTACCGTTTCCGCATCTCGGCGTCGAGCCAAGCCAATCCGCCATGAAAGATATCGGCGATCTGTTCGTTCTGGCTCGCCAGCGTGTCGATGAACTCCGGCGCCCCGGCGTCCAGCGCGCTGCCGGAGACGCTATCGGCCGGCACGATCAATACGGCCAACCGTTGCAGCGTCTTGTATTCGCCCGGGGTGAACGTCTTCACCTTGTACGGCCCCTTGGCCTTTTCCGCCGCTGTTTCCGTGTGGACGTGCTGCGCCGCTTCGACGTCCATCGTCCCCAGCGCGGTCAACCCCAGCGCGATCGTCCGGATCAACGACCGCCGGTCTAATGTCTCGAGTGGTACGAAGTTAGACATTGCCTTTCTTCATCTCCTCGGCCAGGTAGTCGCAAGCGCGCCAGGCCAGTGCATTAATGGTCAGGGTCGGGTTCTTGTCCGGGTTGGAGGCAAAGCTCGCCCCGTCCATCACAAACAAGTTCTTCATCTCGTGCGTCTGGCAGTAGCCGTTCAGGATCGAGTCTTTGGCCGACTTACCCATCCGCGCGCCGCCCACTTCGTGGATGATCGTGCCGGGAATGGAAATCCCCTGCGATTCGCGCTGCGAAGCGCTCAGCCCACTCACCTTGCCGCCCATCGTCGTGATGATATCGGCGAAGGTCTTTTCCATGTGGCGTGCCTGCTTCCACTCGTAGTCGGTCCATTTGAAATGGAACTTCAGCACCGGAATGCCCCATTTGTCCACCACGTTCGGGTCGAGCTCGCAGTAGGAGTGGATGTTCGGAATCATTTCGCCGCGGCCCGCAAAGCCGATGGACGTGCCGTAGCTTTCGCGAATCTTCGACTTCATATTCGCGCCGTAGCCAAATCGCCGCGCCGCGCCATGGTAGCTGCCTACCCCGGGCATGCCATACCCGCCGCCGATCTCGATGTGGTACCCGCGGGGGAAGTCCAGCTTGTTGTGTTTATCCCACAGCCACCACGGCATGAAGAGATGCGCCCCGCCGTAGCCGTCGGTGTTGTAGTGCGGCATGCCTTCGAGCGCCGGCACCGTGCCCGAAAGCCCAAAGCCCACCGTGTCCATCAGGTAGCGGCCCAACAGGCCCGACCCATTCGCCAAGCCGTTCGGGAACTCCTTCGATTTCGAGTTCAGCAGGATGCGCGTCGATTCGCAGGCGCTCGCCGCCAGAACGACCACCTTGGCCTTGATGATCTTTTCCGTACGCGTCTTCTTATCGATGTAGAGGACGCCGGTCGCCTTCCCGTTGTTATCGGTCAGCACCTCGCGCACCATCGCCAGGTCGAACACCTTCAACTTCCCGGTTTTCATCGCCGGGAACACCTGCACCTGCGCCGAGCTATAGGCCGACGCCGTCTGGCAGCCGCGGCCGCACTGGCCGCAATAGTGGCAGGCCGCGCGGCCGTTGAGATTCTTCGTAATCACGGCCCGCCGGTTGGCAATGCAGATGATGCCCAGCTTGTCGCAGGCCTTCTTCACCAGCATCTCGTGCACTTTCGGCGGCGGCGCATCGTGGAACTTGCCATCCGGGCAGGACGGGACGTTCTCCCGCGTACCGGCCACCCCGATGAACTCCTCGGCCTTGTCGTAGTAGGGGGCGATATCCTGATACGAAATCGGCCAGTTGAAGCCTAAGCCGTCTTTGTCATAGGGCTTGAAGTCGTACTCGGCGAACCGGAACGACATGCGCCCATAGTGGTTCGTCCGTCCGCCCAAAATGCGCGACCGGAACCATTGAAACTGGCTCCCTTCGCCTACCGTGTATGGCTCGCCTTCCAGTTGCCAGCCGCCGCTGGTCGTCGAAAAGAAGCCAAACGGTTTCCCTTGGCCGAAGTACGCTTTGCCACCCTCTTCGGCGCCGCGATGGTCGTAATCGGCCGGCACCTTGTGCTCTTTGAATTCCGTGGCGACGTCCAGCATGGGACCCGCTTCAAGCAGCGCCACTTTCAGGCCTTTAGCCGTCAACACATGCACCGCGGTTCCGCCGCCGGCGCCAGAGCCGACCACTACGGCGTCATAGACTTCCTGACTACTGGTGTTCTGAGGCATTGGACCCATTGCATCACATCTCCGCCCCACCGCCAAACGTGATTTAATACGCCACAGTCATGCTCACCCGCCGCCACTTTCTCGCCGCCTCCGCCGCCGCGCCGCTCCTCGCCCAGAGCCCTTGGCCGTCGTCCGTCATCGACATCCATCTTCACCCCCGCCGCGATGGCGTCTCCTCGCTCGATCACGTCACCGGCGCCGGCATGACCAAGGCCGTGCTGCTCACCAACCTCCGCGATGCGGCCCGCGCCAAAGAGCAGATCGCTAAGCACCCCGGCCGCTTCACCTGGTTCGTAGCGGCCGACCCCACCCAACCCGGCGGCTTCGAAGGCGTCGCCCAATCGCTCAAGGACGGCGCCATCGGCATCGGCGAGATGAAGACCCACACCGCCGTTGACGCCAAGGACATGCGTCGCCTATACGACCTCGCCGCCGACCACAAGGCGCCCGTCCTCCTCCACTTCCAGGAGGCCGCCCCCTTCGACAAAGAGGCCCTCTGGAACACCGGCTACCCCCAGTTCGACAGGATTCTCAAAGCTCACAAGAAGACCAACTTCATCGGCCATGCCAACTTCTTCTGGGCCAGCATCAGCGCCAATCCGCCTTCGGGCGAAGAGTACCCCGCCGGCCTCGTCCAACTTGGCGGCCTCACCGACAAGTGGCTCGCCGACTATCCCAACCTCTACGGTGACCTCTCGGCCAACTCCGGCAACAACGCCCTCAGCCGCGATCCCGCCTTTGCCCGGGCATTCCTGAAGCGTCATCAGAACAAACTGATGTTCGGCAGCGACTGCTCCTGCAAAGATGGAAAGGGTGGCGGCGGCAGTCCTCTCCTCGCCCGGCTAAAAGGAAAATGCGTGGGCCGCGACACACTGGGCCTCCTCAAGGAGCTCACGACGCCGGAAGTGTTTGCCAAGATCTGCTGGGGGAATGCCCACCACCTTTTGCGGGTAGCGGCGTAGTACGCGCTTCGCTCATTTCCGTAAAACAAAAAAAGGAGAGAATTCTTATCCTTTTCGCACTAAATCGACGAGGGTGAAGGATTACCCTAAATTGAGTGGAACGGAGAACGAAGATGCCGCAATCGTCCGTAGCGCATTTATCTGAGGAACAACTCGAACAATACCTGTTGCAACAGGTTTCTGAGGCGGCTGCCGCTGCCGTCGAAGAACATCTGCTCGTCTGTGAGCATTGTCAGACACAACTCGAAGAGCTGGAGCTCTTCACGAAGACTTTCCGTTCGGTGGCGCCAATCCTGGCGCGCGAGGACGCCCTCGAAGACCGCGGAGGGGTGATGGATTGGCTTCGCCGCCAATTCCGCAATCCGCTGCCCGCGCTGGCCTTTGGTGCAGCTGCCGCGTTGGTGCTGGTGATGGCGCCGATGGCATGGCGGGGTAGCCCGGTCACCGGCCCGGTGGCCACTCTCGAACTGCAAGCCGTCCGCGCTGCCACCGTCCCGGAGGCTCCCGTGGGCCGGCCGTTGCTGTTCCGCCTCGATTTGTCCGGGCTTACCCCGGCCGCCTCCTATCGGGCGGAACTCGCTAAAGATGATGGCGAGACAGTCCTGACGCGTTCGCTCGCTCCGTCGGGCGCTCACACCATTCTCGAGCTGGCCGAGGGGCTACCCGCCGGCCGCTACTGGCTCCGCCTCTATGGACCCGACCACGCCGAACCGGTTCGCGAGTTCGGCTTCGGGGTGCGCTAGCGCTTACTTCACCGGTCCAGGCTCCAGCATCTCCATGAACCGAATCACCTTGGGGGGATACTTCTGGCGCGCTGGGTTGTAGGCCGCCAGAATTCCCCGGCTAGTCCGGCCCCGGTAAATCGGGGAGTGGGCAAACCGGCTGGCGACAAAGTCAATCCCGGCCGCGACGGTCTTAAAGCCGGTGCGGCCGGAGTTCCATCCGAACACATTGTTGCGGCGGCAATGTTTTCCGCCGCTCGATTCCACCATTGCAATCCCCGGCAGCAGACGCCAATCGAGCCCGTAGCGGTCGGCCTTCTCAATGAAGATGCCAGCCATGGCCTGTAGCGGACTGCCATGCCGCGCAAAGAAAGTTTTCAGCGTTCGGCAGCGCCCGTCTTTTTCACAATCCACGGGGTTACCGGAAGCAGCCATGCAGGGCCCAGCCAGCGCCCAGAGCGCGCTACCCACAACCAGCAGACTGGATCGGACGGAAAGCAACATCCCCGATAGGGTACCCCATTCTGGCCTTGGGTTGGGTGAACGAATCCCCATGGTACCCTGCGAATAACAGACCTCTATGTCCACTCTTCTGCCCGTAGTCCTTCTGGCGGCCGCCCTTCCTCTCTCGGCCCACTCCCTGATCGACCAAAAGACCCGGAAAGAGACCAAGCGCTTCCGGATCGGAAAAGAGCCGCACCACCTAATGGCCACGCCCGACGACAAGTTCCTGATCGTCGCCAACGCCGCTTCCAATGAACTCGTCTTTCTCGATCGCACCACCGGCGAGATTAAAAATCGTATCCGGGATATTGCCGATCCCTACCAAATCGGCTTCAGCCCCGATGGCCAATACTTCGTCTCCTGCTCGCTCCGTCTCCATCGGGTCGACATTTACTCCGGCAAAGACTTCAAACTTCTCAAGCGCCTCCGCGCCGCCAAAACCCCCAGCCATCTCGCTTACGACAAGTCCTCCTCGTTCGTCTTCATCACCCTGCAGGATACGAACGAGCTGATGGCGATTGATCTCAAGACGCAGAAGGAGGCCTGGCGCATGCCCATCGGCACCTTGCCCTCGGGCATCTGGATGACCCCCGACGACAAGCACCTCCTCATCGGGATCATGGGCCGCGACTATGTCGAGGTGATCGACTGGCGCGCCCGCAAGCAGGTGAAGAAGATTGTCACAGGCAAAGGCGCCCACAATTTCATCTCCGCCGGCGATGGTCGCCACGTTTACCAGTCGAACCGCGTCGACGCCGTCATCACCAAAATTGACCAAGACACGCTGACGGTTGTCGACCGCTATAAAGCCCCGGGTGGCCCCGACTGCATGGAGCTGTCCGCCGATAAGAAGGAGCTTTGGTTCACCTCCCGCTTCGCCCGCAAAGTGTCCATTCTGGACCTCGCCTCGAAGCAGATCGTCCACCAGATCCCCGTCGGGAAATCGCCCCACGGGATCTATCTGGCCGCTCACGGCCCCCGGCAGACCTTCCGATGAGCCTCTTTCTTCTGGCCGCCACGGTCTATCTCACCATCGACACCGGCAACATGGAGCCGGCCGAACAGATTGCCGCCATTCTGCGCAAGCATCAGGTGAAGGCCACCTTCTTCCTGGCCGATGAAAAAACCAAGCGAGGCGACACCTCCCTCGATATCGCCTGGACCCCGTTCTGGCGCTCTCTAGCCGCCGACGGCCACAAATTCGGTAGCCACACCTGGAAGCACTCCTATTTCCGTCGCGACCTCCCCAACGGCAAGGTGGCCTACGTCGCGAAATCCGGCCCCACCGAGCAGCTCGACCAGGCTGGCGTCTGCGCCGAACTCCGCCGCGTCGACGAGCGCTTTCACGAGATGACTGGCCGCCATCTCGATCCGGTATGGCGCGCTCCGGGTGGCCGAACCACCCCGCGCGTCCTGCAATTTGCGCAAAAATGCGGCTTCCGCCACGTCGGCTGGACCCCGCACGGCTTCCTGGGCGATGAGCTGTCCAGCAAAACCCATCCCAACCGTCGTCTGCTCGAAGACTCGCTGCGGAACATCAAGGACGGCGAAATCCTGCTGCTGCACCTCGGCATCTGGTCGCGTCAGGATCCGTACTGGCCCATGCTCGATCCGCTGATCGCCGGCCTGAAAAAGCGCGGCTTCCAGTTCGCGCTGCTACCCTGAGGAGTTGCTCCCGCGAGCATCGACTATGGATACGGCAGCACGAATCGAGCGGCTCGAAACTCAGCTGAAACTGTTGGAATCGTACTCGGTCGCCAGCTTTTGGCAGGCGCTCGACCGGGTCTATGACATCACGCTTCCATCCCGAACGCTCCGCTGCATCGTTTGCGACTTCTCGGATCGCCGATCGGGCTTCAAAACCCGCACCGACACGTGTCAATTTGGTGGCGGCAAGCTCGAACGTTACGAATGCCCCCAATGCGACGCCTTGTTTGGGCCGCAGAAGTACCTCGATTTAGCGGAAGACTTTGTCGTCGCCGATTACAATCTGTTGTATTCCCGCTATGCCGAGTCCGACAGCACCGAAAATGAGCTTCGCGCGTTTCGCTCCTTGCACCCGGTTGCGGGTTCTCTTCATTTGAACTGGGGATGCGGGTCGTGGAGCAAGAGCATTCCTCAGCTACGCGGTGAAGGATTCGACGTTTGGGGCTATGAACCCTCCGCCCCAGCCTCGGAAGGGCATATCGTGAAGTGGCGCGGCGAGATCAGCGCGCAGTTCGACGGCATCTTCTCGAACAACGTCATCGAACATTTTCGTGACCCGGTCGAGCAGTTCAAGGACTTCAAATCTCTTCTCAAGCCCAACGCTGCGATGGCGCATGCTTCCCCCTGCTACGCCTACAGCTACTCCTTCACCCGTTTCCACACCCTGTTTCTCCTCGGGCGCTCGCCGTATGTCCTAGCCAAGCGCACCGGCTTTGCGGTGGAAAGTGTCGATGCGAACGGGGAGTTTATCAACCATGTCTTCCGCTCAATCTGAGGGCGAATGCGGCATCGTCCTCCGTGGAATGGCGGAGAAGGTGAGATTCGAACTCACGGTACCCTTTCAGGTACGACGGTTTTCAAGACCGGTGCCTTAAACCGCTCGGCCACTTCTCCACACGGTGAACTTTCTCCAGTTTACCCCACTCGCCCAGCTATAATGGGAAAGCTTGGAACTTGAAAAGACGCTGCTCCGCAAAGTCGGCGAGGCCATTAAGAAGTTCGACATGATTCGCGAAGGCGATCGCGTCGCCGTTGGCCTTTCCGGTGGCAAGGATTCGGTTACCCTCCTCGAAGCCCTGCTCCTGCTGCAAAAACGGGCGCCGATTCAATTCACAGTCTCGGCCTTCACCATCGAACAGGGCAAGTTTCTGGCCTCCATCAAACCGTTCGGCGACTACCTTCGCCAGCGGGGCGTCGAGTGGGAGTACTTCGAGGATGGGCCCAGCTTCCGATTGCTCGAAGAACAACCGGACCACGGTTGCGATCTCTGCAGCCGCTTTCGCCGCCGGGCGGTGTACGAAGTGGGCAAGCGGATGGGCGCCAATGTCATCGCGCTCGGCCACACGGCCGATGACTTCTGCGAATCGCTTCTCCGCAACGCCATGTTCACCGGGCGCATGGCCGCCCTGCCGGCCGTCACCTGGTCGGCGGAACGGGATTTCCGGCTGATTCGACCCCTCGTCTACGTCAGCGAGGAGATCACCACCGCCTACGCGGCTAAATTGACCGCACCGGTCATCCCCTGCGGCTGCTCCCAGAAAACGGGCACGGTCCGGCGGACGCTCCGCGATATTTTCAAGGACTTGGAAGCGGAGCATCCGTTTCTCAAGGAGAACCTTTTGTCCGCCATGGGAAACCTGGAAACCTCCCGGCTGCTCGATCCCCGATATCTACCGGCCGACAGCGGCGGTGCCCCCGCCTCCCCCCCGGCGGCCAACCCGTTCCCTATCGTCATGGAAATGTAACCATCTTGGCGTTGCGGTTCGGGCACCCCTTTGCGACACTAGGGTTTCTTTGATCTCCAACAAGCCTATTCTTTTGATTCTGATGCCAAGTAGCAAGAACTGAGGCGCTATGAGATTTCTTCCCAAGGAAGAGAAGTTTTTCGCACAATTTAACAGCCAGACGCGGTCCATCGCGCAGGCAGCGACCGTGCTCGCCGAAGGCGTCAGCAAGGGGAATTCCCAACTGAAGCTGATGGCCCCCCGCATTGAGCAGTTGGAGGAAGAAGCCGACGAGATCCTCCACGAAGTTTTCACCCGGCTCAATCAGACGTTCATTACGCCGTTCGATCCCGAAGACATCCATTCCCTGTGTTCGCATCTCGACGATGTGATGGACGGTCTCGAAGACGTGGCGCACCGCATCGTCTCTTACAAGATCGATCCCATTCCGAAAGCCGTCATCGAAATCTGCACTCTGCTGCAGGAATGTTCGGTCGAGTTGACCAAAGCGGTGGAAGCTCTCGAAAACATGCCGAACATCCATCGGCATTGCATCGAAATCAATCGCCTGGAAGGCCAGATCGATACCTTGGTCCGGCAGGCCATCGTCGACCTGTTCGACCACGAAACGAATGCGGTGCAGGTCATCAAGCTCAAAGAGATTTATGATTATCTCGAAAGCACGGCCGATGCCTGCGAAGATGTCGCCGATGTCCTCCAGGGCATCGTCGTAAAGAATAGCTAGCCCTCTGCATGGATACCACCCTCATCCTGGTAGCCCTGATCATTGCGGTGGCCCTCGCCTTTGACTACATCAATGGCTTCCACGACGCCGCGAACTCCGTGGCGACCATCGTGGCGACCCGCGTCCTCAGCCCATTTCATGCCGTGGCTTGGGCGGCATTCTGGAACTTCATCGCCGCCTTCGCCTTTGAAACTGGCGTTGCCAGCACCGTCGGCAAAGGCATGGTCGATCTCAAGTTCGTCACCCCCTATGTGATTCTCGCCGGCCTGCTCGGCGCCATCACCTGGGATCTGATCACGTGGTATTTCGGTCTCCCCACCAGTTCCTCCCACGCCCTGCTGGGCGGGTACGGCGGCGCCGCCATGGCTAAGGTCGCCATGACTGTCGGCATCACGAGCAGTTTTGACGCGCTGGTCATCAGCGGCTGGACCAAGACCATCGCCTTCATCGTCATCTCACCTCTGTTAGGCATGTTGCTGGCCTATCTGCTCATGATCGCGATCTTCTGGATCTTCCGGCGTGCTTCTCCCACCCGTATGGACAAATGGTTCCGCGTCCTGCAGCTTCTCAGCTCGGCGATCTTCTCGTTCGCTCACGGGACGAACGACGCCCAAAAGACTATGGGCATCATCACTGGCGTCCTGGTCACGGCCGGCTATCTCAACACCTTCGTCGTCCCGGTGCCGATCATCTTTGCGGCCCACATTGCGATTGCCTTAGGAACTTTGAGCGGCGGCTGGCGCATCATCAAGACCATGGGCGGCCGGCTGACGCGTCTGCGTCCTCGCGGCGGCTTCAGCGCGGAGACGGCAGCGGCCTTATCGATTCTCTTTGCCACCTATCTGAAAATGCCGGTTTCGACGACGCACGTCATCGCCGGAGCCATCGTCGGCGTCGGGTCCATTCAGCGGCTGAAAGCCGTTCGTTGGGGCCTGGCGACCAACATTATTTGGGCGTGGGTGATGACGATCCCCGCGTCCGCCTTCGTCGGCGCAGTGGTGATGATTCTCATCCGCGTCCTGTCCGGCAAAGACTAACCAGCGCGATCAACCCTATCGCGGTGATCACCAACCCGGCCGTGAGGCTCCACGGCCAAAAGCGCATCGTCACTTGGTGTTCGCCGGCGCTCTCGACGAACACCCCGCGCATGCAGCCGTTGATGACGGCAATCGGCAGGGGCTGGCCATCCACCGTCGCCGTCCACCCGGGGAACCAGGTATCGGCCACGACCAGGAGAGCCCGGCCCTCGGTCGCCACCCGGAAAGTCAAGCTGGCGTTCCCCACCTGCTGCGTAAGAATGCGCCCCGCGGCCAGCTTCGTCCGGCCCGGCATGCCTTCCACCATCGCCGCCTTCGACGCGTCGAACCCCGACGCCCACAACTGCTGCGCCGCGGCGAAATCAGGGACGCCGACCGCCTCGTCCACAAATCGGAAACGCGGCAGCGCTCCGGGGTTCTCGAACACGGTGATCCCCTCGCGCGATGCCGCCAACTCCGGGTACCCCTTCGCCGCCCGCACCGCCGCCACGCTCTCCGGCTCTTTCGTCAACAGGAACCGTACCCCCAACGCCGAAACCAGCTTCTGCCGCGCTGCCAACGCCGCCCCGCCCTCGCCGTTCAGCGCGAAGCCGGTCAATCCTTGGTAGCGTTTCATCCACATCGGCGTATAGTCGTTCGCCGTCTGCAGCCCATACATCATGCTCTGCAGCGGATACGTCTGCCACAGCCTCGCATCGACCGGCAAAATCCGCTGCTGCACCGGATCGTATCCCCGGTCAAACAGATATTGCACCTCACTCCGCCGCTCCCGCCCGTACAGATCGGCGGTGTTCGGATTTTCGTAGATCGTCCGTCCCACGCTCCCGGCATCCACCAGCAGCAGCAGCCCCCAAGCCCAACCCGGCGCCCGCCGCCACAGGCCGATTCCCGCCGCGGCCAGCGCCACTAGCGGCCCCCACATCGTCACGCTCGTCCACGCCGTGTTCATCGCCCGCCATTCGGCCGCCGAATGCTCGGTGACCAGAACGTTCACCGAATCGTGGATCGGCACTCGCCACGCCCACGCCAAACTCATCGCCACGCCCGCGCCCACCATCGCGAAGGCCCACCGCCGCCCCCGGCTCTCCGCCAACCGGCTGAGACCCATCGCCGCCAGCACGCTCAGTGCCAGATGCATCTCCATCCGATGCCGTCCGGCCGCCCGGAACAGGTTGTACCCCGGCACGCGGAACAGCACCTGTTGCACCGGCTCCCAACCCAGCGCCACCCCCAGGCTCACCGCCAGCACCACGGCCCAGAATTTTGCCTCCCGCCCCCGCGCTAAGCCAGCCAGCACCAGCGGCGCCAGGCCGCAGTAGAGGTACACCTCCACTAATTGCGCATCCTGCGCGTAGCTCGGTACGCCATGCATTCCGCCCAGCACGTTCGGCACAAACCAACCTGCCAAGTGGGCCGCGGGCAGCGCGTTCTGTTGAAACAGGGCAAACGTCAGGGTCTCCCGCGTCATCCAAGGCAACGCCTCGGCCACCGCCAGCAGTTGCAGCGAACTCAAAACCAACCCGAACAGACCCATCCATCCCAACCCCGTGAGCGCCCGCCGCCACCCGCCCCGCCAAACCCAATACGGCCCCACCACCAAGAGCCCGTACAAGGTCATCTGCGGAAACCCCGCCAGCAGCGACAAGGCCATCACGACGCCCGCCCCGATCGCATCCCGCCGCGCGCCGCCCGCAGCATGCCGCGCCACGAAACCCAACCAGAGCGGCAGCCAGACGGCCGTCGTCACCATCGCCTGATGACCCTTATGCGCCACCAAAAAGCCGCCCGCCAGGAACGACAAGCCGCCCCAGAAGGCCGCCTCCCGGCCCAGTCCGGTCTGACGCATCCACAAATAGAATCCCAACCCGCCCAACGCGTAGTGGCCCAACAGAAACAGGTTGTAACCCAGCGTGTTCGGCCACACCGCCATCGCCACCAGCGCCGGAGGATAGAGCGCCTGAAATTGAGTATTCGCGAACGTATATTGGCCTAACTGCACGTACGGGTTCCACGGCGAAAGGCTGGTGGCGAATAGCTTCGACGGCAACCCTGCGGTGTAACTATCGCCTCCGCCCAGAATCTGGGTCCACAGATTCACCCCTAGCCCGTGTAACAGCCAGGCCGCGGCCAGATAGAGGCCGAACAATCCCAACCAACGGCGAATCATCTATTGAATACTCCACGCGCCGGCCGGCGCCAGGCCCGTCCCTTGGCCATTGCCATCCATCGCGATCGTAAACACCTGCTTCGTTCCCGTAAAACCCCCGCTACCGCCGAATTCGTCCGCTCCACCCGTCCCGCCTGCACCGTACACTGCCCGTTTTCCACTCGCCCATCCGCCCCGGCCGCCTCCGATCCCGCACCGCTATCGTTGACTAACCGCGCCACCCCCGCCGCCACCTCCACGAGCACATAGCAGGCGTTCGCCCCGGACGCGCCGTCGTTCACCAACACGCCGAGGAACGCCGGCTCCGGCTTACCCGGCGCCCGGTCCAGTCGCAGCGTCACCTCACCCAGCCCGGGTTCCACGCGAACCGTCCCGAACAGCGGACTCGCCTCCATCGGAGAGGGCACGCGTTCCGCCCCTGGTTTCCCGCATCCGGCCACCAGCACGATCGTCCAAACTAGGTTTTTGCAACGCAACCTAACGATTATCTCTACAATTATTGGGAACCAAACGCCTCCCCGTTCGTAGTAGTTTCTTGACCCGCCATGCATAACCTCCGCCTTGCCTTCCGCACCCTGTTCCGGAGCCCGATTGTGTCCGGTGTGGCGATCCTCTCGCTCGCCTTTGGTATTGGCGCCAACACCGCCATCTTTTCGCTGTTTGAACAGATTCTGCTTCGCCAACTTCCGGCGGCCGACCCCGGCCAACTCGTCAACATCACCGCCAACGGCCCCCGCAGCGGCAGTAACTCCACCAACAACGCCGGTGGCAACGAGTCCATCTTCAGCTATCCCCTGTTTCGCGACCTCGAGAAGGCGCAAACCGTCTTCACCGGCATCGCCGCCCATCGCAACTTCGGAGCCAATCTGGCCTATCGCGGCAACACCATCTCCGCTGAGGGCATGTTCGTCTCCGGATCCTACTTTCCCGTGCTGGGTCTCAATCCCGCGCTCGGCCGTCTACTCACCCCGGCCGATGACGAGACCCCCGGCGCCCACCGCCTCGCCGTCCTCAGCCACGCCTATTGGACCGAACGCTTCGATCAAAACCCGCAGGTGCTCAACGAAGCCCTGCTCGTCAACGGTGTACCGCTCACCATCATCGGCGTCGCGCCCCGCGACTTCCGCGGCACCACGCTTGGCTCCTCCCCCCAGATCTTCGTGCCCATTAGTCTGCGCGAAACGCTCACCCCCGGCTGGAAAGGGCTTACCGAACGCCGCAATTACTGGATTTATCTCTTCGCCCGCCTCAAGCCGGGGCTAACGGTGGAACAGGCGCAGGCCACGCTGAACGGTCCCTTCCGCGCGATCATCAAAGACGTCGAACTGCCGCTCCAAAAGGGCGCCAGCGATCGCTTTCGGGAACGGTTTCTCGGCCAGACCATCCGGCTCGAACCCGGCGCCCAAGGGCAAAGTAACCTGATGCAGGAGTCGCGCATGCCCTTGCTCCTGCTCCTCACCATCACCGGCTTTGTCCTGCTCATCGCTTGCGCCAACATCGCCAATTTGCTGCTGGCCCGGTCGGCCAACCGCGCCAAGGAGTTCGCCATCCGGCTCTCCCTGGGAGCCTCCCGCGGACAAGTGATCGGCCAGCTGATGATGGAAGCCCTGCTGCTGGCCGTACTCGCCGGCGCTGCCGCGCTGTTTGTCGCCTACGGCACCACGCAGTTCATCATCACCCTCCTGCCGCCCGACGCCGGAACGGTCATTCACTCGTCCCTGAACCCGGTTACGATCGCCTTCACGTTCGGCCTCTCCGTGGTGGCGGGCTTCCTGTTCGGCCTCTTCCCGGCGATGCATTCGACGCGCCAGGATCTGGCTTCGGCCATGAAGGACCAAGGCGCCAATGTCTCCTCCTCCCGTTCCGCCACGCGCTTTCGCAATGGGCTCGTCACGGCGCAGATCGCCCTGTCGTTGTTGTTGCTGGTTTCGGCCGGTCTGTTCCTCAAGAGCCTCGTCAAGATCATGCAGGTCGATCTGGGGCTAAAGACCGCCAACACCATCACCTTCGGCCTTTCCCCCGAGTTGAACCAGTACACCCCGGCCCGCAGCCGGGCGCTGTTCGAACGCATTGAGGAGTCGATCGCGGCGCTGCCCGGAGTCACCGCGGTCACCACCTCTACGGTCTCCCTGCTCGCCGGTAACAACTGGGGCAGCAACGTCTCCATTGATGGCTTCGAAGCCGGCCCCGACACCGATTCGCACGCTATGTTCAGCCGCATCGGCCCCGGCTTCTTCCGCTCTTTTGGCATCGCGCTGGCCTCGGGTCGTGAATTCGCGGCCACGGATTCGGCGGACGCTCCGAAGGTCGCCATCGTCAACGAAGCCTTCGTCCGGAAGTTTTCCCCGTCCTCCTCCGCGCTCGGCAAACGGATGCAGATGGGCGCCGGGGGGAAGAATGACATCGAGATTGTCGGCATCGCCAAGGACGCCAAGTACAGCCAGGTGAAGGATGCCACCCCGCCTCTGTTCTACCTGCCCTACCGTCAGGACCCCACGATCGGCGCGAACACGTTCTATGTGAAAACGACGCTGCCCGCCGAACAGGCCGTTCCGGCGCTGCGCCAGGCCATCGCCGCGCTCGACCCCAACCTACCCATTGAGCAGTTGAAGACGCTCGAAGCCCAAGTGAACGAGAACATCGTGCTCGACCGGCTGGTCTCCACCCTCGCCGCCGCCTTCGCCGTGCTCGCCACCGTGCTGGCCGCCGTCGGGCTCTACGGCGTGCTCTCGTTCACGGTGGCCCGCCGCACCCGCGAAATCGGTATCCGCCTGGCCATCGGTGCTTCCGCGCCGGCCATCCGGAATATGGTGTTGCGCGAAGTCGGGATCATGGTCGCCATCGGTGCCGGCCTCGGCCTTCCCGCGGCTCTTCTGCTGGGTCGATACGCGGAATCACTGCTATACGAAATGACGAGCGGGGACCCCACGGTCCTCGTCGGCTCCATCGTCCTTGTCGCCGCTGTCTCGCTCGCCTCCGGGTATCTGCCCGCGCGCCGCGCCATGAGCACGGACCCCATGCAGGCGCTCCGCTACGAATAGCTATGGCGCCTTGCGGAATTGAATATCCCGGACGGTGATCGGGACGTCGCTGAGCGTTACGAATCGGAGCTCCGCCCGCGGCGGGGCCGAAGGGCCGGAGTTCCAGCGGATCCGCTTTCGCTCGAACCCCGGCCGATACTCCCGCACAAAGCCGTTCTGCTCGGCCGCATCATAGCCGGGTCCGAACAGATCGATACTCATTTCGCCGGTTCCGGGGCCGTGGCTCCGAATCTCGAACTCCACCTCGTATTCCGTATTCTTTTCGAGCGTCACCGGACGGCTCAACAACCCGACTGCGCCATTCTCGGAACAGAACACCGCGGCGCCATCAAGTTGCACCAGAACATTCAGCCGTTGCCAATCCGCCGCCAAGGGCATCGCTTCCGCTACGCCGAAGCGAACGTTCCGCAGCCGGGCTAGACTCGTGGCCGAGAACCGGATCTCCCGGCGCCCCCCACCCTTCTGTGCGAAACGAACCCATTGGTAGCCGCCGCCTGTCCCTTCGAGCACGACATCCCCGGGGCTTCGTTCCACCGCTTTTCCCGTTACCTCGAAATCAAGCCAATAGACCGTATCCGGCGCGGTATCCACCGGGTGAGCCGCCTGTCCACCTGCACTGATCACCAGTTCGCCGGATGGCCCTACGCGGGTCCCTGCCACCGTCCACGTCGACCAAGTGCTCACGCACAGCGGGTGCTTCTGCTTTCCGCTCGCCGGCCGCCGCGGTTCCCGTCCCATGGCATCCTGGATCAGCGGCGAATACTCCCGGACCCAGCCGGAAACGGCCATCCCGGCCGCGCCCGCCCCCACCATCAAGACTCCCGCCGCCCAGCGCTGCCAAGGCGCCCCCGATCGCGCCAGCCACGACCCGCCCACTGCTGCCCACGCGTAGAGCGGCACCAGCGCGGCCACCCCATACCGGGACTCGACCAAGGACAAGCCGTATCCGCCCAGGTGGCCCACGATGAGTCCCGTCGAAATCCAAATGGCGCCCCGCTCTCCCACCGTGCCTCGGCTCCGCCAGGCCGCCAGCAAGCTCGCCAACCCCAGGCCCGCCACAGCCCAGTTTGCCGCCACGAGCCAGGGGCCATAGGCCGGGGCCAGGTCGCGCACAAACGGCAAAGGCAGATCCTGGTCGAGTGTGTTGAACAGATGCAGCGCCCAGGTGGCTAACCCTGCCGCGGGATGCGTCCGGTACCATACCACCGGGTCCTGCCGGGCTAAGGGTTCATCCACCAGGAATGGGTTGGCGTAGAGAATCGGCGGCTCCATCCCCGGGATCATCGCCGTCGCATACTTCGAGTTCAGAATCCCCATCACCTGCAATCCGCGCGCGATGGACGAGGCCACCAGCGGCGTCGATTGGCTGTGATAGGTCCGATTCATCCACCATTGCGGAGCCAGCGGGAGCAGCACCGCCGCCAGCCCCAACGCCGCCAACCACTCCCGCCGGATCAGCCCGCGAGCGGCCACCAGGACCCAAACCGGCAGGACGAACACGCTCGCTGGCCGCACTATGATCATCGCGCCGCAAACGAGCCCCCCGGCGATCCAGACGGCCGCGCCGCCCCGCCGGTCCCACGCCGCGACCGCCAGCGCCAGCAGCGTGGTACCCAGCGAGAACGCCAGGCTCTCCGTGAGAAGGAAGCCGGGATAGAGCAGCGCCAAAGGATGGGCCATCACCGCCGCCACCGCCGCGCGCCACGCCCATCCCCGGACCCCGCACCGGGAGAGCGACCAGGCCAGGCCAATCGACGCCGCGAAGTGCAGACCGAGCTGCAGGGCAAAGCCGAGCAGCCGGTCGTTTACGCCCGTGACTTGCGCGAAGCTTAGCACCCAGCGCAGGAACGCAGGATATCCGTAGAGCCGGACATCGGAGAGCTCATGATTTGAGAACACTCCGTTCGTCCGCATGTGTTCAGCAATCCGCACGTAGCCCGCCGCGTCAAACACGTTCGGCGTACGCAACGTGTCCAGGCTCCACAGAAACGCGATGACCAGGGCCACCAGCGCCGTCGAAAACCAGTAACCCCGGTGCGGAAGTTTCGAGATCGTCAACTTTCTAGTGTGCCCGGGTCCAGTCCGGTCCCGCAAACCGCCGCCGCACGCCCCCCCACCACAAAAGGGCCAGTCCCCCCACGATGCCCGCCATGGTCTTTCCGGCCAAGGCATTCGGCGGCATCATGAGAATGAAGCAGATGAGCGTCGTGTACACGATCGCCAACAGGTTGACCCACCAGCCCGCTCTGCCCAGCGTCCAGACCGCTTCGCCGGTCCACTCCTGCCGCTTTCGCCACCCTAGCCACACCGGAATCACGTACGCCCAATACAGGGAAACCGTGCTCATCGAAGTCACCACCGGCACCGCCTCGCCCCACGCCATTACCGCCGCCGAACAGACCGCCACGGCCAGCACGGCCCGCTGCGGCACCCCGTGGGAGTCGACCTTCCGGAAGTAGGCCGAACCTGGCACCCCGCCGTCTCGCGCGAACGAGTACACCGTCCGCGAGGCCGAAACCAGCGTCGACAACCCGCAGAACCACATGGCCAACGCCACCCCGAGGCTCATCAACAGACCCGCCCGTTCCCCCAGCGCCCCGGCGAAAATCGCGATCGCCATCGGCGTGCCCGGCGCCGCCGCGGCCGCGGTTTCCCGGATCGCCAACGTCAGCATCAGCAGCAGCGCGTAGCCAAACACCCCCGCCACGGCCACCGACAGCACCATGCCCCATGGCGCCTTCAGCCGCGGATTCTCCGTCTCCTCGGCCATATGCGCGGAGGCGTCAAACCCGGTGAACGTCCAATGCGCCTGCAGCAAGCCAAGCAGGAACACCCAGAGGTAAGGCGTACCCGTGGACCGTTCGAGCAGGAACGACACCGGCCGCAGCGGCGCGGCCCACCACAGCGCGCCGAGGATCAACAACACGCCGACGATGTGCACCACCACGCTCGCGTCGTTCATCCAGGAGACCCACTGCACCCGCAGCAGGTTGAAGGCCGCCTGGGCCACGGTCAGCAGCAGGAACAGCAGGAACACCCGGTCCGCCGGCCACCCGATCGCCGGATCCCCGCCACCCTCCCCATTAGCCCCACCAGGTTCATCCACGAAACGAAACACGCCCACCCCGGCGAACCCAGCGCCGCGGTCCAATGGTACATGGCGCCCGAGGTGGGAAACGCGGAACACAGCTCCGCCATACTCGCCGCCAGCAGGAGGGAGAATACGGTAGCCAAGGGCCAACCGAGCGTCATTTCGAGCGGCCCTCCCATTTCATAGCCGTAGCCGTAGAGGGTGACCGCCCCGGTCAGGATCGAAATGATGGAAAACGAGATGGCGAAGTTCGAAAACCCGCCCATACTCCGCCAAAGTTCCTGGGCGTACCCAAATCGAGAGAGACTTGCTTCATCCGGTTGCGACACAATCTAGGTATGATCGCTCACCGCCTCGGCTTACTGGCAGTTTTTCTTGTGGGATCGGCTTCGGCCGCCGGACCGGTTAGCCCGGCCGAGCGGGAGCTCATGGATTCGATCCCCGCCAACACCCTGCGGGGGCATCTTTCGTTTCTGGCGTCGGATTTGCTCGAAGGCCGGGATACCCCCTCGCGCGGGCTCGACCTGGCGGCCGAATACATCGCGTCGCAGTTTCGGCGTTTCGGGGTTGAGCCGGGCGGCGACAACGGTACCTACTTCCAGAACGCGCCGTATCTGAAAGTCTCCCAACCCATGCAGGATTTCCGTCTGCGGCTCCAAACGCCGGACGGAAAGTCCTGGGAGTCGACCGGGGCGAAGGTGATGGCCGTCACTAACGAGGCCGTGGACGCCACGGATCTGGAGGTTTTGAAAGTTACGGTCAAGGATCAGAATTCGCCGCTACCCTCCGCTGAACAGGTGCGGGGCAAAGCGGTACTTCTGTACGTAGCCCAAGGCTCCGCGGCGGCGAACGCCCGGAATCGGGCTTTGCAAACGATGAAGCCCGCCGTCCTCGTGACGTATGGCGTGATCGCTCCGGCCCCGTTCCGTCTCCGTCCGGCGTCGGCGGCATCCACCTCGACGGCGCCCTACATCGTTACCTCCGACGCCGATTTCAGTAAGTTCGTCGACACTCTGCCCGAAGGATTGACGCCCGCGAAGCTGACGGCCAAGGTCTCGGCCCCCGTCCAAGAGTCGATTCAACTCCGCAACGTCATCGGCAAGCTGGTGGGCAGCGACCCCACTTTACGAAACGAAGCCATTCTGCTGACCGCTCACTACGATCATGTCGGGGTCGCCACCCGCGGCGACGGCGACCGTATCCACAACGGCGCCAACGACGACGCCAGCGGGGTCTCCACCGTACTTGCGCTCGCCGAATCCATCGCCGGCCGAAAACTGCGTCCCAAACGGACGTTGATCTTCATGACCTACTTCGGGGAAGAGAAGGGGCTGCTCGGGTCGCGGTACTACGCGGCCCATCCCGTCTTCCCTCTGCGGCAAACCGTCGCGAACCTTAACTTCGAACATATGGGTCGCACGGATGATAGCGAAGGCAAGCGCGAAGGGCAGATCACGGCGACCGGCTTCGACTACACGACGCTCGGCGAAGCGTTGACGGGGGCCGGCGCTGCCACTGGCGTAGGCACCTGGAGCCACCCGCGGAATAGTGACGATTTTTTTGCGCGCAGCGATAACCAGGCTTTAGCCGATGCCGGGGTGCCGGCCATCACCGTAAGCGTCGCCTGGATCTTTCCCGACTACCACCGTCCCGGCGACCACTGGGAGAAGATCGACCTGCCCAATATGGAGAAGGTGGTGCGGATGGTCGCGGTGGGCGTCACCCGGGTCGCCAATGGCGAAGTGGCGCCGCAGTGGGTAGAGTCCCATCCGAAAGTGAAGCGCTATGTCGAGGCCTTCCGGAAGCTGCACGCGGCGGACTGAAACGCGACTGCGCTATCATTATCAGGAATGAGCGCGAAACAGAAACTCCCCGTCACCGTTCTCTCCGGCTTTCTGGGGGCCGGCAAGACCACCGTCCTGAATCACGTACTGAACAACCGCGAAGGCCTCCGGGTCGCCGTAATTGTCAACGATATGAGCGAAGTGAACGTCGATGCCCGGCTGGTGGCCCAGGGCGCTTCGTTGAGCCGGGTGGACGAGCAACTGGTTGAGATGTCGAACGGGTGCATCTGCTGCACGCTGCGCGACGATCTGCTGAAGGAGGTCCGCCAGCTCGCCGAGCAAGGGCGATTTGACTACCTGCTGATTGAATCGACCGGGATCTCCGAGCCCATGCCGGTGGCTGCCACGTTCAGCTTCGTTGACGAGGCGGGCGTCTCGCTCTCGGACGTCGCGCGGCTCGATACGATGGTCACCGTCGTCGACGGCGAGAAGTTTCTCGAAGACTACCTCTCGCTCGAGGACCTGCACGACCGCGAACTGCAGCTGAATGAGGAGGACGAGCGCAACATCGCCGACCTGCTGATTGACCAAATTGAATTCGCCAATGTTCTGATCGTCAACAAGACAGACCGTATGGAACCGTTAGCGGTCGAGCAATTGCGCGCCATTCTCCGCAGCTTGAACCCCGAGGCGACCATTCTGACCGCGGAACGCGGCCGGGTGGCGCCGCGGCAGATTCTGGCCACCGGATTGTTTGACGAAGAGAAGGCCTCCGAAGCGGCCGGTTGGATCAAGGAGCTGCAAGGGTTTCACACCCCGGAGACCGAAGAGTACGGCATCACGAGTTTCGTCTTCCGGGCCCGGCGGCCGTTTCATCCCGAACGGCTGAATGAGGCGCTCGACGAGGGCTGGGAGAACGTCCTGCGCGCCAAAGGGATGATGTGGATCGCCTCGAAGCACGACTGGATCGGGCACTACGCGCAAGCCGGGAACTGCGTCGGCGTCGAGCCGGTGCGCCGCTGGTATGCGGCCAGTCCACGCGAGGAATGGCCGGAGGATGCGGCGTCGCTGGACGCGCTAGCCAAGGATTGGCATCCCGAGTTCGGAGACCGGATGCAGGAGCTCGTATTCATCGGCGCGGGCATGGATCAAGCGGCGATCGAAGCGGCGCTCAATGGTTGTCTGCTGACGGACGAGGAGATGGCGGAGGGACCGGCCGCTTGGGCGACTTACCGCGATCCTTTGGGGTCCTGGGAGACCGAACCGGGCGCATAGGCGTAGGGGTTAACTTGGCGGGGCCGGCGGCTGCGCAGGAAGATCAACAAAGCGAACAACGCTGCGCCGATTCCGAGTGTGAGCCCTACTTGTCCTCCCCGTTCGAGGAGCAGTACCTCTTCTCCTTTTGAAGACTGCATGGAGGCGGCTTGGGCAACGGCTGCCTTGATTTCGCCGCGCAGCCGGTGCTGGGTCTGGGCGAAGTCTGTCGTGCGGCGCAACTCATTGGTCGCAGGCGATGGCCCGTCCAAAGATTGGGACCATTGCAACAACGTCTCAATTCGATTTAAGCGGTCTTGAAAGGCCGGGGAAGGCGCCTGCCGAAGGATCTGGCGCACAACCACCGATACCCGGCCCGACAACTCCTGCCGGAGTTGCGCGTCCGGAGCCTTCTGCCAGCGGTCCATCAGATCCTCGAGCTCTTCGAGACTCCGCAACTCCTGGCCCAGCCTCTCGAAAGACACTTGGCGCTGCCCAATCATCCGGTCCATCGATGCTGCTCCGGCTAGGGAAAGAACCGCTAGAATCAGAAAAATCTGAGCCAAGCGGGAAGCCGGAAGGATAGCGTAGTCCTCGTTCATCTACCTGAGGTATCGGCAGACTAGGACTATTCCTTTAACTCATATCGCCGAATCTTCAGCGCCTTACCCGTTTCCGGGTCCGCTGTCACAATCGTCGCGTGGAGTTCCACCATGCCCTTGGCCGGTTCCATGCGCATCGGCAGGGCGGTTTGGAACTTGCGAATGATCGGGCCCTTCTCGACGCCGATTACCCCGGCGTAGGAGCCGGTCATGCCGACATCGGTCTGATAGGCCGTACCTTCGGGCAGAACCCGTTCATCGGCCGTGGGAATATGCGTATGCGTGCCCACGACGGCGGTGGCGCGCCCATCGAGGTGCCAGCCGAACGCCACCTTCTCACTGGTGGCCTCGGCATGGAAATCGATGAAGCGGACCTTGATCCGGTCGGGAATCTGGGCGAGGAGCTCCTCCACCTTGCGGAAGGGATCGTCGAGGGTTGCCATGAAGGTGCGGCCCTGCAGATTCATTACCGCGTACTCGGCGCCATTGCGCGCCTTGCCCAGATAAAGCCCGCTGCCCGCCAGGAGGGGGGAGTAGTTGGCTGGACGGAGCAGGCGAGGCTGCCGCGGGAGGTACTCGTGGATCTCGGTCTTGTCCCAGACGTGGTTGCCGGTCGTCATCACCTCGACGCCGAGCGAAACGAACTCTTCGGCGATGGCGGAGGTCACCCCAAATCCGCCGGCCGAGTTCTCCACGTTGGCAATGATCAGATCGATCCGCTCTTCCGTCACGATCTGATGCAGATTATTGGCCACGATGCGGCGGCCCGGCGAGGCGAACACGTCGCCGATAAAAAGGATGTTCATGCTGGCGGGAGCGAGTTGGAGCGCCCCAGGGAGACCGTGAAACCCCTGTCATTGACCCGTCTTTTGGAACGGGGGAACCCTCCGCGCGCCTTCAGGCTTCTCCCTGGAACTTGCGTTCAGGAGCTTGCACACCGGCACATTTGTGCGAGACGGACTCCATGACTTTGACTATCGGATCAAATTTAAGAGGCCCCACCTGACCCCCAGAAACGCTCCAAGGGTCAGGATAGCATGCCGCCTAGGCCAAACGGCCGGTCTTCTTCCACTCCGCGATCCGGGCGAAGTGGTACTGGAAGTAATACATGTTGAAGAAGAACGTCATCACGGGGCTGAGCTTCAACCCGATGTTCTCCACCGTGTTGTAGTGCTTCTCAATCGACGCGCGCATATTGAACACCCCGAGGATGATCGCAATGATCCCGCCGAGGTAACAAACCATGGTTAGCAGAATCGGGATTAGTGCCAGCGCCGAGTCGCTGAGCGCCGCACCGAGAATCGCACCGATGAGCACCCCGCCAATGGCCAAGCCCCAGCCGCCGAAGATCATCTTCATCGCCTTGCTTGCCGGGTCCAGCTTCTTGACGAACACCATCTGCGTGTAGAACCAGTACAGGCCGAAGAATCCGCAGACCATGGTGATAATCAGAACGAGATACCACTGCATGTCGGGCGGAGCCGGCCAGGCGCCGGAGGCCGCGGGGTTGGGCGCGGGGGCGAAGCCACCCGGGGCGGGAGCACCGAAGCCAGGCGAAGCTGGGGGACCGCCGAAGCCGGAATTGGCCGGAGGAGCACCAAACCCTTGCTGCGCCGGGGGAGCGCCAAAGCCAGGCGAGGCCGGGGGAGCGCCAAAACCCTGTTGCGCGGGCGGCGCGCCGAATCCACCCGTCGGCGGGGCCGAGAAGGGGTTGCTCGACGTGGCGCCAGACGGCGCAAACGGGTTGGCCTGCGGGGCCGGGGCTGGGGGAGTCCACACCGGGTTGGCGTCGGTGGGCGCGGCAAATGGGTTTGGAGCCGGAGTGGGAGTGGGCGCCGGGGCGGGTGCGGGTGCCGGGGCCGGCGGCATGAACACCGGGGCCGGGCTTACCTGCGGCGCCGGCGTGGCCGGGGGATTAAAGAACTCGGTCTGCAGGACCCAGTTCTCGGAATCTTCCGGGCGGATCTTGTCCTCGGGACCGATCCGGCCTTCACTTTGGTAACGCTTCAGATCGTCAAAGGAGTAAGGACCGAAACTCCGGCCTTCCCGCTGCAGGAAATACTTCATATATGCCTCACGTTTGCCGCAAGACTTCTGCGAGTTCTTTTTCTGGGACCGCCCCTTCTTTGATCACGCGCCAGTAGGGTTCGGTAATATCGATCGTCGTGGGACCCATGCCTGGGCACGTCCCCCCGTCCAGCACTAAGTCCAGACGACCGTCCATCGTACCAAAGACTTCGATGCCGCTGGTACACGTCGGCTGGCCGTTTATGTTAGCACTTGTGGCGATCAACGGCTGGTTCAACTTTTGCAACAGCGCCTGCGCCACTTTTGACCGCGAATGGCGCAAACCCAACCGGCCAGTATTGCCGGTGGCCCGCAGCGGCACTTTCGGCGACGCCGGCACAATTACGGTCAGCGGCCCCGGCCAGAAGACCCGCGCCAGCACGCGAAAGCGGGCCGAAATCTCCGCGCATAACTCTTCAGCCATGGGCACATCGCTGACGAGTAGCGGCAGGCTCCGGGCCTGCTCGCGGCCTTTGGCGGCGAACACCCGGCCCACCGCCTGCAAGTTAAAGGGATCCGCCACCAGGGAGTACAACCCGTCGGTGGGGATGGCGACCACTTTCCCCCGCAAAATCGCGGCGGCGGCCGAGGCGATGACGCCTTCATCCGGGTCAGTCTGGTCTACTTCGAGTAAGTCCGTCGGCACAGGTTTGTTAGCGTTTCTCGATCACGGTAGCCACGTCAACGGCCATTTGATAGCGTCCGAACGGGGCGCTGAGCTGAATGCCTTCGACCATCCATTGCACCTCCCGGGTCATTTCCTGGGCGATGGCAATGCCTTCCTGCCGGGCGGCTTCGGCATCGGCGGCCCGCTGCATGCGTTGCATGAACGGTTCCGGCACCGGGACGCGTAACTCATCCACCATGAACTGGGCGTTCCGGTAGCTGGTCAACGGCCAGATGCCGCAGACCACCGGAATCCTGCAATGCTCGGTCCGTTTGAGGAAGTTCTCGAGGAGTTTGATGTCGAACACCGGTTGGGTAACGACGTACTCGGCGCCCGCCGCCACCTTGCGCTCGAAGCGGCGCACCTCTTCGTCGATATTCAATGCGCCAGGATTGGCTCCGACGCCGAG
The DNA here is from genome assembly GCA_001464575.1 of Acidobacteria bacterium Ga0077553. GTDB lineage: Bacteria > Acidobacteriota > Terriglobia > Bryobacterales > Bryobacteraceae. The sequence continues at coordinate 42,025 of LNFE01000076.1, read as the reverse complement.
CAGCAGCGCCGTTTGCGAACCCATGGCGTTGCCGCCAATGTCGAGCCCCGAGTTCAGGTTGGTGACGATATCGGCAAGACCGATGGCGTCCACATCGAAGACGGCCGTGGCGTGCTGGTGGGCGCCCATGCGGGGCGGATCGCCGGTGATGCAGATGAGGTTGCGTACCCCGAGCGCGTGCGCGCCCAGCAGGTCCGACTGCATGCCAAGGATATTCCGGTCGCGGCAGCAGAAGTGCAGCACGGCTTCGATGCCCGCCTGCTCCTGAAAAATCTTGCAGGTGATGGCGGCCGAAAGCCGGGCGCTGGCGCGGGGGCCATCGGGGACGTTGATTACGTCAATGCCCGCATCGCGGCAGAGGATGGCGCCGGCCACCTCGCGCGCGGGATCGACGCCCCGCGGCGGCAGAATCTCGACAAAGGTGACGAACTGCTTGGCGGCCAGCTTGGCGCCGAGCTTGCTCTTTTCGCCGACCGGCACCAACGGCATCTTCACCACGGGTGGCTTCGTTTCGTCGACGGTCACCGGCAGGGTTTGATGGCCCGGCTGGAGGCTGCGCGCTTCGCTGCGGACGAGCTTGATGTGATCCGGGGTGGTCCCGCAACAGCCGCCGACGATCTTCACCCCGGCCCAGAGGAAGCGGCGGGCGTATTGCGACATGTACTCGGGCGAACAGAGATAGATCTTGCGGCCTTCGACATCGGCCGGATGGCCGGCGTTCGGCATGGCGGAAACCGGCTTGCTCGTCTGGCGCATAATGCGTTCGACCGTTTCGAGCGTCGCCTTGGGGCCCACTGAACAGTTCAAACCGATGACATCGACGGGCCATTGGTCGAGCAGGGCGGTGAAGTCTTCCGTGCTGGTGCCGTCGAGCATGGCGCCGTCGTCGTTGATGGTGACTTGAGCGATGATGGCGAGTTCCGGCCCGGCTACGGCGCGGACGGCGGCGACCGCCTCGCGCAGTTCCTCAATGGCGAAAAAAGTTTCGAGGACGAGAAGGTCGACGCCGGCTTCGACCAGCACCGTGGCCTGTTCAGTGAAGATATCGCGGAGCTCTTCGGGGCTAGCGTTGCGCATGCCGCTCGGCCCGATGGAGCCGGCCACGAACGCGACCTCTCCGGCGGCTTCGCGGGCCAGACGGACGCCGGCTTGATTGATCGCCACCAGCTTTTCGCCCAGGCTGAACGTCGCCAAGCGGCCGCGGTTGGCGCCGAACGTGTTGGCTTCGAGGATCTGCGCCCCGGCCTTGACGTAGGCTTCGTGAACCTCTTTGACTAAGTGAGGGGCGGAGAGATTCAACTCGTCGTAGCAACGGTTGATGAATACGCCCTTCTCGTACAGCATGGTGCCCATGGCGCCATCGGCGACCAGAACCCCGTGGGCAAGCGCCTCACGGAACTCTTTGGCGCGGGTCTTCGGCAGGGTGGCGGAACTCATTTAATCTCTGAGTTTACCAGCCAGTCACATCCACCGGGGCGCCGCTGACTACTCCCAGCCGCTTGGCGGCCGAGGCTTCCCGCTGCACAATTTCGATGTAGCCGCTCGAACCGACAATCGCGTAGAGCTCTCCATACTCGCACTCGGCAAAGTGGGTGGCGCGTTTGCCCACTTTCTCGAAACCAACCAGGATCTCGAAGGGCCGATCGGCCAGCCAGCCGAACTCAGCAATAGAAAAACTCGTGATGAGGTTGCCAAAACGGTCTACGCGCAAAACGGAGCCGCTCCATTGCCGCTTCGAAATCCGGTTGTTCGTGCCGAGGTTCAGCCGGAGAGCGTCCTTCACCAGTTTGCCCAGCTTGGCCGGCGGCATCCCGGCGGCAAGATGCGCCGCACAGGGGGCGAAGATGTCGCGACCGTGGAAGGTGGCGCTGACGGGCTTTAGGAAGAGTTTCTCGTTGCTCAAGTGCCGGGTCTTCACCGCGCTTCCGCCGAGCGCGTAGGTGAAGATGCCGTTGTCGGGTCCGACGAGATAGTGCCCCCCGGCCTCGACGAGGAGCGGCCGGCGCGTGCTGCCGACGCCGGGGTCGACGACGGCGACATGGATCGTCTTTTTCGGGAACCAGCGGCGAGCCTGTTCGAAGACAAAGGCGGCCTCGGTGACGTCATACGGCGGCAACTCGTGGGTCAGGTCGACGATGGTGGCCTTGGGGCAGATGGAGAGCAGCACTCCCTTCATCGCGCCGACGTAGGAGTCCGTGGTGCCGAAGTCGGTCGTCAGGGTGATGATGGGCATTTATAGGAAAAGCTCCTGCACGCAGCCGCGGACGTCCATTTCGAATTCGATGGTTTCAATGGGGGGCCGGGAGTAGTGCCAGGTGACGCCGTGGATGGCGCCTTTCGCCATGGGCCGGACGATCTGTTCGGCGAGCAGGTGCCACACCGGATGGACGGTGTACATTTCGGCGACGTTGACGAGGTCCCAGTTGACGCCGAGGCCATGCAGGCGGCCGGTCATGAGCCCCATGACGAACTCGGCCTTGACGCGAAGCGCGTCGGCGGAGAGTTCGCCGCGGCGGACGACATCGTGCGGGTCAAGGGTGCCTTCGGGCAGTTCGCCGGCCCCGGCTACGATAAACGTCTTGCGGGTGACCTTCGATGGCACGGTGTAACCGAAGCCGTAGAGGCTCGGTTCGGAGGGCGCGCCGATCTCCGGGGCAATGTTGGTGCGGGCGACCGGATTCATGTCTTCGAGGAAGAGCCCCCAGTTTTTGAGCACGGTGACGTAGCCGGCGTTGAACTCATTGAAGCCCTGGAAGGTGAAGGGCCGGGGCGACCGGAGCTCCATCGAGCAGAGGGCGTGGAGCGGCCGGTTGATGGCGGCCAGATGGGCCTTCACCCGTTCAAAGCCCTGCGCGAGGGGCACGGGCTGATGGAAGCGGGCGTGGACGACCTCGAAGCCGTCAGCGGCCACGGCACCGCCGGAGTACGGCGCAATGCCGCGGATGAAGGAGTAGTTGCCCTTAGGGTTGGCGACAAGCATGACCGCTATTCTAGCGGTCCGTGATACCGTGAGGGAGATTGGCGCAACCTTTGGTCAGGCTTTTTTTACTCTGGGCGATTTCCCTCGGGTGGATTGCCGTTTTGCAGGCCCTGGGCGCCGGGGTGGGTTTCCGCATCGGCCCATTGGGCGAGGATTTCAACTGGGTCTACTTTCTGCAACATCATGCGGAGTACCCGGCGCAGAAGGCCTTTTGGGAGCACGATAGCCGGAATCCGCTGGCCCCGTGGTGGTACCTGGCGGTAAAGCCGTTGGTGATCGACACGGCTTACGGAATCTACGCGGTTCGGAAGGTGGTCGACCTGGTTTGCGGGTTGTCGGTTTACGCGCTGGTGGCGTCGTTGGGGGGCGCAGCCTACCGGCGGTTCGCAGTTGTGAGCGGTGCGTTGGGAATGTTATGGAGCTGCTCGGGGATAGTCGGCCAGATCAACTGGACGATGCTGATGGCGGCATCGATGTCCTTGCTGGCGGTGGCGGCTTACGTGCGGTTTCTCGATAGCGGCCGGGCGGAGGCCGGGTGGCTGGTGGGAGCCCTGCTGCTGTATCTGGCGGCTATTTCGACTTATACGCTGCAGGCCTCTGCTCCGCTGGCCATCGCCGGGCTGGGCGCGGTGCGGCTGGGATGGCGGAAGGGGTTGATCGACGCGCTGCCCTTTGCCGGGGTGCTGGCGCTTTTCGGCATGATCTGGACAACGGTAGGGTACGTGCCATCGGAGACATTGTCGGTGGATGGCCCGGCGCTGAGCCGGCTGGCGCCTTCGTTACTGGCGTGGGTTTGGGATCCGGTGTACGGGGACGTGCTCCGGGAGTTGTGGGGCTACTACCGGCGGGACCTAATTTTTTGCGCGGTGGGCGCGGTGGCGCTGGGCGTGGCGTTTTTCCGGCTGTGCGCTGAGCCGGGCAGACCCGCGGGCGGACGGCGCTTGGCGCTCGAATTGGGGTGGGCAGTCGCGGGTCTCGGCGCTGGCACCGTGGCTTTGGAGATGACCAGTGTAGTGTGGGTTCCCGGGACGCGGGCGCCGATGATTCAACAATTGATGATGCCGTTGCTCGTTACCATTGGGCTGCTGTTCCTGCCGGTGCGTTGGGCTCGCGGGGTGCGGTTGGCCGTCTTCTGCGGAGCGGCTTTGTTGGCGCTGGGCGCCAACGCCCGGCAGACTCGCTGGTCGGCGGATTTGGAGCGCATCGGCGCCGGACTCAAGGCCGCGGTACCGCGGATTACCTCGCCGACCATGTTTGTCCTGACCCAGCCGCCGCTGGGATTGTCGCCCTACAACAGCGACATCTTTGTGAAGAATTTGTACCGGTCGGACAACGTGAATCTAAAGATCTTCGCGCCGGGGCGGGCGGGAGTGGCGACGGTTGAATACGCGGATCTGGTGTTTGATAGCGATGCCAAGGGGATGCTGGCGGAGAACACGATGGGGCATCGGGGCTTCATTTTGCGGAAGGCTCCGTCTTGGGTGCCTTATCGGAGTGTGGTGCTGATGCGGTACGACGACTCAGGCGTGCGGCGGGTGAACGTGCTGCGCAAGGAAGACACCGCAGGTTACCAGGTGACCTTCCATCGCGAGCAGCCGCTGTATGCCGGGGAACGCAAGCCGGGGCCTCCCTTGCATCTGGAACGTTGGGAGGTGGCCGGAGGTCCGCGTCTGGAGGGTGGCGTGCTGCAGTTGCGCGGCCAGCCGGTGAGCATTGCGCAACACCTGGTGCCGCTGCAGGCCGATTTCGAATACGTTGTCGAGTTCGAGGCTCGGGCCGAAGGCGATACGAGCGCCTTCTACGCGGACTTCTACGGAGGGCAGGGCTATGATGCCGCCGAGCAGGACCATACGATTGGGGAACTGGGCCGGGAGTTTCGTTGGGTTCGTTTCGTAATTCCGGCCGGGACGGCGCCGCCTGCGCAGAGCTGGCTTCGGCTGGTCAACCCTTCGCCAGGGACGGTCTGGGTGCGTTCGGCTCGGATTTCGCGCCTTGATACCATGGAAGTTGGCTTACTTCGACCATAACGCGACGACCCCGGTGGCGCCCGATGTGTTGGCGGCGATGCTGCCGGCGCTGACGGAGGCGTGCGGCAATCCGTCGAGCATCCATCGGGACGGGCAGCGGGCCCGGCAAATGGTGGAAACGGCGCGGCGGCAAGTGGCGGCGCGGTTGGGCTGTTCGCCGAAAGAGATCGTGTTTACGAGCGGGGGGACGGAGGCGAACAACCTGGCGCTTTCGCTGCCGGCGCGGCACGTGGTGACGAGCGCGATTGAGCATCCGGCGGTGGCGCAGACGCTCGCCCGGCGGGCCGATGTCACGGTGGTAGCCCCGGACCAGAATGGTTTGATCACCCCGGAAGCCCTGCGCGCGGCGATGCGCCCGGAGACGGATTTGGTATCCATCATGCACGCCAACAATGAGTTCGGCACCGTGCAACCGGTGGCGGCCCTGGCCGCGGTTGCGCATGAGTTCGGCGCGCTGTTCCACTCTGACGGCGTGCAGGTGCCGGGCCGGATGGCCGTTGATCTGGGTGCGCTCGGCGTCGATCTTTATTCCGTGAGTGGGCACAAAATGCAGGCGCCCAAGGGTATTGGCGCGTTGTTCGTGCGGAAAGGGGTCGACCTGGCGCCGTTGCAGTTCGGCGGACGGCACGAAAGCGGTCGCCGGGCGGGTACGGAAAACGTTCCAGGCATCGTGGCGTTAGGCGCGGCGGCGGCTCGACCGCTGCACGACGTGGCGGCGTTGCGGGACCGGTTGGAAGCCGGGATTCTGGCCGCGGTGCCGGATGCCGTAGTGCAGGGCGCGGGTGCACCGCGATTGCCAAATACCACGAACATCCGATTCGCGGGTCTCGAAGGCGAGGCGCTCGTGATCGCGCTCGACCTGCGCGGGTTTTCGGTCTCTTCGGGCGCCGCTTGCTCATCCGGGGCCGTCGAGCCGTCGCCGGCGCTGTTGGCCATCGGCCTGACGAAGACCGAAGCGAAGAGTTGCATCCGATTTTCACTGGGGGAATCGAATACCCTGGATGAGGTAGAGGCGTTGATTGGAGCGGTCGGCTCCGCGGTCGCGCATTTACGAAAGTTGTCGCCTACTTATGTCTAATGGATTGATTGCCGTCGCCATGTCCGGCGGCGTAGATTCTTCGGCGGTCGCCGCGCTGCTCAAGCGCGAGGGGCAGAATATTGTCGGGATGACGATGCAGCTTTGGAATCAACGTCGGCTGCCGGAGTTGGCGACGGAGACGTCGTCCGGGCGCTGTTGTTCGATTGATGATGTCTATGACGCGCGGTATGTCTCGCAGTTTTTGGGCATCCCGTACTATGTCGTCAACTTCGAGGATCAATTCGAGCAGCATGTGGTGCGGCCGTTTGTGGACGACTATCTGCAGGGCCGGACGCCGATTCCTTGTACGCTGTGCAATAACTTCATTAAGTTCGAGACGTTTCTCGAAATGGCCGCGGGTATTGGCGCCGAGAAGATCGCGACCGGCCACTACGCCCGGGTTTCGTTCGACGAAGCCTCCGGCCGCTACCAACTGCGGCGCGCCGTCGATTCGACGAAAGATCAGACTTACTTCCTGCTCGGACTGACCCAGGCGCAATTGGCTAAGACCTTGTTTCCGTTGGGGGAGATGCTCAAGACGGAGACGCGGGAACTGGCGCGGGAGGCCGGGCTGCCGGTGGCCGAGAAGCAGGATTCGCAGGAGATCTGTTTCGTGCCGAATGGCGACTATGCGGCGTTTATCGCCGCGTATGCCAAAGAGCAAGGCATGGCCGTGCCGGCGGGCGGCGGCGAAATTGTGACGCAGAGCGGGGAAGTGGTGGGCCGCCATGCCGGCTTTCATAACTACACGGTGGGCCAGCGCCGCGGACTCGGCGTGGCCGCGCCGGAGCCGTTGTATGTCATCGCCACCGAACCGGCGTCTAACCGGGTAACGGTGGGCGGGCCGGACGAGTTGTTAACCACGCGCATGGCGGTTCGGGATATGAACTGGATTTCGATTGCCGAGCCGGCCGAACCGATCCGGGCGCAGGTTGGTCGACGGCCGGTTGGAAGTGGAGTTCGACCAGCCGCAGCGCGCCGTTACCCCGGGCCAAGGGGCCGCTGTCTACGACGGCGACCTGGTGCTGGGAGGCGGGTGGATTGCGTAGCGAGCGGCGAAACCGCCTGGAATATTGGTTAGTCCGCCTGATTCTTGCCAGCGTAAGCTATGGCCCCACCCGGTTTCTGGGTTCGGTCTACGCCAAAGTACTGGATCGGGCGGTACCCAAACTGCGGCGGTTTGCGCAGCGGAATTGCGAATTGACGGGGATGGATCCACAGATCATCGACGGGGTGTTTCGCTCGATTGGCCGGATGCTCGTCTGTTTCGCCCGGTTTCCGCGGATCAATAAGGAGAACGTCGGCGAGTGGATCCGCTACGAGGGATTCGAACATTACGAGGCGGCTAAGGCCAAGGGGAAGGGTGTTCTGTTTGCCACGCTGCACCTCGGGAACTGGGAGCTCTCGGCTTATGCGCATGCGTTGCTGACCGAGCCGATGCATATTGTCGTGCGGCCGCTCGATAACCCGCTGCTCGACGCCCTGGTGCGGGAACGGAGAACGGCGAGCGGCAATACTGTGTTTGGCAAAGCCGAGGGGATTCGGCCGATTTACCGGGCGCTCGAGGCCAACCAGGCGGTGGGCATCCTGGTGGATCAGAACGTCGGATTGGACGACGGGCTGTTCGTCAACTTCTTCGGCCGGAAGGCGTGCGTCAGCCCGACGTTCGCCAAGTTGGCGGCGCGGACCGGCGCGACCGTGATTCCCGGTTACGCGGTGTGGTCGGCGGAAGAGCGGAAATACATACTTCGGTTCGATCCGCCGGTGGGGATCACGGGAAACGTGTTGATCGACACCCAGCGGATTCAAAACGCCTTGGAACGGGCGATTCGGGCATATCCGGACCAGTGGCTCTGGATTCATCGCCGTTGGAAGACCCGTCCGCCGGGTGAGCCCCCCTTGTATGGGGGGTAGAGGCATTGCCCTCAGAGGGTATTAGGGCAAACTAGTTCTGGACTGGTCCTGGTAGTCCTGTTACTCTCAGGGAGACGATGCTGTCCCGACTGGCCCTATCTACAATCCTTTTGAGTGGCCTTCTGCAAGCGCAACAGGTCACGATCACGGTTTCGCCGACGACGGCGACGCTGCGCGTCAATGAGTCCCGTAGCTTCTCGGCTACTGTCAAGAACACAACCAATACGGCAGTGCAGTGGACGGCGACCGCGGGCACGATAACCGCCTCGGGGCAGTTCACGGCTCCTGCGACCATTCCGTCTGGTGGGTCGGTGACCGTGCGCGCTACATCAGTGGCTGATGCCACCAAATCGGCGACGGCGGTGGTGACGATTCAAAATGCGAAACCCACCATTACGGCACTGGAACCGGCGGCGGTGAATACGGGTTTGGCCTACACGTTGCGGATTCGGGGGACGAACTTTCTGCCCTCCAGCACGGTGACGCTCGAAGGTAAGCCGGCTGTGCCGCGGTTTCTGAGCGCGACGGAGCTGGAAGTGTCGGCGGTGGCAGAAAACCCGGCGGGCAACTCGATTGACGTGATCGTCTCGAATCCGGACCCCGGCGCCTCGCCGAGCAACACCCGCGGCCTGACCGTCAATGCACCGGTGAAAGTGACTATGTCGCCGACCTCGACGACGGTGCGGGGCGGCGCGACGGTGAAGTTCAATGCGTATGTTTCGAACACTTCCGTGTCGACGGTGGATTGGTTGGTGAATGAGATCCCCGGAGGGAATGCAATGGTGGGGACCATCGACGCGACCGGGCTGTACACCGCGCCCGCGGCGCCGCCTGCGGCTAGAGTGGACGTGAAGGTGGTAAGTCGCCACGATGCGCGCGGATTCGCGGTGGCCGTGGTCAATCTCCAAAATCCGATTCCCGTGCTGACGAGTGCCTCGCCCACGGTGGCCAAAACCGGCACCTCGCCCGCGCCGCTAGTTCAGCCGTCTCCGTTAAACCCCAGCTTGACTACCGCTCCCCAAGCGAGCAACACGACGACATTTACGCTAAACGGATCGCTCTTTACGCCCTCCTCGAAGGTGTATCTTGGCGCTTTTGAATTGGCAACAACCTATGTGAACACCGGCCAACTGCGCGCGACGGCGATTCTCGCGCCGGTGGCCGGGCAGATGACCACTCTCCGCGTGGTGAACCCGGGGCCGGGCGGCGGAGAGTCAGGAGCTCATGGGCTACGGTTCGGCGATTCGCTTTCTGGAGCAAGCAAGCTACGGAGCGGACCCGGCGTCCATCGCCAAGGTGCAAGCCATTGGCCGGGCGGCTTGGTTGGCCGAGCAGTTTCGCGCCCCGATGACGCCGCTTCCGGATGCGCTGGAGGCGACGCCGGGTGGATCGCAAGAGGGGATGAGCCGTCTGCAGACCACCTGGATTCTGAACGCCCTGAATGCGCCGGATCAACTGCGCCACCGGGTGGCCTTTGCGCTGCACTCCATTCTGGTGGTCTCGGCGGTGGATTTGGGCGAGCACCGGCAATACGTGCCGTATCTGCGGATTCTGCACGAGGAAGCATTTGGTAACTACCGGCGGTTGCTTGAACGCATCACGTTGAACCCCGCCATGGGTCGTTATTTGAACATGCTCAACAACGCCAAGGCGAACCCGGCCCGCAACACGGTGGCCAACGAAAACTATGCCCGCGAGTTGATGCAACTGTTCACGATCGGTCTCGTCGAACTGAATCCGAACGGAACGCCGAAGACCGGCAACCCAGCGAGCTACAACGAGACGCACGTTTCGGAATTGGCCAAGGTGTTTACGGGCTGGACTTCGGCGCCAATGAACGGCGCGGCGCCGAAGTTCCGCGCGCCGGATAACTGGGCCGAACCGATGATTCCGATCGAGGCCGAACATGACACGACGGCTAAGGCGATTCTGCCCGGCGTGACCATTCCGGCCGGACAAATGGCCCGGCAGGATCTGGCTTCGGCCCTGGACGCGATCTTCAATCACCCGAACGTCGGACCGTTCGTCTCCTACCGGCTGATTCAGCGCCTGGTGACGTCGAACCCCTCGCCGGCCTATGTCGACCGGGTGGCCCGGGTGTTCAACAGCAACAGCGGTGGCGTGCGCGGGGACCTGAAATCGGTGGTGGAAGCGATTCTGACCGATCCGGAAGCGGGGACCGGGGCGGGCCCGTACTCGGAGTTGAACGCCGACCAGGGATCCCTGCGGGAACCCTTGGCGTTGACCCTGAACATCATCCGGGCGTTGGATATGCGCTCGAACGGCGGCTTGGCGAGCACAGTCAGCGGGGTGGGTCAGAACCTGTTCTACCCGGGCAGCGTGTTCAGCTACTTCTCGCCGTTCTCAAAGCCCGGTCCCGAATTCCAGGCTCTGAATGCCACCACGGCGATGAATGCGGTGAACTTGATCTACCGGTTGGCCAGCAATGGGCTGGGGAGCGCGGCCGTGCTGGATCTGAACCCCTGGGATCAACTGGCGACGAACCCGGATGCGCTCATCACGGCTGCGGCGAACGCACTGAACCGGGGCACCGTTAACAGCAACGTGCGGGCCACGATTTTGCAGGCGGTCAATGCGCAGACCAGCAACCGGATGAAGGCGATCACGGCGCTTTATCTGGTGGGTGCGTCTCCGCAGGTTCTGGTGAAACGGTAAACAAGGAAACAACATGGCTATCTCTTCTGCACGTCGACATGCCGGCTTGCTTGCCAATCGCCGGGAGTTCCTGCGGCTTGGCTGCCGGGCGGTGACCGGCCTGGGGGCCGCTGGAGCGCTGGGTCAGTTAGGCGGGATTAACGCCTTGGCCCAAACGGCGAACTCCGGCTACAAGGCGCTGGTATGCATCTTCTTATTCGGGGGCAGCGATGCGAATGACATGCTGATTCCCACCGACGACGCCGGATACGCGGCCTATGCCGGCGTCCGGCGAGCGATCGCCATTCCCCGCACCAACCTCCTGCAGGCCACCAACGCGGGCAGTTCCACCTACGGGCTGCCGCCGTCCATGCCCGGCCTGCAGACCCTGTTTCAGACCAGCAAGGCGGCCGTCGTTTCGAACGTCGGCATGCTAGTGCGGCCCCTGACGCGGGCGCAGTACCGGGCCAACCAGCAGCCGGTGCCGAGCAACCTGTTCTCGCACTCCGACCAGCAGCAGCAGTGGCAGAGCGCGATTCCCATTGGCATCGCCCAATCGGGTTGGGCCGGGCGAATTGCCGACCAGATTCGGCCCCTGAACCAGCCGTCGCTGTTTCCCGCGGCGGTTTCAGTGAACGGCAACTCCCTGTTTCTGGTGGGCCAGCAGACGCAACCCTCGCAGATCGCCTCACCCAACATCGCCGTGACCGGTCAGCAGAACCGCCCGGGTGACCTGGAAAGGCTAAACGCGCTGCAACAGATTCTGACGCTTTCGAACGGCGTAACCCTCGTGCAGGCCGCGGGCAGCCGCATCAACGACTCGCTGGTTGTGCTGCGGCAGGCCAATGATGCCTTCGCGAATCTGCCGAGTTTGACGACGCCGTTCCCCACGACTTCTATCGGCAACCAGTTGCGGCAGATCGTGCGGCTGATCCAGATCCGCGGGGCGGTGGGTCTGCAACGGCAGATCTTCTTCTGTTCGCAGGGCGGCTACGATACCCATGAGGATCAGCCCAACCGGCAGCCGCAGTTGCTCGCCGACCTGAGCGCGGCGATGCTTGCGTTTAATCTGGCGATGGAGGAGTTAGGACTGTCGGAACAAGTGACGCTGTTCACCGAGTCGGAGTTTAGCCGGACCTTCCAGCCCAACGCCAGCAACGGCACGGACCACGCCTGGGGCGGCCATCAGTTTGTGACGGGCGGAGCGGTGAAGAGTGGGTTTTACGGCACGTATCCCAGCATGGTTCTGAACGGAGCGGATGATTCCGGCAGCCGGGGGAACTGGATTCCGTCGATTTCGCTCGATCAGTACGGAGCAACGTTGGCGAAGTGGTTCGGGGTGCCGGATAGTGGTTTGACTACCGTGTTCCCCAATCTGGCGAACTTCCCGACGGCGGATCTGGGCTTCTTCAAGACTTAGGTTTCGAGCCACGCGCGCATCTGGCTCCGCGGTGCGGCGCCAGCCTGCTGGTGGACGATCTGACCGTTCCGGAAGACGATGAAGTTGGGGATGGACTGGATGCGATAGCGGGCGGCCAAGGCGGGTTGCGCTTCCGTATCCACCTTCAATACGATCGCCCGGCCCTCCATTTCGGCGGCGAGCTTTTCGACTTCGGGCGCGGCCATGAGGCAGGGGCCGCACCAGGAGGCCCAGAAGTCGACTAGGACAGGCACGGAGGCGGAGCCGATGATCTCGGTGAAGGCCTCGGCGTCGACCGGGAGCGCTTTGGCGAGCGCAGGCAGGGCCGCCTTGCATTTGCCACAGCGGCCACGGTGGGCCAGATGCGCAGCGGGGATGCGGTTGCCGGCGCCGCACTGGCCGCAAGTTGTGATGTGGGAAAAGGCCATCGCCCCGCTATTCTATCGTCCCATCGGGGCGCAGTATTCTTCCGTAGTGCGGATGGAAATAACGGCCGGATCGGTGTTGTAGAACTCTTCCAGTTTCTGGTTGTGGGCGGCGGCGTCCGCGATGAACTGCTTGACCTCGGCCTCGGTGATATAACGAAACTGGTGGGGCGGCGGAGCGGCGCTCACCAGGCTCATCATGGCTTGCATGTTGGTGTAGCCGTGCTTGACGATATTCTGCCACCAAGGGGTGCCCGGCGGTGCGGGCACGGAATGGGGATTCCGCAAGAAGCATTCAAGAAGCTCGAGCCAGTCGATGTAGAGACGCTCCTCGATGGTGTTGAACACGGTCTCGTCGCCGGCAAAAGTCCGGGCGGCCGGAATGGCTTCCACCCGTGACCACCGGGTAAGCGCATACAGAATGTACCAGTGGATGGCCTTCGCCAGACCTTTGGCCAGATCATACAGCCGGTCGAGTTCGCTCAAACCCTGCACGTGCCAGGCGTAGTCCTTGGCGAGCAAGGAATGACTGCCGATGCGAGTCCGGCCGAGACGGTTGTCGACAATCCGCAGAATCTGGTGGCTAATGGATTTGACGATCATACTTGACAGCGATGGACCCATGAGCGGCTTCAACAACCCTTCGATCCACTTTACGGGCGCGCTGAGATGGCTGGTGAATTCGACGACGGTTTCAAAGGCGGAGTACATACTAACGGCCGCCCCAGGCGCCCGCACACAGAACTGGGCGGCGACCTCATAGAACTCCTCGCGGATTTCACTAGGGCATTCGTTGAGCAACTCCTGGGCCGCGAGCTGCCGTTCGGCCTTACCGTAATAGGCTTGGTGCACCACCTCGCGGCGAGCAATCTTCCGGGCGTTCTCCAAACTAACGGAAGGATCGAGACGGGTCTGCTCATGGATGGCCTGCACCACGGAATGGAGCAGCCGCCGCCAGCCTTCCGCCTCGTCTCCTTCTTCGCCGTCGCCTTCCTTTTCTCCGAAGATGCCTTCGTACACATGGCGCAAGCTAAAGAAAGTGTCCACGAAGTCAAAGTAGCCAGTAACCACGTTTCTCTCTTTGGAGAGATTCGGCAACTTTTCGCCGTCGAATTGGCGCAGGCGCTTTTCGACAATTTCCGTTGGTGTTTCGAGGTAACCTGAGCCCAGCTGCAGGGAGGGATCCGGGCGATACTTCGCGCCGTCCGGCCAATCCCTCAGCGCCAGTTCGATGTAGTTGGAGTGCACGAAGTAGTCCTCCACGGCATGGACCGCGTGACCGAGCTTTGCCAGGTGCTTGTTCCATTCAACGTCCTCATCAGAAACGCTCCGCCGGCCGCTGAACGTCTTTCTGGCCCAATGCAGATCAACCTCGGCCAGCAAGCCGGCGACCACCCGGATGTCTTCGACGAGGTATTCGTACTGGTGCGGGGTTAGCTTGGATTGGCCGGTGCCGGTGCCCGTAGGAGTTAAGGTGCCAACGGCTACCTTTTTGCTGTAGCCGCCACGCTCGGCGGGGTCCCCTGGGTAGCGGTCGACGTGCTCGTGGGGGAAATACTGGGTGAATCGCTGGTTGAAGATTTCCTTGTACGACGGGAAATCCATCCGGCGTTTCGTTTTGGGCGAATCGGGATGAACAAACTTCCGGTATCCCAGGACGAAAAAGGTTCGCTTGATCAAACCGGCCAACGGGCTGGCCGAGGTAGTGCCGGCAATGGCCGCCGCGGCGTTATCGATCCGGCAATGCTCCTCATTCAAGCTGTTCCGGAACTGGCCAACTTGGGCCTGGGTAAAGCCCGGAAGATACGCGGAGGCGGCCTCGACCTCCTGGATCACAGCGTACATGGCCTGGCGGAATTTCACGCGGAGTGAGGAGATGGCGACGGGGTCGACGGCTTGCGAAACGTCCGTCAACCAGTTGCCGAGGTAGAAAGCTCCCAACCGCAACTGCGGATGCCGGGAACTGTCGATGGCGGCCTGGATCATTTCGCCGCCTAGCTTGGCGCACTCTTCGTGTCCGTGAGTATCCATGACGCTTCCTTAAGAGCCGTGCAGGGTCTTTAACTTGTCCGCCGTCGCCGCGTCGGCCTCGCCCGTAATCGGCAGACCGTGCGTGGACTGAAACCGGCGGAGGCCAACTCCGCGAACGTCCGGGTCGTCGGGGTTTGCGTCTGGCGGCAGAAAGCCAAGATTACTCAGCCGCTGCGAAACGCCGGGGCCGCTGTCGATGGGATCGAGATGACCCAGTTGCAGCGGGTACGTCATTTGGTTTTCGCCCTGGCCGATGATCAGTTCGCCGCGGCGGGCTTTCGGCGGGAGATATTCGGTAACGAAGCCTTGGCCGTCGGTGGCGCCGGAGCGGGTCACGCCGTCGATGTCCAAGGTATACGGCTCGCCGGCGCGCGGTTCGCCATCGCGAAGGAACTGGAGCCGGAGCTTGGCCGGGGTGCCGAGCCGAACGAACTTGTGCGTCTGGTCGGTGGGCCGATCCAAGTTTTTGAGTCTTTTGCCGGGCAGGTTGAGCGGGTCGCCGGGCGCGATGACGGCCGGGGATTTTCTCAGCTGGCGGAGTGAACTGTTCGACGCATCCTTCCAGATGGTCTCCCAGTGATAGCCATACTCTTCCGCAATACTGAAAAGGCAATCGCCGGGCTGAACGGTGTGAGATTCCGACACCTCCAGAGACGCGAAAAGCGGTGGCGAATCGGCTCACCGCGAAAAGAAAACTTTCTGGGATATGCTATCCGGGAATATGAAAATGAAGTTCCTTTGCTTTTCCCTGCTGGTCGCGACGATTTGGGCGCAAGACCGGCCGATCCCCCCGCCGGGTGTGGCTGTCTCGGAAGCCGATCAGAAGGAGTTGAAAGCCGGGATCGAAAGGCTCTCGGGGCTGATCGCTGGCCTCGGTAACCATGCCCTGCTGCCCGACGTGATCATCTTCCGGGATGCGGCTAGGTTTGCGCTTGAAAACAACGAGTTTTTCCGGCCGGATGAGCCGGCCAAGGCGCGGGCGTTGCTGACGGAAGGGGTGAACCGCGCCGAGGCGCTGCGGAACGGCGAGGCGCCGTGGACCCGGGCGACGGGTTTGGTGGTGAGGGGGTATGTTTCGAAGATCGACGGCTCCGTGCAGCCCTATGGCTTGGTGGTGCCGCCGTCCTATGACGCCCGGTTGCCGCGCAGTTGGCGGCTAGACGCGTGGTTCCACGGCCGGGCCGAGCAGTTGAGCGAAGTCAACTTTTTATCGGAGCGCATGAGCCGCTCCGGTGAATTTACGCCGCGGGATGCCATCGTGCTGCACCTCTATGGCCGCTACTGCAACGCGAACAAGTTTGCCGGCGAGATCGATTTGTTTGAGGCGCTGGAGGCGGTGAAGAAGCAGTACCGGATTGATGACAACAGGATCGTGATGCGCGGCTTTTCGATGGGCGGGGCCGCGGCGTGGCACATTGGCGCGCACTACGCGGGGCAGTGGGTGGCGGTGGCGCCGGGCGCAGGATTTAGCGAGAGCCGCGAGTTCCTGAAGTTGAAGGAGATGCCGCCGGTGTGGGAGCAGAAGCTGTGGCGGATGTACGATGCCACGGACTATGCGGCGAACTTCACCAACGTGCCGCTGGTGGCCTATAGCGGCGAGATCGACGGGCAGAAGCAGGCTGCCGATCTCATGGCGAAGTATCTCGAGAAAGAAGGAATTCCGATGACGCACGTGATCGGGCCGCAGACGGGCCACCGATATCATCCGGGGGCGCGGGAGGAGCTGAATCAGAAGATCGACGCGATCGCGGCGCAGGGTCGGGAGGCCTATCCGCGGCGGGTTCGTTTCGTCACGTATACGCTGCGCTACAACCGGATGAAGTGGGTCACGGTGGATGGCTTGGCGCAGCACTGGGAGAAGGGCAGTGTCGACGCGATGATCGCCGGGGCGGGCGTGGAGGTGAAGACGGCGGGCGTGACCGGGTTGACGCTCGCGTTCGGACCGGGCGGCGCGCCGGTGGAACTGGTGGGGCGGACGGCCGTGACGATTGACGGCAAGCGCATCGACGTGACGGGCCCGGCCAGCGACCGCAGTTGGAAGGTCAGCTTTGTGAAGCAGGGCGGGCAATGGGTGGCCGGGTCCGCCACCGGATTGCGGAAGGTGCACGGGCTGCAGGGGCCGATTGACGATGCGTTCATGGATAGCTTCCTGATCGTCACCGGATCCGGCAAGAGCAGCGAGCGGATCGAAGCGGAGCAGGCGCGGGCCATCAAAGAGTGGCGGCGGCAGTTCCGTGGCGAGGCGCGTGTGAAGAAAGATAGCGAGGTGACCGAGGCCGATTTGGCCGCTCACCACATCGTGGTTTGGGGGACGCCGGCGACGAACTCGCTGCTCGCGAAGCTGGCCGACCGGCTGCCCGTGCAATGGGCGGGCGAGCAGGTGAAGGTTGGTGCGGCTGCGTATTCCGCAGCGACGCATTATCCGGCGTTCGTCTATCCGAATCCGCTGAACCCGACGCGGTATGTGGTGGTGAACTCCGGCTTCACGTTCCGTGAGTTCGACTACTTGAACAACGCCCGGCAGATCTCGAAGCTGCCCGATTGGGCCGTGATCGATTCGACGACCCCGGCCGACGGCAAGTATCCCGGCAAGGTCGTTTCCGCCGGGTTCTTCGACGAGCAGTGGAAGCTCACTCCCGGATCGCCACGGTAACGCCCGGTTGGCTGCTGGCGGCGCCCACCCGAATCGTGACGGGTTGGGCGCCGGGCGGCGTTTCGGCCGGAACGCGGATATTCACCTGGACGAGGCCGATAGTCAGGCCGGCGGAGGGACCGGCGTAGAGGACCTCCGCGGGGCGTCCGGCTACGGTGGCTTGCACGGGGCCGGGGCCGTCGCCGGTGCCATAGAGGACGACGATGTCGCCGGGGCGGGCGGCGTTAGTGGCCGTGTTCAGCGAGGCATCCTGGTTCAGGATGGCGCCGGGGCCGGAGCCGGAGGCGTTGGCCGTGAAGAGCGCGGGTTGGGCCGGGACGACGGGGATGACCACGGGCGGCTGGTTATCGACGATCAGCGTGGTGGGGTTGCGCACCCCGGCCGGGACGACGACGGCGGCTTGCGTGGGAGTGCTATAGAGCACTTCGGCAGGGACGCCATCGAAGACGAAGCGGGACTGGGGGGTGAGGCCGGTGCCGACCAGCGTGGTAATAAGCCGCGGGGCGACGGCGCCGGTGGCATAGCTGGCGGCGTTGGCATAGGCGATGGCGGGCGGGGTGACGAAGCGGGCGATGAGGAGATCCCCCGCGGGCTCCCATTGAGCGCCGGCGCCGAAGTAGGTTCGCTGGAAGGCGTTTGCGGAGACGGTCAAGTTCTCCGAGGCCGTGTTTCCGGTGACGACCACTGCGCCGGACGGGGTGACGGCTACGCCGGAGAGCCAATCGTTGCCGGCGCCGCCGAGGTACGTGCTATAGAGCACTCGATTGCCCTCCGCGTTGAGATGGGCATAGAAGCCGTCGCCGGTTTGGAGCGGGGCGGTGAGGTTCGTGCTGCGCTGGGTGGCTTGGGCCGCGTCGGCGGAGACGGGGAAATCGGTAGACAGCGTGTGACCGACGATGTGGAGAGTATTGCCGGCGCCGAGAGCGAGGGATACGGCGCGGTCGTCGCGGGCGCCGCCGAGGAGGGTGCTGTAGACTAGGGCCGTGCCGGCCGGATTGAGCTTGGCCACAAAGGCGTCGCCCGCAGGCAGGCCGGCGTTCCCGCCTTCGCCGCGCCAATCGCGCTGCAGGGCGCCGGTAGTGGTGGGAAAATCGCGCGAGAGCGTATTGCCGGCAATGTAGGCGCTGCCGGAGGGGTCGACGGCGATGGCGAAGCCGGAATCGTCGCGAGCGCCGCCGAGGTAAGTGCTATAAAGCAGTTCCGATCCGGTGGGGTTGAGTTTGATGGCGAAGGCATCGCCGATGGGATAGAAGAGCGGACTGCCGCCGGAGCCGGCTGGGGTAGCGCGGAGGGCGCCGGCGGTGGTGGGGAAGTTTGGGCTATTGGTGACGCCGGTGACGTAAGCGTGGCCCGCGGCGTCGATCGCGATGCCGTGGCCGGTTTCTGAGCCCGAGCCCCCGACGAAGGTGGAGTAGGCGAGCGTGCTTCCGTCGGGGGAGAGCTTGGTGACGAAGACGTCGTAGCGGATGTCGGCGCTGCCGAGGCGAGGGCGCGCTTGATAGGCTCCGGGGCTGGTGGGGAAGTTGGGGGAATCGGATCCGCCGGTGACGTAGGCGTGGCCTGCGGCGTCGACGGCGAGGGCGATGCAGCCGTCCGTTTGGTTGCCGCTGAGGAAGGTGGAGTAGAGCAGCGCGGAGGCGGCCGGGTTGAGCTTGACGACGAAGCAGTTGCCGGGATCGGTTTTGCCGGCCTCCATGGTGGCGGGGCGGCGCTGGAAGGCGTTGGCCGTGGTGGGCCAGTCGGGGCTATTCGTGGCGCCGGTAACGTAGAGGTTGCCGGCAGCGTCGGTCGCCACGGCGGCGGCCATTTCCGCGTTGCCGCCGCCGATATAGGTGGAGGCGAGCAGGCGGGTGCCGGTGGGGTCAAACTTCGAGATCAGGATGTTCGCTGGGGCAAAGCCCTGCGGGTTGGTGAGCGGGGCGCCGGGGGTGACGGGGTAGACGGGATCCGTGGTGGCGCCGGTGAGGATGATGTTGCCTTGGGGGTCCACTGTACTGCGGCCGGCGAGTTCGCCGCCGCGCTGGCCGAGGTAGGTGAGGTATTCCATGACTGGGTCGATGACGAGGGGCTGCGCGCGGTCATAGGTGCCGAGGGCGAAGCCGACGGTGCCATCGGGGTGGAGCTGATAGCGGACCGGGATGCGGCGGGCACCCTGCTGGGCAAGGGGAGTGCGCCAACGCATGCGGGCGGCGCCGGCGACGAGAAGCAGGCCTTCGCCGTCGGGGGTGACGCGGTCAACACCGGAGAAGCGCCAGCGGATGCGGGTGGCGTCGGCGCCGGGGGCGAGGCGGAAGTCGTGTTCGAGATGGCTGTCCTTACGGTAGTAAACGAGGTCGACGCCCGGATAGACGCCGCGGTATCCGACCTCGCGGTAGGTGGGGATGTGCGAGAGCCAGCGGGTGGGGTCGGCGCCGAGGAAGTAGTTGACTTCTCCTTCGGGCTCGAGCAGCGGGGCGCCGGCGGCGGCGCCATCGAGGGTGAGACGGATGACGCGTTGGGCGGGACGAAGATCGAGGATGGTCTCGTGGGCGTTGAGATAGAGGAAGTAGCCGGGGCCGCGGCCGAGAAGGGGATACCGGTCGTTCGCCTGGCCGTGGTTGGCTTCAAAGCGGCCGGAGCCCCCGAGGAAGTAGGGGTACGGGGAAGGCGGCGAGGGACTCAAGGGGAGTTGCATGCACTCGCTAATGGCTTGGATGAGCAGGGCCTGCTGACCGAAGGTGTATTGGCAGGTGTTGCTCGACAGGAA
Source organism: Acidobacteria bacterium Ga0077553 (assembly GCA_001464575.1). Taxonomy (GTDB): domain Bacteria; phylum Acidobacteriota; class Terriglobia; order Bryobacterales; family Bryobacteraceae. Next base: position 22,096 of record LNFE01000076.1, on the reverse strand, counting down.
CAGGCAGGCCACAAGGGCGAGCACGATGAGGTTGGCGCGATGAAGCATTCGTGAGGAATGGGGGCAGAGCGAAAAACATTACTGGTAATGGTAATGTTTTTCGGCGGTGGGCCATTCCAGGGTATGAGGATGATTGCCATGCTGTTATCAACGCTGCCGCTGTTGGCCGGCGAGTTTGCCGCGCCGGATGGGTCGTACCGGTTTCCGGTGCCGGAGGGCTGGCGGGCGCGATACTCGCCGCTGATGACGGTGGTGGAGCCGGTGGACGGCGCGGCGGAGCGGATTCTGGTGGGTTCGGGGATATCGGCCGCGCGGTCAATTCAGGAGCTGGCGCAGCAGGCGGTGGGGATTTCCAATACCATCCTGCCGGGTTTGCGGGTGACGGCCGGGCCTACGTTTTCCGGCGCGAACGCCGAGCAGGAATACGCCAACGGCATGTTTGTGGCCTGGAACGGCATGCAGTTGCAAGGAGAGGTCTACTTCGCCGTGATGGCGGTGGGACGGCCGGAGCGGCTGGCCGAACTGCAGGGCCGGGGCCGGGCGATGCTGCAGAGCGCGCGCTTTCAGGCTCCGCCGCGGAACACGGCCGCCGAGCAGCAGGTGCTGGGCCGGTGGGAGTTGAGTAACTATAAGAGCACGCGCACCGGCGTGCGGGACTCTTCGAGTTACTCGAGCAACTGGACGGTGGTGTTCCTGCCAGGGAACCGCTTTCAGTCGACGCAGCAGAACTACTTTGACACCAGCTCGCAGGTGTACGGCGGCGGCAGCGTGGGGGCCAGCAATACGGCCACCGGCACCTACCGGATCTTTGGCAACTCGCTGGTGGCCGACATCGACGGGGTGGGGCGGCAGATTTTCGCCATGGAGCCGCACACACGGGACGGGCTGAAACTGAACGGGATGTTGTTTCTGCGGCAGTAGGGGCGCTACGATGCACGGATGGCCGTCTGGATCTTTCTCGCGCTGTTCTGGTGGCAAGATGCCGAACGCGCCGAGATGTTGCACAACGAAGCGTTGCAACTCTATGAAAAGGGCCAGGCGGAGGACGGCATTGCCGCGGTGCGGCAGTCGTTGGCCATGCACCGGCAACTGGGCAAACCGGCCGAACAGGCGCTGAATCTGCGGCTGCTGGCCTACATTCACGAAGGCATTGGCGAACGGCAGAAGGCGCTGGCGTTCTACGAACAGGCATTGGCGGTACTGCGGAAGGCGCAGCTGCGCGACCTCGAAGCCAAGACGATCCGCGATGTCGGGGTGCTGTATTTCAACCTGAACGAGAACGCCAAGGCGTTTGCCTATCTCGAACGGGCGCTGGCGATGCAGCGGGGGACGGCGAAGCCCGGGGCGCTGGCGTTGACCGTATTCGGCCTCGGCGAGATGCGGCGCTACCAACGGGAGACGGCCAAGGCGCGGCTGCTGCTGGACGAAGCGCTGCAACTGGCCCGCGCCGCCGGGGATCGGAGGACCGAGGCCGACGCGCTGAGCTCCCGCGCCATGCTGGACCCGCAGATGGGGCAGGAGGATCTGGCCGCGGCGTTGGCGATCCGGCAGGAGATGAAGGACATCCGCGGGGAGGCGTCGACGCGGGTGAAGTTAGGGACGAAGTTACTCGGGCAGGGCGCGGTGGCCCCGGCGCGGGAGGAGTTACAGCGGTCGATTGCGCTGTTCAGCGAGGCGAAGTATCGGGGCGGCGAGGCGTTTGCGCGGCAGACGCTGGCGATGTTGGAACGGCGGGCGGGGAACCTGGAGGCGGCGGCCCGGGAGATGTTGGCGGCGGTGACGCTGGCCGAGGGCTTGCGGCAGAAGTTATCGGATCAGGACCTGCGGGCGACTTATATCGGGTATGTGCAGAACCGGTATGAGTTTCTGATTGAGGTGTACCTGGAACTGGATAAGGGCGACCCGCGGCGTGCCTTTGCCATCAGCGAACGGGCGCGAGCACGGGCGATTGTGGAGGCGCTATCGGAAGCCGGGGTGAAGGGCGGGCCAGAGCGGGCGACGTTGACCGCGGAGCAGGTGCAGCGTGACGTGCTGGACGCGGAAACGACCCTAGTGGAGTATTCCCTGGGGCAGGAGCGGAGCCATCTGTTTATCGTGACCAAGGGGGCCGTGCAACATCGGCTATTGCCGGGGCGGGGCACGCTCGAGGCGATGGCGCGGCAGGCCTACGCCGGGTATCGCACGGCCGGCTCGGCGCGGCCGGATGCCGCGGCGTTGGCTAAGGCGTTGCTGCCGGGTGTCTCTGCGAAGAGATTGCTGGTGGTGGCCGACGGCGCGTTGCAGTACCTTCCGTTTGCGGACCTGACGGGCGCGGCCGTGACGCTGGCGCCATCGGCATCGGCGGTGGCGGCGCAACGGGGGGCGCCGGGATTCGTGGGTAAGCGATTGGCTGTATTTGCGGACCCGGCGGCGCCGCAGTTGGCGCGGCTGGCGTTTGCGCGGATGGAGGCCGAGCAGGTGCTGGCGCTGGTGCCGGCGGGGGAGCGGTTGGCCGCCATGGGGGCGGCTGCCACGCCCGATGCCGTGCGGCAAAATCCGGCCGCCGTGATGCACTTCGCCGCGCACTCCGTGCTCGATACCGATCGGCCGGAACGGACCGAGATTGTGTTGAGCGGCGGCAGCCTGCGGCTGCGCGATGTCTATGGCATGAAGCTGGGGGCGGAGTTGGCGGTGCTGAGCGCCTGCCAGACCGCGCTGGGCAGGGAGATGAAACGCGAGGGGCTGATGAGCCTGACGCGGGCCTTTCAACAGGCTGGCGTCAAGCGAGTGGTCGCGAGTTTATGGAAGGTGGACGACCGGGCCACGGCGGAGCTGATGAAACATTTCTACACAGAAATGTTTGTAGCCAAGCGGCCCGCGGCCGAGGCGTTGCGGGAGGCGCAGCGGCGGCTGGCGGCGAGCCGCCGGTGGGCGCATCCGTTCTATTGGGCGGGGTTCGTGGTGCAGGGGGAGTTCCTCTGACCCCGGAGAGTTTTGCCGGCTTTTTGGCCGTGTTGGGAGAGAACGCCGGAGAGCGCTACGAGCAGTTACGGCGGCGCTTGCTGGTCTACTTCGGCGCGCAGCGGCACCCGGGAGCCGAGGAGGCCGCCGATGAGACACTGGACCGCGCGGCCCGGCGGCTGGCGGAGGGCGTGGCGGTAACGACCGTCGAGAGCTTTGTGCTGGGCATTGCGCGGAACGTCGTGCGGGAGGGGTGGAAAAAGCCGAAGGTAGTGGAGCTGGATGGGCGTCGGCTGGCGGCCCCGGAGAGGGCGGAGCCGCAGGCGGCGCTCGATTGCCTGGAGCGTTGTTTAGACCGTCTGGCGCCGGCGAGCCGGAGCTGGGTGGAGCGGTTCTATACCGGCGAAGGGGGCGAGAAGATTCGGGCGCGGGCTGCGTTGGCCGCCGAGTTGGGAATTGATGCCAACGCCTTGCGGGTGCGGATGCATCGGGTACGGGGCAAGTTGGAAGCGTGTGTGCGGGCGTGCCTGGCTGGTAACGAAACGGACGCGGGGGCCATGGAATAGAGTGAGCGAAATTCGACGGTACTTACTCGGACAGTTAGACGAGCGGGAGCGGGAGGCCGTTGAGGCGCGCCTGTTTGCGGAGGCGGAGTTTCTGGAGTTGGTGGAAGCCGAAGAGGAGGAGCTGCTTGATCAGTACGTGGCCGGGCGGCTGACGGCGGAGGAGCGCAAGGCTTGGGAAAGCTACCGAGCGGCGCGGCGAGACCTGGTGCGACGGGAGCCCTTCGCGCGGGCGCTGCGGAAGCGGTTGCGCCGCGGCGTCGAGTGGTGGCGCTGGGCGGCGGCGGTGGCTGCGTTGCTAGTCGCTGGGTGGTTCTGGTTCCAGCCAGCGCGGGAAAACGTGATGGCCGTGGCGTTGACGGCGGGTACGTTGCGCGGGTCCGAGGCGGCTCAAGTGGTTCGGATCGCGCCGGGGGTGACTGGGTTGGCGGTGGACTTCGGCAACCGGGAAGCGGTTCGCTGGCAGCTTCGCGCAGTGGACGGTGGTCAGGTAGCGGCGGGGGAGCTGCGGGGCGGGGTGGCCCGTGTGCCGCTGCTGCCACCGGGAGACTATGTGGCTACGGTCTCTGATGCGCGCGGCGAGGAGTTGGCGGACTACGTCTTCCGCGTGGAGCAGTAAGCCCTACGACAGATTGATCCAGAGCACCGCCAGCACAGCGGAGATCATCATGAGAGCCAGGCAGGCCGATGGGAGCCAAGGGGGTACATTGAAGCGCATCGGGTTATCCAAGTAGCGCGCTGAGGTGGTTGTAGATCCGCAGGGTCAAGCTCTTGCGGAGGCCAGTGCTGACCGGTTCGGCGGCGGGTTCCTCGGTGCCATCGAGACGGCGGTTGAAGCAGAGAACGAGGCGGCCGCGGACCGCTTTGACGGAGAGCGGGCCTTCCGGAGCGCCGGGAAAGTGCAGGCCACCGCCGGGACCGTTTTCGAGGAATAAGGTCGCCGTGGCGAGCAGTTGGGGGCCATCGGTTGCGGCAGCCGGGGCAGGGCAGTCGCTGGTGCGGAACTCCATCATCGTGCCGCGGAGATTGGCGATGCCGAAGGCCTCTTCGATGCTGGCCGCGAGGCGGGAGAGGACCACGTCCGGGGCGACGAGCAGGTCGGCGTCGCCAGCGGCGAGGGTGAGCAGATGGTCAATTTCGGCGTCGGTGGCGAAGGAGTTGGCGACAAGGACGATGGGCCGGCCGCTGACGAGCCGGAGGGCCGGGCGAGTGTATTCGGGGGTTGCCGCGAGGACGTCGGCGATCTGCTGGTCAAGGGTTAGCGTTTCCATACTCATCAAGGCGCAAGGAAACGGCCAATCCGATCAATGGCTGCTCAAAATGTTGGGACGCCCACCGGGCGCCAGCTTAGTTGGCTCAGGAGAAGCCGGATCCGGCCTGGGCGTTGCAACTGCCGCCAGCGGCGAAACAAGACAACTGCCGTTCGGCCTGCGGGGCGCCGCACTTTGGGCAAGGCAGCGGGGCATCGGCTTCGGCCATGCGCCGAATCCGCTCGAAGCGGGCGTCACAATCGGGGCAGCGGTACTCGTAGATGGGCACACTTCTATAATAAGAGCTGATGAAGCTTCGCATTCATGGCAACGCCTTACGCCTGCGGGTGAAACAGGGAGAGGTGGCGGCGCTGGCGGCCGGGGAAACGGTGGAAGGGCGTTGCGACCTGCCGGGGCAGGCGCTAGTGTACCGGCTGTCGCCGGGCGGCTTGGAGGTGGGGGTGACCTTCGCCGAGGGTGTGCTGACGGTGGGCTTGCCCGTGGCGGCAGTGGCGACTTGGGCGGGGACGGAGCAGGTGGGCATCGCCGGCGGCGCTGGACCGGTGGACATTCTGGTAGAGAAAGATTGGCAGTGCCTGGACGCGAAGGACCCACGGGACAACGAAGACACGTATCCGCACCCGGCGCCGGTTTGCTGATGGGGCGGCAGACGTATAGCAGCCCGGCGGAGGTGCCGCCGGAATTGCGACGGCAACTCAACCGGGGCGAGATCGAGTCGGCGACGTTGGGCGAAGGGCTGGCGGTAGACTTCACGACGCTGCTGCGAACGCTGGGCGTGGACCGGGAGATCGATCCCGGCTTGGGAATCACCAAGCGGATGACACTGGCCGCTGAGGCACTGCTGGATTTTGAGGGCGACTTAGTTGGGCATCCGTCGGATACGGTGCGTGGTTGGGCGGCGTTCCGCGCGGGGCTGCGACCGGGGTGGACGCTCGAACAACGCTTGGAAGCCGTGCGCCCGCTGGCGCAGGACGCCCATTTCGGCGTTCGCGAGTGGGCATGGCTCGGGGTGCGGCCGGCGATCGCGGCGGAGATTGAACGAGCCATTGGATTGCTGGCGGAGTGGGCCGGAGGGGAGGCGTACCTGCGGCGTTTCGCCAGCGAGGCGACGCGGCCGCGCGGCGTTTGGTGTCCGCACATTCCGCTGCTCAAAAAGAACCCAGGTTTAGGGTTGCCGGTGTTGGACCGGTGCGTCCTCGATCCGAGCAAGTATGTGCAGGACTCGGTGGCCAATTGGATGAACGATGCGGCGAAGACGCGGCCGGACTGGGTGCGCGAGACGTGCGCCCGGTGGAACGTGGAGTACGTGACGCGCCGGGCGCTGCGGAGCATCGTATGAGCATCCGCGCGACGGGTTTGGTGAAGCGGTTCGGCGAGTTTACCGCCGTGGCCGGGGTAGATTTACATGTCGAGCCGGGGAGTATTCATGGGTTTCTGGGGCCGAACGGATCGGGCAAGTCGACGACGGTGAAGATGCTGACCGGGCTGCTGATTCCGACGGCGGGGACGGTGGAGATCAACGGCATTGCGCTGGCGGCGGACCCGGTGGCGGTGAAGCGGACGATCGGGGTGCTGCCGGAGGACCTGGCGCTGTTTGACGCGCTGACGCTGTGGGAACATCTGACGCTGGCCGGGCCGCTCTACGGGTTGAACGCGGCGGAGACGGAGGAGCGCGCGGGGCAGTTGCTGCGCTATCTCGACCTGTTCGATGAGCGGCACACCGAGGCGGGGCAAGCCTCCTACGGCATGCGGAAGAAGACCGCCTTCGCGCTGGCGCTGCTGCATAACCCGAAGACGTTGTTTCTCGATGAGCCGTTTGAGGGCATCGACCCCTCGTCGGCCGAGAACATGCGGGAGCTGCTTGTGAATCTGGCGGCCAAGGGCGCGGCGGTGTTTATTACTTCGCACATTCTGGATGTTGTCGAGAAGTTGGTTGGCACTTACTCGATTCTCTCGGGCGGCAAGGTGGTGGCCAGCGGGCGGACGGGCGAACGGCCGCTGAAGGACGTCTATTTCGAACACATTCCGCGGCCGGCCGGGGAGGACTTCGCGTGGCTCGGCTAGGGCCGCTGCTGCTGGGCCTCGTCAAGATCCGCTGGCGGACACTCCTGGGCCGGGGCAACGCGGAGATTACGGGCGAGGTGTTGCTGCTGCTCGCGGCGGCGCTGCTCGCCGAACGGGTGGTTGCCTACCTGCCGCAGTTGCCGATGCCGGGGGTGGTGGCGGGGTTGGCGGTGGCTTGGCTGGGGCTGAGTTGGGGGCCGGAGGGCGCGCCGGGGCAGTTTCCGTTGCGGCGGGCGGACCGGTGCTGCTCTATGTGACCGTACGGGTTTCGCCGTGGGCTCCGGCGCTGGGGGTTTTGGCGATGTTCGAATGGCCGGTGGTGAAACCCGGCAAGCGGCTATCGGCGGGGCCGTCGCGTTGGCCGGCGCTCCTGCGGAAGGACGTGCGGGCGGCGGTGCGGCTGTTCGACACAATGATCGCCGGGGGGATCGCCCTGATGTTTTTGGCCTATGCCGTGCGGGAGCCGAATATGGCCATCGAAGCGGCGTGGATTGTGCCGGTGGTGGTGGCCATTAGCAATTCCAATCTGGCGCTGAACGCCTTCGGCACGGATCAGGGGACGGGGTTTGACCGGTATCTACTGCTGCCGATGACGGGCGCCGATATTGTGCGCAGTAAGACGCAGTCGTTGCTCGTGCTGCTGGGGGCGCCGATGGGGCTCGTGAGCTTGGCGGTCTGCTGGCGACTGGGTTGGGCGATGGGCGGGATGATTGTGATTGAGTGCTTGAGCCTGCTGCTGCTGCTGGCCGGCTGGGGCGCGTGGACGAGTGTACATACGCCGTACCCGATGCGGGCGTACCGGTTCAGCGATGGCGGGTCGGTGCTGTACGGGCTGGTGGCGTTTGCGCTGTGCTTGGCGCCGGGGTTTGCGGCGGCGAGCGGACAGTGGTGGGTTCGTTTCGTAATTTTGGGGTTGGCGGCAGCGCTGGCGTGGCAGTTGACGGGCGCCGCGGGGCGGCGCCTTGAAAGCCGCCGGGAGCTAATTCGCTCGCGTTTGCCCTAAGGCAAGCAGGAAGAAGGCGTAGTAGAGGGCCGTCTCGCGCAAGGCATCGTAACGGCCGGATTTGCCGAAGTGCCCGGCGCCCATGTTGGTTTTGAGCAGCAGCAGGTTGTCGTTGGTGCGGAGTTCGTTCAGCCGGGCGACCCACTTGGTGGGCTCCCAATACTGGACGCGTGGGTCGTTGAGCCCGCTGGTGACGAGCAGGTGGGGATAGGCCTGCGCGGTGACGTTGTCATAGGGCGAGTACGACTTCATGTAGTGGTAGTAGGTCTCGTCGTTGGGGTCGCCCCACTCTTCGTATTCGCCGACGGTGAGCGGCAGCGTCTCATCGAGCATCGTCGTCAGCACGTCGACGAACGGCACCCCGGCCATGGCCGCGCCGAACAGATCGGGGCGCATGTTCAGCACGGCGCCGATGAGCATGCCGCCGGCGCTGCGCCCTTCAATGGCGAGCTTTTTGGGGTTGGTGTACTGGTTCGCGATGAGGTGTTCGGCGGCGGCGATGAAGTCCGTGAAGGTGTTCTTCTTTTCGAGGAACTTGCCGTGGTCGTACCAGGGGCGGCCCATTTCGCTGCCGCCGCGGATGTTGGCGATGGCGTAGACGAAGCCACGTTCGAGCAGGCTGAGGCGGTCGCCGTGGAAGGTGGCTTCCATGTTGAGGCCGTAGGAGCCGTAGCCGTAGAGCAGCATGGGCGACTGGCCGTCTTTGCGGAAGAGCTCGGTCTTATAGACGAGGGCGATGGGGACCGCGGTGCCGTCGGGGGCGGTGGCCCAGAGGCGTTCGGTCGTATAGAGCGCCGGGTCGTAGCCGCCGAGGACCGGCTCCTGCTTGCGCATCGTGCGTTCGCGGGTGCGCATGTCGTAGTCGTAGACGGTGAAGGGCGTCGTCAGCGAGGTGTAGCCGTAGCGGAAGACGTGCGTTTCAAAGGTCGGGTTCGAGAGGGAGGTGAGGTGGTAGACGGGCTCCGGCACTGCGATCAGATGGTTCTGGTCGATGTTGATCTGCCGCAGGCCGTTGGTTCGTTCGTAGAGCACGAGGTGTTCGGCGAACTCGGCGAAGCCTTCGAGGTAGACCTCGGGCCGGTGGGGCACGAGCTCCTCCCAATCGGCCGGGGCGATGACGGGGGCCTGCATCAGGCGGAAATTGGTGGCTTCGAGGTTGGTGTGGATGAGGAAGTAGCCGTGCTTGTGGCCGACCGAGTACTCGACTTTGGGGCGGCGCGGGGCGATGACGGTGAGGTCGGCGAGCGGGGCGTGGGCGGGGAGATAGTGGACCTCGGAACTGGTGGAGGAGTGGATGGAGAGGAGCAGGTATTCGTGGTCGCGGGTCTTGTCGAGGCCGACGAGGAAGCGTTCGTCGGGCTCTTCGTAGACGAGGGTGTCCTCCGCTTGGCCGAGCTTGTGCCGCCAGACCTGATAGGGGCGGAGGGTGACGTCGTCGAGCTTGGTATAGAAGACCGTCTCGTTGTCGTTGGCCCAGACGAGGTCGGCGTGGGTGTTGGGGATGGAGTCCGGCAGGAGCTGTTTGGTGCGGAGGTCGAGGAAGACGAGGGTGTACTTCTCGTCGCCGGCGTAGTCGGTGGAGTAGGCGAGGAGGTGCTGGTCGGTGCTGGGTTCGAAGACGCCGAGGCGGAAGTAGTCGTGGCCTTCAGCGAGTTGGTTGGCGTCGAGAAGGACGACCTCTTCGGTCTGCTTGCGGCAGTAGATGGGATAGGCAAGGCCTTCGACGGTGCGAGTGTAGTATTCCCACTCGCCGCGACGGACGGGGACGGAGGTGTCGGTCTCCTGAATGCGGCCGAGGATTTCGGTGTAGAGCTGCTCCTGCAGGTCTTTTGTGGGGGCGAGGGCGGCCTCCGTGCGGGCGTTCTCGGCTTCGAGGTGAGCGATAACGTCCGGGTTCGTTTTCTCGCGGAACCAGAAGTAGGGATCGATCCGGCGGTCGCCGTGCTTCTCGTGGATGACAGGGGCAGGAGGCATGCCTCTTCATGATAGGCTAGAGAGATAGCGAACAAAAGGCGAACATGAAGGGACTGCCAGAGTTGCGGGTTCGGTCGGCATTCAGCTTTCTGGAGGGAGCGAGTCTGCCGGAGGCGCTGATGGCGCGGGCGGCGGAGTTGGAGATTCCGGCGGTGGCGTTGCTGGACCGGGACGGGTTTTCGGGGGCGGTACGGTTTCACAAAGCGGGGGCGAAGCGCGGGATTCGGGCGCTGTTGGGAGCGGAGGTGACAGAGGCGGGGGGACGGTTCCGGTATCCGCTACTGTGTGCTTCAAGAAAGGGATACCAGAATCTTTGTGGGTTGTTGACAAGAATAAAGTTAGAGCGCAGGGCAGGCGCGACGTTGGCCGATTTGGAGGAGTACGCCGAGGGGTTGGTGCTGCTGGCGGGCGATCCGTTGGTGGCGCAGGAGTTCGATCGAGGCGTGGCGGATCGCCTCATCCAGATATTTAGTAAAACAAACGTATATGTTGATCTAAAAAGAACTTATGTGCGCGGGGTTGAGGTCCGCAACCGGGCGCTGCTGGAGATGGGACTGCCGGCGATCGTCACCGGCGGGGTAAACCACGCCGTGGCCGAGGAGCGGCCGTTGATGGATATTCTGACCTGCGTCCGGCAGCATACGACGATCCAAGCCGCCGGCCGGCTGCTCGCGCAGAACTCGGAACGGTATATGAAAAGTACCGCCGACCGCCTGGCGCTCTTCCGCGATCTGCCCGACGCCGTGGCGCGGACGTACGAGTTGGCCGACCGGCTGGAGTTTACGCTTGAGGACCTCGGCTATCAGTTCCCGCTCTACCCGGTGCCGGAGGGCGAAACGATGGACAGCTTCCTAGTCAAGCGGACCGACGAGGGGGCGCGGCGGCGCTATCAGCCGTACGGCGAGAAGCCGCGGCGGCAGATTGAGCGCGAGCTGCGGTTGATCGAAAAGCTGGGGCTGGCCGGGTACTTTCTGATCGTTTGGGACATTGTCGAGTTCTGCCGGCGGAACGGGATTCTGGTGCAGGGCCGGGGGTCGGCGGCAAACTCGGCGGTCTGTTATTCGCTGGGGATTACGGCGGTGGATCCGGTGGGGATGGAGCTGCTGTTTGAACGGTTTCTCTCGGAGGAGCGGGGCGAGTGGCCGGACATCGACCTGGATCTGCCGAGCGGCGACGACCGGGAGCGGGCGATCCAATATGTCTACGCGCGCTACGGGCAGCTGGGCGCGGCGATGACGGCGAACGTGATCACCTACCGCGGCCGCAGCGCACGGCGGGACGTTGGCAAGGCGCTTGGGATGAACGAAGAGGCGCTGCGCGACGAGAAGCATCCGCTGGCGCCGCAGTTGGCCCGCTTCACGGAGGCGATTCAGGATCTGCCGCGGCACCTGGGCCAGCACTCGGGCGGCATGGTGATCTGCCAGGGGCAGCTGGACCGGATTGTCCCGCTGCAGCCGGCGACGATGCCGGGGCGGGTGATTGTGCAGTGGGACAAGGAAGACTGCGCGGACATGGGCATCATCAAGGTAGACCTGCTGGGCCTGGGGATGATGGCGGCGCTGCGGGATACGATTGTGCTGATCAAGCGGCACTATCACGAAGACGTGGATCTGGCTCATTTGCCGGCAGATGATCCGCTGGTGTACGCGACGCTGCAGCGGGCCGATACGGTGGGGATGTTCCAGGTGGAGAGCCGGGCGCAGATGTCCTGCCTGCCGCGGCTGCGGCCGCAGAAGTTCTACGACCTGGTGGTGCAAGTAGCGATTATCCGCCCGGGGCCGATTGTGGGCAACATGCTCCATCCGTATCTGCGGCGGCGGCAGGGCCTCGAAAAAGCCGATTGTTTGCATCCGAAACTGGAGACGGTTTTAAGAAGAACGTTAGGGGTGCCGCTGTTCCAGGAGCAGTTGCTGCGGATGGCGATGCTGGTGGCGAACTTTTCGGGCGGCGAGGCGGAGGAGCTACGACGGGCGCTGGGCTTCAAGCGGTCGCAGCAGCGGATGGCCGAGATTGAGACCAAGCTGCGGGCGGGCATGGCGGCGAACGGGATTGAGGGGCCGGTGCAGGATACGATCGTCCAGTCGATTACGGCGTTTGCTTTGTACGGCTTTCCGGAGAGCCATGCGGCCAGCTTCGCATTGTTGAGCTACGCCAGTGCGTACTTAAAAGTCCATTATCTGGCTGCATTTACGGCGGCTTTGCTCAACAATCAGCCGATGGGGTTTTATAACCCGTTCACACTGGTGAAGGACGCCCAGCGGCATGGGCAGCGCTTTGAACCGGTGGACGTGGAGGAGTCCGATTGGCTCTGTACGCTTGATGAGCGGCTGCATCTGCGGTTGGGTTTGAACTACGTGAAGGGGCTGCGGCAGACGACGGCGGAGGCGATTGTGGCGGCGCGGCCGTTCCGCAGTATTGATGACTTGAAGCGGCGGGTGCCGCAGATTTCGGCCGAGGAGTTGAACCGGCTGGCCGAGATTGGGGCGCTGAACCGGGTGGGCGAATCGAAGCAGCGGCACCGGCGGGAGGCTCTGTGGCAGGCGAGTTTGGCGGTGCGTCCGGCGGGAGCGCTGTTTGCCGGGGTGAGTGAGGAGGGGCCGGCGCCGCTGGCGCCGATGGAGGCGATTGACCGGTTGCGGGCCGATTTCCGGACGAGCGGGTTGACCATTGGCGCGCATCCGATGCAATACTTCCGCACGGCGTTGACGGCGGCGGGGGTGTGGCGGGCGGGCGAATTGACGGCGCTGGGGAATGGACGGGTGGTGGAGGTGGCGGGGCTCGTGATCTGCCGGCAGCAGCCGAGCACGGCGAAGGGGTTTGTGTTTCTGAGTCTTGAGGACGAGACCGGGATCAGCAACATCATTCTGACGCCGCAGGTGTATGCCGAATTCCGGCCGGTGGTTCTGCAGGAGGGGTATTTGCGGGTGGTGGGGCGGCTGCAGAACCAATCGGGGGTAGTTTCGGTGAAGGGGGAGGCGGTGTATCCTGTCAACTTGCCGGCGGCGGCGCCGCAAGTGGCTTCGCACGATTTTTGTTGAGCCGTGCCCCCGGTAAACTTGCGCGTTTGTGTCCGGAGGTTCGTGATGAACAGAGTGATGAAGGGGTTGTGTCTGGGATTTGGCGGATTGGCGCTGGCGGCGGGGTACTTCGTGATGCGTCCGCCAAAGAGTGCGCCGCCGAAGGAGATCCGGGTGCCGATGACGCCAGAGTCGGTGGCGCGCGGGAAATACCTATATGAAGTGGTCGCCGATTGCGACGGATGCCATGGCGAGCGGAACTGGGGCAAGCAGTTGGCGCCGGTAGTCCGCAGCGCGGCCGGATTTACGTTCCCGCCGGCGATGGGTTTGCCCGGCCGGGTGACCGCTCCGAACATCAGCTCTGACCCGGTGGCCGGCATCGGCGCCTGGAGCGATGGGGAGAAGCTGCGGGCGATCCGCGAAGGGATTGGCCGGGATGGGCGGGCACTGTTTCCGATGATGCCGTATGGGGCCTACCGGCACCTGAGCGACCGCGATGCCGAGGCGCTGGTCTCCTACCTCAATACGCTGCCGGCCGTGCCGGACCAGCGGCCGCGCACCGAAATCGATTTTCCGGTTTCCGTGTTGATTAAGAGCGCTCCGGCGCCAGTGGAAGGTCCGGTGGCGGAGCCAGCCGAGTTGGGCGAGTACCTCGTGAAGTTGGGTGGATGCGCCGACTGCCATACGCAGAAGCAGAATGGGGCGCCGATCGCGGGCAAGGAGTTGGCGGGAGGGGAAATATTCCGCACGGACAAGTTCACCGTAGTGTCGGCCAACATTACGCCGGACGTGGAGACGGGCATTGGCCGCATGACGGAAGCGGCGTTTATCAAACGCTTCCACGAGTATCGGGAATATGAACAGACGCCGTTGCCGGACGCCACGCAGAAGAACTTCACGTTGATGCCCTGGTTGCAGTACTCGCGGTACTCGGCCGAGGAGTTGGGGGCGATCTACCGCTATCTGCGGAAGCAGAAGGCGATCGTCAATAAGGTGACGGTGCACCCGGAGAGCTAAACCATCAGCCGGTCGGTGCGGGCCTCGGCCAGGGCGGCGAGGGCGGGTTCGGTGGCGCGGAGTTGGGTGGCGGCGGCGCGAAAGGTTTCAACGACCATGGGGATCTCTTCGGGGTCGAGCGTCACCGCTTCGAGCCAACGGCACGCTTCGCGCAGTGTATCGGTGGCGAAGGCGAGTTCGCCACGGCGGGTGAAATAGGCCGAATAGACGCCGAGTTCGGCCACGGCGCGGGAGCCGCATTCGCGCCGGATCGACCGGGCCGAAAGGAGATCGGCGAGCTCCAGCGCCCAACCGTGCAACACGCTGGGGGTAACGAGTTCGCCGCAATACCAGGCCACCTGCTGCAGGCCGCGGGCGTAGGCCTGCAGCACCTCGGCGCTGTCGGAATATTGGTTGGCGATGCCGCGCAGGTCGTCGACTTGCTCGCGCGCGGCGGGCACTTCCTGCAATTGCGCGTACGCGGCGGCGGCGTTGGCGAGGGCCATGGCGTAGAGGGCGGGGAAGGGAGCGCGGTCCCGCCAGGTGCGGCTGAGGGTTCGCAGGTTATCGAGATAAACAGGGATGGACTTGGCGTAACCGCGCTGGGCGAGCACGGTGACCATTTCAAAGTTCGACTGGGCGTTCCAATACTGTACGCCTTCCGAGTGGGGGAACTGCGCGGCAATGGCTTCGCGCTCTTCCTGACAGCGGAAGATTTCTTGCAGTAAGTCGTTCGAACCGTAGGCGGTGGTAAGTAGGCAAAGCGTGCGCGCCCAGGCGGTGGCGATGGGTTCGTTTTGGGGATAGGCTTCGCGGGCTCGCTGGCCCGCTTGCCAGCATAGAGCGAGCAGGGAAGGGGTAGCGTCCTGGCGATGCAGTTGCAGCAGGGCGCCGGCTCCCTCGGCGCAGGCCAAAGCGGACGGCAGGCTGCTGACTTCCTGCATCAGCTCGCACAGAGCAGCGCGGGCTTCAAAGGATTCGGATGGGTCAGTTGGCTGGCTCATGCGCTGCGTTAGACTATCACAGCTAACAAACAGATTCACTCTAGGGTTTCTATAGGAGAGACTCGGCACGACGATCCGCTTAGCATGCGGTTATGGGACTGCTGGCTTTCTATCTTGCCTCCATCTTGCTGACCGTGCGGGAAGACCAAACTCCGCTCAAGACAGGTTGCGAGGAGAGCGATGAGCTGGTGGCGAAGGTTGCCGCCGGGACGCCGGTGACGGTGCGGTTCGCGCTGAACGGCTGCTATGCGGTGCAGGCTGGGGACCACAAGGGATATCTGGCCGGTACGGCGCTTGAGGGCATCGACGCGTGGGAAGCGGAGCGCCGGGGCGCCCGGGCGCTTGATACGCCGGTGGGCGCGGCCCCGGTGGCGCGGCCGGCGGGCGCGGATCCGTTGACGGTGGCGTCGCAGTTGATTGCGCAAGGCCGGCCGGGAGAAGCGCTGCAGTTGCTCGAATCGGCGTTGCTGAAGGCTCCGCGGGATCCGGTGCTGTTGGCCGTGGCGGGTATGGCGGCCTATCGGGCGGGATTGACGGCGCGGGCGATCGGTTACTTGAAAGATGCCCAGGAGATCCGTCCGGAACCGTCCGTGGCAGCGCTGCTGGCGAAGGCACAGCAGGAGGCCGCAGCCGACCAAGGGATTCAGACGTTAGAAACCACGCGGTTTTCGCTCCGGTACGATCCGAAGGTGATGACAGCGGACGTGGCCCGGCAGTTGGCCGGGGTGCTCGAACAGGAATACACGCGCATCTCCTTTGAACTGGGGTGCCAAACGGCGGAGAGGCTTTCGGCCACCGCGCAGAGCCGGGACGCTTACCTGAGGGCCACGGGGGCGGCGGAGTGGAGCGGGGGGCAGTTCGATGGGCGGATCCGCGTCGCCGTGTTGGAGCCGGGAGAGATGCGGAAGACGTTTGCCCACGAGTTGGTGCACGCGTGCCTGGCGGCTACGGGGCGTTGGCCGGCGTGGCTGCACGAGGGGTTGGCGCAGCGGCTGAGCGGGGAGACGCTGGGGGCGGAGATGCGCGAGACTGTCCGCGCGGCGGCGAAGGGCGGACAGTTGCCGCCGCTCAAAAAGATGAGCCAGACGTGGGCACGGTTGACCCCGGACCATGCCCGGCTGGCCTACGGGATGGCGCTCTATGCGGCCGAACTCTTCTTTGCCCATCATCAGGATTTCGGGATCCGGACGCTGGTCCGGAATCCCGAATATCTCGACCGTATTGCGGAGGATATTGACCAGCGAATGCGGCAGTAGCTAACCGGGTTTGCGCATCGCTTTGTGGATCTTCTTCCAGCGCTCCTTTTCGGCCCGGGCGGCAACGGGGTCGTCCTTTCGCTCGGCGTAGGCTTGCTCGCGGCGGAGCTTGCGGTAGCTGGCGAGGCGAGCCGGGTCGACGTGGTCCCGCACGGCGCAGCCGGGTTCGTCTTCGTGGCGGCAGTCGCGATAGCGGCATTGGTCGGAAGAGATTTCGGCAAACGCCTGGTGGACGGCGCCCGCGGTGGCGTCGAGAGCGAGTTCCCGCAGCCCTGGCATATCGAGCAGCCACCAACCTGCCGGGAGCGGAATGAGCTGTCGGGACGTTGTGACGTGCCGGCCGGGCGTTACTCCAATGGCCTGCCGATCGGCGCCGAGCAGACGGTTGACGATGGTGGACTTGCCAACGCCAGAGGAACCAAACAGCGCGGCCGTTTCCCCGGGTTGGACGTGATGGTGGAGGGCGGCCAGATCGCCGGTGAGGGCGCTGACGGCCGCCACCGGAACATCGAGCGCGAGCCGGGGCAGTTCCGGCCGGAGGTCAGCCTTATTGAGGACGACGACGGGCCGAGCGCCGGATTGGCGAGCCTGGACGAGATAGCGGTCCAGACGGTTGGGGTTAAAGTCCGCATCGAGGCCGCAGACGAGAAAGGCGACGTCGATGTTGGCGGCGAGGATCTGCCGGCCGCCGCCGGGGCTAGTGCGCGTGAAACAACTGGTGCGCGGTTCGATGGCAGTGATCAGGGGCGGATCGGTGGGCGTGAGGCTCACCCAATCGCCGACGGCGGGCAGTTCGTCAAGAAAACGGAGCCGGCCGGTGACTTGGGCGAGTTGTTCGCCCTGGACGGTGGCAACAGAATACAGTTCATGGGCCTGCGATAGGACGCGGGCGCGCTCCAAAGAACACATGGGGGTTCGTTCCTTCTAAAGGGTTCGAAGGCTGCGGGACGGAAGGCCGCAATTAACGAAGAACAATTGGAGCGACGGTTACCAAACCGTTAGTATACGATAAACTCGAAGTGATGCTTACTCGCGCCGCGGCGGCGGACAGTGGCCTTAGCCTGACACGACCGGAACTGATGCACGTGCTGCGGCTGATGCAGACCTCGCGCCGCATTGACGACCGGGAAGTGCTGATGAAGCGGCAGAACCGGATCTATTTCCAGATCTCCGGCGCCGGCCACGAGGCCATCCAAACGGCGGCCGGCTTGGCGATGCGGCCCGGCCACGACTGGTTTTATCCCTACTACCGCGATCGCGCGTTGGCGCTGACGCTGGGCATTTCTCCGCATATGATGATGCTGCAGGCGGTGGGTTCGGCGGAGGATACGCAGAGCGGCGGCCGGCAGATGCCTTCGCACTGGTCTTCGACTGAGTTGCATATCGTCTCTGGTTCCTCCTGCACCGGCTCGCAGTTCGTGCAAGCGATTGGCTGCGCGCAGGCGGGCCGGTTGCTGAACCCGGACTCCGACGAGGTAACGCTCGTCACCTCCGGCGAGGGCGCGACCAGCGAGGGCGAGTTCTGGGAGGCGTTGAACGGGGCGTGCCTCGGCAAGCTACCGGTGATCTTCCTGATTCAGGACAACCACTACGCGATCTCCGTGCCGGTGGAGGTGCAGACGCCCGGCGGCAACCTCTCCCGCCTGCTGTCGGGCTTTGCCGAGCATCTGCGGATCTTCGAGATCGACGGTACCGACTTCCTGCTGAGCTACAACACGATGGCCGAAGCGGTGGCGCACTGCCGGGCGGGCCATGGCCCCGTGTTGGTGCACGCCCATTGCATCCGTCCCTACTCCCACTCCCTTTCTGACGACGAGCGCTCGTACAAGACTGATGCCGAGCGGGCCGCCGAAGCGGAGCGGGACCCGTTAGTGCGCTTCCCACGGTTCCTGCTCGACGAGAGGCTGCTGACGGAGGGGGAACTTTCCGAACTGTACGCCGACATCGATCGCGAAGTGCAGGAGGCGGCCGACTACGCCCTGCAGGCGCCGTTACCAGCGAAGAACACTGCGCTGCGGTATCTCTATTCGCCCACGGTCGACCCAACTGGCGACGGGTTCGCCCGGGAACCTGAGTTCTCCGGGGAGCCGCGCACCATGGTCGACGCGATCAACCTGACGCTGCTGGAGGAGTTGACCGCCAATCCGAAAATGGTGGTGTTCGGCGAGGACGTGGCCGACTGCTCCCGCGAACAGGCGCTGCCCGAAGTGAAAGGCAAGGGCGGGGTTTTCAAAACGACCCAGGGGCTGCAACGGCGGTTCGGTTCGGATCGCGTTTTCAACACCCCGATCGCCGAGGCCGGCATTGTGGGCCGAGCCATTGGTCTGGCGACGCGCGGGATGAAGCCGGTGGCGGAGATTCAATTCTTCGACTACATCTGGCCCGCGATGATGCAGATCCGCGATGAGATGGCAGTGCTGCGGTGGCGTTCGAACAATGGATTTGCCTGTCCCGCGGTGATCCGGGTGCCAATCGGCGGTTATTTGACCGGGGGATCGATTTACCACAGCCAGAGCGGAGAGGTGTTGTTCACGCACATTCCGGGGCTACGGGTGGTGTTTCCGTCGAACGCCTTGGATGCCGTCGGCCTATTGCGGACAGCGTTGCGCTGCGACGATCCGGTGCTGTTTCTGGAGCACAAGAAGCTGTACCGGGAGCCGTACAACCGGTCGCAGCATCCGGGGCCGGATTACACGATTCCGTTCGGCAAGGCGAAGATCGTGCGCGAGGGAGACCGGCTGACGGTGGTTACCTACGGCGCTGTGGTGGAAAAGGCGCTGCGGGCCGTGAATGAGATTGGCGAGTCGATTGAAGTGATTGATCTGCGGTCGCTAGCGCCGTATGACTGGGAGACGATCGCCGCTTCGGTGAGAAAGACGAGCCGCGTTCTGATTGCTCACGAAGATACCCTAAGTTGGGGATACGGGGCGGAGATCGCCGCGCGCGTGGCCGAGGAGTTATTCGGCTATCTGGATGCCCCGGTGAAGCGGGTGGGGGCGCTCGACACTTGGGTGGGGTACAGCCCGGAGCTGGAAGATGCCATCCTCCCGCAAGTCGATGACTTAGCCAAGGCCATGCGCCAACTGCTTTCCTACTAAGTAAACTTAACCCGCCTCCGCAACTTTGTCCGGCGAGTGGTGTATTTTGTCTACATGCGCCATGGATTAAGGTTGCTCCATCTGCTCATCGGTTTGAGTCCGCTCCTGCCTGCCCAGTTGTTGACGAGGCAGGAGGTAAACAAGGTTTCCTCGGGATATGTCTTCGTGTCGCCGATGGCGTCCAACCACTCCTATCTGCTCAACAACAGCGGCGAGATCGTGAAGAAGTGGACGGGCAACGTGGCGGGAGCAATTGCCGTGAAGATGTTGCCCAACGGGAACATTATCCGGATGGAAGCAACCGTGAACAACAACTTCCCCGGAGCGGTGGGCATGGGTGGCGCGGGTTTGCTGGAGGAGTTGGATTGGGCCGGACGGGTCGTTTGGAGTTACACGTTGTCGAACGATCGCTACCTGCACTATCACGATTTTGTGGTGATGCCCAATGGCAACCTGTTGCTGGTCGCCTGGGAAAGGCGTTCCCCAGAAGAGGCTCGTGCCGCTGGGCGCGATCCGAACAAGATATCCCCGGAAGGCGTATGGTCCGAAGCGGTGCGAGATCGTTTGGGAGTGGCATGCCTGGGACCATCTCATCCAGGACATCGACGCGACCAAGGCCAACTTTGGCGTTGTCGCCGGTAATGCCGCGAAACTGGATATCAACTTTATCGGAGCGGGGCAGAACGCGGCCCTGACGGCGAATTGGCTGCATATCAATTCGATCGACTATCACGCGGAGCGGGATGAGATCGTGCTGGGTTCGCGGCTGCTCAGCGAGATTTGGATTATCCCGCACGGCGCGGGGAGGAACGGCGACTTCCTGTACCGCTGGGGCAATCCGCAGGTTTATCGCATGGGGACGGACGCCGATCAGAAGTTGTTCTTCCAGCACCACGCCCAATGGATCCCCCAGGGGTATCCCGGCGAGGGACACATCCTGATCCTGAACAACGGCGTTGGCCGGGGATATACCTCCGCCGATGAGATTGTGCTGCCAGCCGGTTACGCGAGGGAGCCGGGCAAAGCTTTCGGTCCGGCGCAGCCGGTATGGACGGTGGGAGAGAAGTTTGGCAGTACATTTTTCACCCTGGTCGCGGGCAGCGTGCAACGGATGCCGAATGGCAATACGGTGCTGGGTCTTTCCAACGCGGCCCGCGCGGTGGAGGTGACGCCGGAAGGAGAGATTGTCTGGGATATGAATCTTTCGATCGGCGAGACGGGCGGCTTCTCCTACCGGGTGACGCGTCTCGAAGCGGCGACGCCCGGATTGGCGGGCACCCCCCTGTATCGCGCGGAGCCGAAGGTGGTTCATGCGGCGAGCCGGAAACGCGCTGCTTTCGCGCCAGGCTTGTTGATTGATGTTGAGACCAGCGATGGCGCGTGGACGATTACCGATGCGACGGGAACGCGTTTCCCGTTGGCTGGCGCCGGGCGGTTGGCTCTGCCGGCGGCCTTGGCGGTGGGCCCGGCCAGATTCAGCGGGGCGACGATGGCAGTGGATGTGCGCGTCGACGCGGTGTCTCCGGGGCTGTTTAGTTTGGCCGGCAATGGGGCGGGTACGGGGGTGATCCTGGCGGTTGAGCGGTCTCCGGACGGGGTTCAGGTTCAGCCCGCGTGGTCGCCCCTGGTCGCCTCGGCCGATCTGTTTCTGGTTTACGGCACCGGGTTGCGGGGCAAAGATGTGGCGGTGACCATCGGGGGCGTGGCGGTGCCGGTGTGGAGCGTCGGGGCAGCGGATGGCCTGCCCGGCGTAGATGTGATTGCGATCGGCCCTCTGCCCGCGGAACTCAGCGGAAAGGGCGTGCAGAATGTCGTGGTTACCGTGAACGGCGAAAGCAGCAATGCCGTGACGGTTAGAATTCCAGACTGAGCGAGAACCGGAATGTCCTGCCGTCGTTGAGCGTATTGATGATCTTCGCGAACGCGGGGTTCGACAGGTCGCCGACGGGTTCGGCAAATTGCGGCGTGTTCAGTGCGTTGATGGACTCGGCGCGGAAGGAGATAGCGCTTTCGTGCGGAAGAAGGAATCGGCGCTCGAGGCTCGCGTTCAGATTGCGATAGCCGGCGCGCCGAAAGACGTTATTGCCGAGATTGCCGCGTGGCTCGGTCGGTGCGGGATAAGCGAAAGCCGACCGGGGCAGCAACTGCTGAGAGGTGTCGGGGTGACCGATGGAGGCGCCGAGAATCGTGGGGTCGACGATATGCGGCCGGTCGCCGGAGACGCCATCGACGTTGCCGTAGCCTGGCGAATCGGATCCGGTAATGACTTTGAAGGGCGTTCCGGATTTCGCGACGAAGATGGTAGAAAGGCGCCAGCCTCGCCATTCGTAGGAAAGGCGGTTCAACCAGGCGTGCGTCTGGTCGAAGTCGCTCACTCCGCGCAGGTCGGCGTCGATGTTGACGGCCGTTTGGGAGTGCCCTTGCGAAGCATCGTCACCCGCGGCGATATTGACGTAGGTCGCGCCGGAATCGATCGCTTTTGAAAACCAGTACGAGGAATCGACAGTCACGCCCCGTTTGCTGGCGATGGTGTAAGTGACTTTCGCTGCGTCATAGTACGCTCGCGGGGAGTTGGTAACCAGGCGATAGTCGAAGTAAGTGGTATCCGGCCGCCGGTCGTTGATCGTCGTGGTGGTTTGGGGAATTCCGGTAACGGGCACGGCGCGGTTCAGGTAGAGCATGTACAGTAGTTTCCAGGTGCGGCTGCCGATGTAGGCCGTCTCAACCCTTCCCCAACGATCGGGTACCGGGACTTGGAAGGTGAAGCTGTACTGGTGCGCATACGGCGTCTGGAGGTCGCGCGGGTACGTGAATACGATCGCCCTGGCGTTGGGATCAAGCGTGACGCCGGCGAGGAGGTTCAGGAGTGGTGGCGCCTGGTTTTCAACCTTCAAAAAGGTGGGTGGATTC
>LNFE01000075.1 GCA_001464575.1 Acidobacteria bacterium Ga0077553 | reverse complement strand
GTCCGCCCCGGCTTTCAGGAACACGGCTCCAAACGAGCCAATGAACGAGGCCAGAATGACCAGCAAAATCGAGGAGAGAGGGGTCTTCATCCCTTGGCCTTCGGGCCGGTCCGGCCCAATACGGTAACGCCAATCACAATCACGGCGAGGCCCAGAATCTTGAACCCATTCATCGTTTCGCCTAACAGCGCGACCGACAAAATCGACACCCAGACATACGTCAACGCGATGATCGGATACAGCACCGACAGCTCACCGTACCGCAACGCCAGCACCAGCAGCCCCGTCGATAGGCCGTAGCACGACAGCCCGGCCATCAGCGGCAGGTTGGTCGCAATACCCAGGACGAATGTGATCCACGGCTCCAAACCCGACGCCGCCGCGTCCGGCGACGGTGGCAGATCCACTAGTCCCCGCTTGATGAGCATCTGCGCTGCCGCACCGAGAACGGTGCAGCCGCCCACCATGACATTCGCCTTGGCCTGGTTTCGTTTTGTGGTTGGAATAGGAACCGTTTCAGTTTCGGCGGACAAAGCTAACTCCCGATCGGCAGTCCCTCCATAATAGCCGACCCGCCGCCCCAACCGCCGCCTCCCGGCGTCTCAATCCGCACCCGGTCCCCGGCCGTAACGGCAAACCGGCATTTTGCCGGGAGCGGCTTTCCGTTCAGCAGATTCCGTCCCGGCTGCCCCGGCTCGCCCCCCGAAAGCCCATAGGGCCCTCGCACTCTGCGGTCCGACAAGATCGTCACCTCGGCCGCGGTCAAAAATTCCAGCTCCCGCACAATCCCGTCGCCGCCGTCCTGCCGTCCTCGGCCACCGCTGTCGGGCCGCCGCCGGTACACCGTCACCCGCACCGGGTACTGATGCTCAAACGCCTCCACCGGCGTGTTCCACGAGTTCGTCATGTGGGTATGCGTCGCCGCCCATCCGGCATGCCGCGGCCCCGCGCCCATGCCGCCCGCAATCGTCTCGTAGTACGCAAACGGCTTCCCGCTGCCCGCCATGGCCCCGCCGAAACTGAGGTTGTTCATCGTCCCTGAACTCGCCGCCGGAATCCGCTCCGGCGCCGCCTGCGCCAGCGCCCCGAGCAGCACGTCCGTAATCCGCTGCGACGTCTCCACGTTCCCCGCCGCCATCGCCGCCGGCGCCAACGCGTTCACCAGCGTCCCCGCCGGCGCCTCAATCGAAATCGGCCGCAACAATCCGGCGTTGTAAGGAACATCGTCCGCAATCAAACAGCGGAAGACATACAACGTCGCCGAAACGGCAATCGCGTAGTTCGCGTTCACGCTGCCGGTAGTCTGTTTCGCCGTCCCCGTAAAGTCGACGTCCGCGGTATCGCCCGCAATCGTGATCGCCACTTTTACCGCCAATGGCTCCGTGCCGATCCCGTCCTCATCCAACTGATCGGCGAACTCGTAGCGCCCGTCCGGCAGCTCCGCCAACGCATGCCGCATCCGCCGCTCCGCGTAGTTCTGCAGCTCCGCCATTTGCGCCCGTACCGCCGCCCAGCCCTGCCGCGCCACCAACTCCCGGCACCGTTCCGCACCCCGCTCAAGCGACCGCAACTGCGCCGTCAAGTCGCCCCGCCGCTCCTCCGGCGTGCGCACGTTCGCGAGCAAAAGTTCGAGCAGCGGCTCGTCCATCGCCCCGCCCCGCACCAGTTTAATCGGAGGAATGCGAATCCCCTCCTGATAGATCTCCCGCGCCAACGGCATCGAACCGGGGCTCATCCCTCCCACATCGGCGTGATGCGCGCGGTTGGCCACATAGAACGCTGGGCCCTCGCAGCCCGGCGCAAACACCGCCGCCACCGCCGTGATATCCGGCAGGTGCGTCCCCCCGCGAAACGGGTCGTTCAGAATCACGATATCTCCCGGACCCGGGTGGCATGCATCGATCGCGTGGCGCACGCTCAGCGGCATCGCCCCCAGATGCACCGGCATGTGGTCGCCCATCGCCACGGCCTCCCCGGCGCCATCGTAGACGGCGCAGGAATAGTCCCGCCGCTCTTTAATGTTGGCCGAAAACGCCGTCCGCCGCAGCAGGATCCCCATCTCCTCAGCGATCGATACCAGCAACTGCCGGAACAGTTCGAGTCCAATCGGGTCCTGCGTCCCGGCCGCCTCAGGGCTTCTTTTTCGGCGTAGCTTTTTTGGCATTCTTTGGCGTGCCTACTTGAAATACTTCGACGGCGTCCGTCGCCGGCGCCGCTGTCGGCTCCTCCGGCGGCGGCTCCTTCAGCTCCGTTTCCTTCGGCTTGCATTGCCCGGCGCTCACGAGAAAACTGGCTACCGCCACCCACTTCCCGCCCGCCTCTTTCCGCTCCACCCGGTACGATTTCGTCGGCGCATGCGCCTGCAGCCGCCAAGCCGCATTCGCCGCCGGCCGGTTCGGCAAAGCCACCTTCTCCCGGCCCACGGACCGGATCGACCAACTCTCGCCGCCCGTCCGCGACTCTAGCAACGCATACCGTCCGCCCTCGGCGCCCGGCCCACGATCCACCACCACCGTCCCCGTGGTCGCCGACTCAAAGCCGAACTGTTCAATGGACCCCGGCCCCGATTCACTCATCACGGGCCGCTGCCGCCAGCTCTTTCCCCCATCGGTCGTCAGCAGCAGAAAAGGATCGCGCGCAAGCGCTCCCACCATCTGCCCGGAAATCCAACCCGTCTGCAAATCGAAAAACTGCGCCTGGTCCAGGCTGCCGTTCTTGATCCGCGGGTGCGGCTCTGCCCAGGTTACTCCGCCGTCTTCACTCGCGAGCAGGACGCTCGATAGCGTCGCCGTGTCCGTGTGTAAGTTGCCGGCCACCACAATCCGACTCGCTCCCGTCTCAATCGTGCTGAGTTCCAGATAGATCGCGCACGGCTCTTCGGTAGTGCATCCCAGCCCCAACGATTGAATATCATCTTCCGTGCACCCCGCCTCGACGCGCAACGGCTTACCCGCATAAACCAGGGGAGAGGGCGCGGTCGCCGGCGGCTGCCCAAAGGCCGCCATCGCAAGAATCATGGCAAGAACGGCGCGCATCTGTTCTCATGGTACACATGTTCGGTTGGTTGAAACGATGGCTGCTCACGCAGAAACCCTTGGCCTCCGCGCCGCCCGCCTCCCAGCGCACCAAGACCTATCAGGCCGAAAGCGGCTACGTTTACCAATACGTGTTTGAAGGCCGCCATTGCTGCGGCCGGGAAACGGCCTTCATCTTTTCCGTCAGCGCCCAGCGCCA
The DNA here is from genome assembly GCA_001464575.1 of Acidobacteria bacterium Ga0077553. Classification (GTDB taxonomy): domain Bacteria; phylum Acidobacteriota; class Terriglobia; order Bryobacterales; family Bryobacteraceae. The sequence continues at coordinate 6,641 of LNFE01000075.1, read as the reverse complement.
CCAGCCGCAACGCGTCGCCGTCGTCGTGCCGGACGCCGCCCTTGCTCCTTTTGAAAAGGAGTCCGGCCGTCGCCTAGCGGAAAACGAGCGTTACGGTGTCGCCAAAATCGCGCTCTTCCGGCTCTTTGATGCGAGCGAGAAACCGGACAAGGTTTGGAAAGGTACCCAAGTGGACGCGGCCCGCGCCCGCGAGTACCTGCAAGTCCTCGACGTCTAGCGCCGCGCGCTCGAAACGAGCGGCGGATGCTGCGGCGCCGGCGGCACAAGCGGCTCCGGCTCCACAATCTTCTTTGGCCGGGCGTCCAGCTTCTTCGCGGTGAAGGTCGTCTTCGCCTTTTCGAACTTCGGCGAGCCCGGTTCTATTCCCGTGGCCTCGGTAATCTCCTCGTCCGTAATCTCCAGCGCGGCCGGCAGATACTTCTGGACGTAGTTCTTGATCCGGTCCTGCACCGCCCGTTCGGTGGACTTGTAAAGCAGATACACCAGTTCCGCCCCCTGCGCCTTCTGCGCGGTCGCGTACAACACCGACGGCTTAGCCATCTTCGGTAGTTTCAACTCCGCCGCCACCTTCTTGGCCCGCGTGTCCAGCCGCTCCCACGCCTGGATCGCCGGCTTGTCCAGCGCGCAGGCGGTCTTCAAACTGGCCTTTTCCTTCGGCGCCAGCTTCTCGCACAGCACGGTCAGAAACAGCCCGATGTTTTCGACCGGCAGGTTCAATTCGAGCGGAATATTCAGCCGGGCCTTCTGCAGTTTCTGCAGTCCGGCATGGTTCACCTTGTCGCCCACCATCGCCGGACAGAACAGCGTCAGCAAACCCTGATCGTCCAGTTCCTTAACGATCTCGGCGCTCGTCGGCTCCTCGGCGATATGGTGCAACTCCTGCCGCAACGCCTCGGGCCCAATCTTACGTTCCAGATTCCCATCCCGGACGTTCTCGTACTGGCTTAACGTGCGCTCATCAATCGTGAACTGGAAGCGCTTGGCGAACCGGATCAAACGCAAAATGCGGACCGGATCGTCGTACAGCGTATACTTCGATACCGTCCGCAACTCCCGCCGCTCCAGGTCGCCCAATCCGTTGTTCGGGTCGATCAGCAACCCCTTCGACGCCCGGTTCAACGACATCGCAATCGCGTTGATCGTGAAGTCGCGATTCTTCAAGTCTTCGTAAATGGTCGCCGGGCTGATCGTCGGCTTGCCGCCGGATTTCGCGTACTTCTCCTCGCGGGCCATCGACAGTTCAATCCGTACATTTTGCGGAAACAGCAGTTCGGCGCTATTGCGGCGCGCGTCGGTCGCCAGAATCTCCGCCCCGGTCTTCTTGGCGATCGCCTTGGCCAGGGCGTTTGCGTTGCCTTCCACCACAAAATCGAGATCGCGAATCGGGAAGCCCGCAATCATGTCTCGCAACGCGCCACCAGCCAGGAAAAGATTCAGCCCGGCCTCGGTGGCCGCGGTTTGCACGGCCGCCAGCGCTTGGCTCTGCGCGGAGTTCAGGTGGCTCTCAAGGGTGTACAGATAGTCGCTCATGAAAATTTAGGCTCGGGGATGATGCTCGTCCACCACGCGGCGCAGACGGCCGCGCGCGACGTGGGTATAAATTTGGGTCGTGCCAATGTCGGCGTGGCCGAGCATGGCTTGTACGCTGCGCAAATCGGCGCCGCCTTCAAGCAGGTGCGTGGCAAAGGAGTGGCGCAAAACATGAGGAGTCAGGTGATGAAAAATCCCAACCGACTTTCCGTACTGCGCCAGTAACTTCCAGAAACCCTGCCGGGTCATGTTAGTGCCGCGCGCCGTAACAAAGAGGAATCGGCTGGCCCGGCCCTTGAGTAACGCCGGGCGTGCCGTGTTCAGATAGGCGGTAATCGCCACCATCGCCGACTCACCCATCGGGATCAGGCGTTGCTTATTCCCCTTGCCGGTCACCCGGAGATATCCCATCTCGAGGTTGATATTGCTCAACTCCACCAGAATCAACTCGGAAACCCGCAACCCGCACGCGTAGAGCAACTGCAGCATCGCCCGGTCTCGTACCCCGGTCAGGGTGTCCAGCGGCGGTGCCCCCAGCAGCTTCTCCACCTCGGTCGAATTCAGAAACTTGGGTATCGCCTGCATCGCCTTCGGCGCGCTCAACAACTCCGTCGGGTTGTCCTCCATCCGCCGCTCCCGCTGCAAATGCCGATAGAAGTTTCGCAACGATGTCAAGTGGCGCGCCACCGTCCGGGCCGAACACCCGTCCTGATACAGCGAATCCAAATACCGTCCGATCTCCTCCGGCGAGGCCGGCACCGACGCGTCCGCCCCTCCACAAAAACAGGAGAACCGATCGAGATCCCGACCGTACGATTCCAGCGAATTAGCGGCTAGACCCTTCTCGATGCGACAAAAGTCGATAAAGTGCCGGATCTCCGCGGCGAGAGAACCCTCGCGGTACATTGCCCTAATGATACAATATGGAGCAAAAATGTGGAACTTTTTGGGCCAAAATCAGGCGTTCGTAGGGGGTTGGGCACGTTTTGGCGAGTTCCGCAAGTAAAAAGGTTCGCGTTTTGCGCTTCGATCGGGAACTCCTGCACGGTTTTGTGCAGTCTCCCGGTTTCCAAACCGCGTCCGGAATCGAGTTCCTCTCCCAGGACGGAAACCTCGCCGTCATCCCCTACCCCGACGTAAAAGCCATCTGCTTCGTCCAGGATTTCGACGACCCCCTCCCCCGCCTCGACGGCGCCCAGTTCGTCAGCCGCCCGAAAAAAGCCGGCCTTTGGGTCCGCCTCCGCTTCCGCGACGGCGTCTTCATGGACGGTCTCCTTGGCAGCAGCCTCCTCCAACTCGACCCCTACGGCTACACCGTCACCCCGCCCGACCAGGGCGTCAACCCTCAGCGCGTATTCGTGCCCCGCGCCGCGCTGCTCGATATCCAGGTGCTCGCCGTCGTGGGTAGCGGCCTGAAACCGCCCAAGAAAACCACCGTCTCCGAATCCCAGGCCAAGCTCTTCTAAAGCGCTTTCAGCCGCGGCATATCCGCCGGCAGTTCAAACAGCTTCGCGTCCAGTTTGTCGTTGATCGTAACCTGCTCGGAGAAAATCTCGAACGCTTTCTCCCCGTCCCGGTTCCTAACAATGTTCCACGGCCACATCGCCCCGCCCCCCACGTCGCGGTACTTGGCGAAGATACTAATCTCCTCATGCCGGTACCGCATCGCATCCCGCCGGTAGAATACCTGCCGCAACGGTAACTTCGTCGTCCGTTGGAGATACACCGTCACTAACCGGTTATCGGCGTCGGTAATATCCAACACCTCCACCGGCTGATTCTCCAGCACCCCGGTCTCTTTATGCTCCACAATCAGCCCCGGCTCGTTCCGCCGGTGCCGCAAAATATAGAAGATGTTCCGCAGCGTCGTGTCCTGGTACCGCTCCCAAACATCCGGCGCCAATGGCCGCGCCCCCCGGTTCGACACCTGGTACCCCGCCGTCTCCTCGAACAGCACGGCGTAGTCTTCTTTATCCTTCCCGTACGATTGCCGTTCCCGCACGGCCAACTCGCCCGGCTTCGGCTCCGCGCCGTAGCGCGTATAGATCCGCGCTCGGGTCAACCCCGCCAACCGCTCCCGGTAGAACGAGTACAGCCGGCCGGACTCCGTCCGGTCGTTCATCGCTAAAAACGCTGGCCCCCCGAGGGCGGCCAGCGCGTCAGTCAGTAATTGTTTGCCAACTGTTTGGCGATCCGCCAGCAGCAAGGCCGGCGCGGCAAAGGAGAAGAGGGCAGTCCGTCGGGTCACTTTTTCATGATCTCTTCTATTGAGACGCCCGTGTTGGTGCTAATGGTTTCGCTGATCGTCGTCCCGGCCGGTTTTCCGCCCTGCAGGATCACCGTCTTATGGGCAAACTTCACCCCGTTGACGTCCTTCCAGTCGCTGAACTGCCGTTCTACTTCCATCTTTCCCTGCGGTCCCATCGCCTCAACCACCAGCTTGGCCGGCAGGCCCGTCGCCGGATCCAACTCCAGCTTCGCGGCCTTCCCGCCGGAGTCGGTGATCTCAATCCGGTTCTCGCCAATCGCGTTCACCGTCCGCCCGGCAACCTTGTCGCTCTGCAGCAGCGTCACGAGCATTGCGAACAGCTCATCGCCAACCTGCTTCAACACCGGCGCCGGCATCGGCTGCGGACCCGGCGCGCCCGGCGCCACCAGGAAGCCGCTCTTGCCGTCAAAGGCCGCGATCACCTTCCCAAACGGCAGCTCCTGCTCCTGTCGAACCTTATCCGGCAGTAGCAACTGCACCTTCTGGTTCACCTTCATCGGCCCCAGCTCGGCCTTGTTCACCATCACGACATCCTTAATCGCCGCCAGCTTCTCCGCCCCGCCCATCGCCTGCTGCATCCGCCCGAGCAGCGCCTTGCCCTTGGCAAGCGTGGCCGGGTCGGCCGCCGAAACTTCCTTCTTCGGCTCCTTCACCTTCAGCTCCAACTGGGTAATCGGAAGCTTCAAATCGGTCAGCGGCGTCTTCAACTGGTCCGTATTCGTAATCGCGACATACACAAACTTCTCCGGCTGAATATACTGCTTCGCCACCCGTAGAATGTCCTGCTTCGTCACCGCCGCCAACGCCTTCTGATACGTGAACAGGAAGTCCTTCGGATAGCCGTAGTACTCATACCGGAACAGCCGCGACAGCGTCTTCGACGGCCGGTCGAAGTTGAACACAAACGAGTTCACCACCTTTTCCTTAGCGTCGTTTAACTCCTGGTCGGTCACCGGCTCCGTCCGGATCCGCTCGATCTCTTTTTGAATCGTCTGGAACGTCAACACCGTCGATTCCGCCTTCGTCGAACCCGACACCCGGAACAGCCCCGGGTTCAAATACCCCGCGCCCCAGCCTGCCCCCACGCTGTACGCCAGCCCCATCTCCGTCCGCACCTTCCGGAACAGCCGCGAATCGAAGCTGCCGCCCAGAATGTCGCTCAGCACTTCGAGTGCCGGGTAATCCTTATCGCTCAGCAACCCGCCCAGATGGCCAATGCTGAACGACGTCTGGTTCACTTCCTTCTTATCGCCCAAGTAGATCCCGGGCTTCGCCGCATGCGTTACCTTCGGGAACTCCGGCACCGGCGGCTGTTGCACGGTCCAGTTGGCGAAGATCTGTTCGAGTCGCGCCCGCATCGCCGCCTTGTCAAAGTCGCCCTGAATCGCCAGCCGCACATTCGCCGGGAAGTAGTAGCGCTTGTGGAACGCCAGCAGATCCTCGCGTTGAATCCGGTCCAGCGTCTCGTATTCAATGCTCCGCCCAAACGGCGTGTCTTTCCCGTACACCGTATCCGAAAACTCGGCGTTGTTCACTTCGCCCGCGTCGTCATACCGCCGGCCAATCGCCGACCGGTACTGCATCTTCAGCAGGTCGATCTTGTTCTGCCGGAACTCGGGCGCCGTCAACACGTCATAGAAAACGCCCAGCACCTCGTCCGTATTCTCTCCCGCCGCAACCGCCTCCAACTGCTCGTCCAGTTGGTCGCCGGTCTTCGCCTTTGTCCCGCCCGTCCGCATCGTGCCCGCGGCAATCACATGCACCCCGGTCTTGTCCGCCGGTTCGAGCAACGTCCCCGTCCGCACGAGCGCAATGCCGTTGATCAACGGCAGCGCATGGTTTTCGAGCAGAAACACCTTCATGCCGTTCGGCAGGGTGAAGGTCTCAATGTCCGGAATCTTCACCTCGCCCAGCTTCGGATACTTCAGCTGCTTGTAGGCCGGCTGCGAAAACGCCAGAGCGGCGGCCGCAATGAAAATCAGCAGTGTACGCATGGATTACTTGCCCTCCGGCTTCACTTGAATGCTGTAGGCGACGGTCCGGTTCTTCTTCGTCAGGTACGTATTCAGCACCCGCTTCACATCCGCGGAGGTCACCTTCTCCAACTCCTCCAGCTCCGTGAAGACTTTCTTCCACGAACCCAACGCCACGTGCGACTCGGCCATTTGCCGCGCCAGGCCGCTGTTGCTGTCCAGCCCCGCAATGAACCCCGCGCGCAGCTTCGTCTTCACGCGCTTCACGGCCGCCTCATCAATCGGGTCTTTCTTCATCTTCTCGATGAGTTCGTCCCAGGCCTTCTCCAAATCCTCCACCGTTTTGCCCGCGTTCGGCACCATGAACACGATGAACAGGTTCGGATACTTCCCGCTCGGAAACGTCGCCCCAGTATCGGCGCCCAGCGCCAGCTTCTTCTCTTCCACCAGTTCCCGGTTCAACTTCCCCGTCCGCCCGCTCGACAGAATGCCATCCAGCACCGCAATCGCCGGATCATCCGGATGCGTCCCCTCCGGCCGGTGATACGCAATCGCGATGAACGGCTGCGCTTCCGTGTCCACCGTCACGCGCTTCTCGCCGTTCTGCGGCGGCTCGGTCGTGTACAGCCGCGGCGGCAGCGGCCCCGCCGGAATGGGCCCGTAGTACTTCTCGGCCCACAGCTTGATCTGCGCCGGGTTCACATCGCCCACAATCGAAATCGTGATATTCGCCGGCACATAGTACGTCTTGTGAAATTCCGCCGCGCCCTTCGCCCGCAGGTTTTCAATGTCGCTCGCCCAGCCAATAAAGTTCCGGTAAGGATGCGCCGTAAACGCCGTCGTCAACAGCGCCTCAATCAGCTTGCCCT
>LNFE01000074.1 GCA_001464575.1 Acidobacteria bacterium Ga0077553 | reverse complement strand
AAGTCCAAGGGGAGTTCCAAACCCGAGTGCACAACCACTTGCAGGGTGCAAACTTGACGCAGCAATCATCACTGGCATTCCGTTTGCCAATCCCTTCGCCGTACGTTCCATCGAAACGTTGACCCCAAGCCTCGGTCCTCGAATAGTTCGATCGCTCCGCCCGGGAAACCCGCTACGCTGGTTCGGCCATTGGCTGGAGCCGCTCGATAACTTTTGAATCGCCATCCCAAACGGTCGGGCATGCTTCCATGCCTGTTTTGGCGGCGGAGGCGGTGAGGAGCCGGGTGGTAGGCCCCAGGGCGTTTTGCTTCTTGCTTGGCGAGCTGTCGTATCGCGCAGGCGCCACGACCAGACTGATGAGCGGGAGTTGGGTGGGCAGGTCAAGGTAGGGCGCACGAAGGCGGAACAGCTGTTGAATCGCGGCGTACCAGCAGGTATCCGAGGAGTTTTTCGCATTTACTTCGCAAATTGCAAGGTAATGGGCTCCCTCCCGTTTGAGGAGTAGGTACAGGTCCGCTTCGACGTTACCGCGGCGTCCACCGGAGGGGTCTCGAGCTAGCGGCAGCGCATTAATCCCATCGGGAACGTGACCGTTGAGACAACGGAGTTGCTCGACGTCGCTCGGAATCTCATGCTCGATGGTGTGCTCGCCTGGATTGGGCTGGCCCCTGTCTCCCCTTCTTCTTCCGGCCGATATCGCGTTCCATCCTCCCGGCGGTCACTTTCCGGAAGTGGACAGCCGCCGTTCGATCTCGGCGAAAAAGTTCGTTCGGAAGACGACCTGATTCCGCACCGCCGCCCGCCCGGGCGGGGGCATGAGCGCGACGAGGTCGCCGTTCGGCGACACATCGAAATTGGGCAGGACGCCCGTATCGCCCAGTTGTACGGCCGGACCCCAGGGCTTTGGCTCGCCCGTGGTGAAGGCTCCGTCGCGGACACTCCAGCCTGCTGCCATCAGCCGGTGATCGTCCGTCTGGTAGATGATTTCGGGGGGCTGCTGACTCCACAGGGCAAGCCGTCCGCTACCCTTCGAAACCTGGACCTCCGCACCATCCCGCCCATACGGGCGCACGTACACTTCATACGATCCCGACTGCATGGAGACATACGCCACCCAACGACCGTCCGGCGAGAGCGCCGGGTACGTTTCGACGGCGCTGGTGCGGAGCAGCGGCTCCGGCGTGCCGGCTTGCGGTTCGGAACCGGTCCAGGTGAGGGGTACCGTCCATAGGTCGAAATGGGTGCTGGGGTCTAACCGGCAATAGGCCAGCCGACTCCCGTCCCGCGCCATGGACCAGGGAATAAAGACTCCGCCTTTGAGCAGTGTTTTGCGGGATGCCTGCGCGGTGAAAGGGATCCAGTCCAGGGTGCCACGTCCTTGCAGGAAGAGGCCCTGGCCATTCGGTGGCCAGAGGGGGGACGTACCATGAACGTTGTCGGAGGACAGCGGCGCCAGGCGGCCCGTCGCGACGTCGGCGACAAAGATGCGGGAGGCCCCGCTCTCCATGCGCGTGACGGCGATCTGCTTGCCGTCCGGGGACCAACGGGGCCAAAGCCAGTCGCCGGACGGGGTGAGAGAGCGCGGGGAGCCGCCTCCGGTGAGTAGCTGGAGCACAAACTGGCCGCTGCCCTGGCTCTTGCGATAAACGAGCGTTCCGCCGGCGGAGACATCGAACTGCGCAAAACCAAATGTGGGAGACGACTCCACCTCATTCAGAACCACGACCGGCGATCCGCTGAGTTCCGCGGTGGCGGGATTGAATCGCTGCGCGTAAACGCTGCCCTGGTTGACGTAGAGGAGGTGACCGGAAGGGAGGTATCGGCCGAAGACTCCGTTGCGGATCAAGGTGCGCCGACTTCCGTCACGCAGGGATAACCATTCGACCGTGCCGGAATCCGGGGTCAAGGAAAAGTTCGAGAAGAGAATGGCCTGGGAGCCGGGCAAGACCTGGGGCCAGAGGAAGCGGAGCACTTCCGGAGTCTGATCGAGGACCGGGACTGGTTTGCCGCCGGAGGCCGGTACGCGCCACAGCTTCGCTTCCGTGGTGAGGGTGGCCACGATGTTGCCGTCATCCCCCCAACTGCCGCCAAGGAGATCGGGCGCATCACAGAGCGTGATGGGGGAGCCACCCTGCAAGGGAACCTTCCGCAGCTTGCCTTTGGACCAGAAGGCCACCCATTCGCCATTGGGGGAAAAGAAGGGTCCGCGAGCCCCTTCGGTGCCGGGCAGACGAACGGCGGTGGTCCCGTCGAGGCGACGCAGGTATAACGCGGAGCCACCGGTCCGGGGGTTACCGGCGAAGACTACGGCCGAGCTATCCGGGGCGATGGCGAGTTGCGTTCCGACGACATTGGCGAAGTTCCCGTCGGGCCAGAGTTCTACTTCGAGTGCCAGCGAAGGTTGCTGGATGGAGGCGGGCGGGCGCCAGAAGCTGAGGGCCCAGGCCGCCGCGGCGAGGGAGAGTGCGGCGGCTCCCGCCAGCCAAAGCCCGGCACGCCCAAGCGGCCATCGTGGGCGGGCCGTTTGCGGTTCTGGGGGAGCGGCTGACGGAATCTCCGGCTCCGATGCGGGCCGGCGAATCAGCGGGACATAGCTGCCTTTGGGCAGTTCGAATTGAAGGGCGTCCTTGGCTCCCTCCGTGGCGTAGTAGTGGTCCAGGCGGCCGCGGAGGCGGGAGACTTCGACGCGGACGATGGAATCGATGCGGGGGTCGAAGTTTTCGCCCCGGCCGAGGGCCTCCGCGCCGATTGTGAATTCTTTGAGGCGGTCGGCGTTACCGGCTAGCGCCTGTTCGATGACGAAGCGAAAAATGCGACTGGACCGCTCGGCGGAGCGGAACACCGCGCTGGCCAGCACCTTTTCCAGGTATTCTGCCACCTCCCCGGGAGGTGCTCCCAGATCGAACATGGCCCATGGTAGCACGCAGCTATGTGGTTGAAAAATAGACGTACGTACGGTGCGGAAGCGGTTCTGTACTTCTGATTTCGAGGGGGGAGGGCGAAGATCGGCCCATGTCTTTCCTGAACCTGTTCTCTTCCTTTTTGATGGTGTCGATGCTGGCATCCGCCCAGCCGGCACCGGCGATTTTCGACGTACTGCGCAGTGGCCGGACGGCCGAACTCTCGAAGCTGCTCAAGTCCGGGCAGGCGGCTAATGCACGGGACCGCTATGGCATGGCGCCGTTGCACTATGCGGCTGCCTACGGATCCTTGGGGGATGTAGAAACCCTGCTGGCCGCGGGGGCCGCGGTGAACGCCGCGACGCCCGCGGGTGCGACTGCCTTGATGTGTGCGACGGGGGACACGGCCAAGCTGAAGGCGCTGCTGGCCGCGGGCGCCGACGTCAACATGACCGCCAAGAGCGGAGCAACGGCGGTGCTGGCTGCGGCGATCCGGGGGAACGCGGAGGCGGTGCGGATGCTGCTGGCGGCGGGGGCGGACCGGGGCGGTCGCGTGGGGTTGATTCCGAACTCGCCGATCCGGCTGGGGTTGACGCAATTGGCTTACTTCAGCAATGATCCGGAGCTGCGGGGGGTGTTGAACGAGCCGCAGAAGAAGCCGGACGTGCGGGATTTGGTGGCGATCCCCGGCTCGACTCCGCTGGCGGGTGCTTTTGTGTTGAAGTCGTTCAGTATGCGGCCGTACTCCCGGCCCGGGGTGGACGAGGCGCTGCGGGCCGCGCTGGCGCTGGGGGCGGACCCGAACGCCGACATTCGCCAGTTGACTCGGCAGCTTCCGCCACTTGCGCTGGCGGCGACGGTGAACGACCCCGGCGCGGTGCGGACGTTGCTGCAGGCGGGCGCCGAGCCCAACCGGGCGGGGACGCAGGGCGTGACTCCGCTGATGCTGGCGGCGTCGGCGGAGGACCCGAGCGTCGAGATTGTCGAACTTCTTTTGGGGGCGGGTGCGAAGGTGGAAGCGAAAGACGCCCAGGGACGGACGGCGGTGGACTGGGCTCTGCTGCAGGGCGAGTCTGCGGTGTCCCGGCTGTTGGTGGCGAAAGGCGGGGCGCCGAGGGCATCGCTTCCCTTGGCGCCCGCGGTGGCTCGGCCGGTGCGGGAGGCGAGGAACGCGATGGAAGTGGCGCTGCAGAAGCTGCATGCGAGCGGGGCCGAGTTTCATCGGAAGACAGGGTGCATCTCCTGCCACCATCAGAGCTTGCCGGCTGTGGCGGGGCAACTGGCTCAGAAGGCCGGGGTGGGGGTGGACGCCAAGGGTGTGGCGCAGGCCACCGAGGCTTCGTTCTCGATGTGGTCGCCGAGCCGGGAGAACTTCCTGATGGGCAACTGCTCCATCATGGGCTTTTTGGGGAACGTGGGCTATGGCCTGTTCGGGATGGCGGAGCAGGGGGTGGCGCCGAATGAGATTACGGATGCGGCGGCGGCGGCGATATGCGGCCTCCTTTGGCGGGGCGGACGCCGCTGGTTTATACGGCATTGGCGGTGCGCGGCTTACGGGCGTATATGCCTCCGGCGTTGGGAAAACAGACCGAGCGGCAGGTGGTTCGGGCGCGCGAGTATCTGCGCTCGGCGGTGGCGACGGATACGCAGGGGGAGGCGTTTCGGCTGCTCGGCCTGGTGTGGAGTGGCGGGGCGAAAGGGGACATTGCGGCGAGCGCGGCTGCGGAAGCTGCAGCGGCCGGACGGGGGATGGGCGCAGCGGGTGGGGATGGCGCCGGATGCATACGCTACCGGTCAGGCGGTTTATGCTTTGCGGGTGAGCGGGATGCCGGCGAGTTCCGGCGTTGTGAAGGGGGCGGCGGGATATCTGCTGCGTACCCAGGGGGAGGACGGGACGTGGTTTGTACCGTCGAGGACGCTGGGCTTTCAACCGCCGGTGGAGAGCGGGTTCCCGCATGGGCGGCACGAGTTTATCTCGGCGGCGGCAACGGCTTGGGCGGTGATGGCGCTGGGGGTTAGCCTTTGAGCGGAGGGGGGGCGCCCATGGGGGCGTCCCCCGTTTAGTGGTAGACGAAGGCCCAGCGGCCCTTTCCAAGGTGAGCACCGGAGGGTTGCGGCTTGCGGCGCTGGGGCCGCAGGCGGCCTGGTGCGGGCTGGCGTTGACGCCGGAGGTTTTTTTTAGACTGCGACGCAGCAGGGCAAGCTGGCACAGACGGCAGCGTCGATCCGCTACCGGATGACCGGGCGGGCTTGGCAGGACCGGCCCGCCGCACTCGCTCCGGCGGGCAGCTATTTGGTCGCCGAGGCGAAGGATCGACTGCTCGCGAGTAGCGCGGAGCAGGCGATCTGGCTGAGCTTTGTGGCGAACGAGGTGAGCTGCTGCGAGAAGGCGGGCGGTAAGTTGCCGCGGTAGCCAAAACTGGCGGAACTTATTCCGGGTTCGTCCGTATACAGCGGAAGGCCCATGGAATCCTTTCTGCAAGACCTCCGTCACTCTTTGCGTTTGTTTTGGCAGGCGCGGGGGTTTACTGCCGCCGCGGTGGCCGCCTTGGCGCTGGGAATTGGCTCGAATACCGCGATCTTCTCGATCGTCAATACGGTTCTGCTGAAGCCGCCGAGCCTGCCGCATCCCGAACGCCTCGTGGTGTTCCAAAGCACAGGCCCGCAGGGCGCTTTCCAGGGCGCCTCACCGGCCAAGCTTGCCCACTGGCGGGCACAGACCGATGTGGTCGAATTGGTGAGCGCTTCGCGACAGAATACGCTGAACTGGACCGGCAACGATACGCCAGAGCAGTTGAAAGCCGGGCAGGTTTCGGCCGACTACTTCCGGCTGTTTGACGCGAAGATTCTGCAGGGCCGCGCGTTCGCGGAGGCCGAGGATCTGCCGAGGGGTCCCCACGTGACGCTGATCAGCGAGGCACTATGGACGCGTCGGTTCGCGCGGGACCCGCAGATTCTGAACCGGACGATTGCCTTGGGCGGCGAGCCACATACGATCATCGGAGTGGTTTCGAGTTCGTTCGATATGCGGGATTTTGGGGAGCAGAACGACATTTGGGTGCCGTTTCAACTGGACCCGAACTCGAGCGACCAAGGGCACTATTTCGGCGCCTCGGGCCGGTTGCGGGAGGGGGTGACGCTCGAACAGGCGCAAGCCAAACTAAAGCTTTCGGCCGAGGCATACCGGCGCAAGTTTCCCGACGCGTTGCAGGCGGGCGAGGCGTTTTCCGTGGAGACGATTCAGGAGGCGCTGGTGGCGGACTACCGGAGTTCGTTGCTGGTGTTGCTGGCCGCCGTATCAATGGTGCTGCTGATTGCGTGCGCCAATGTGGCGAACCTTCTGCTGGCCCGGGCGATTGGACGGCGGCGGGAGATTGCGATTCGGGCGGCGTTGGGAGCGGCGCGGGGACGGCTGATCCGGCAGTTGCTGACGGAGAGTTTTTTGCTGTCGGCGGCCGGGGCGGTGTTGGGAACGGCGCTGGGCTTTGTGGCGATTCGGGGATTGTTGCTTGTGAATACGGCGGGGCTGCCCCGGGTGGGCGAGGGCGGCGCGATGGTGGGGCTGGATTGGCGGGTGTTGGTGTTCACTGCGGGGATCACGTTGCTGACGAGTGTGCTGTTTGGGTTGTTTCCGGCGTTGCAGGTTTCGCGGGTGGAGTTGGCGAATACGCTGAAGGAGAGCGGGTCGCGGGCGGGGAGCGGGCTGCGGCAGAACAAGGCGCGGTCGGCGCTGGTGATCGTCGAGATTGCGCTGGCGGTGGTGCTGCTGACGGGGGCGGCGCTGCTGATCCGGACGTCGGTGGCTTTGGCGCAGGTGAACCCGGGATATGAAACGAACAACATTTTGACGATGCGAATGTCGCTGGCGGGTAAGCGGTATGGGACTTCGGCGGCGATTGAGGGACTGGTGCGGGACGGCACGGAGCGGATTCGGGCGCTGCCGGGGGTGGCGGCGGCGAGTGCGACGTGCTGCGTGCCGCTCGAGGGTGGGTACGGGCTGCCGTTTTTGATTATGGGCCGGCCGACGGAGAAGGGGCCGTTTCATGGCGGAGGCGGCTGGCATACGGCTTCGCCGGGCTACTTCGATGTGTTCAAGATCCCGATTTTGCGGGGCCGGGCGTTTAACGATCGCGATACGGCGGCGGGGCAACCGGTGGTGATCATCAGCCAGGCGATGGCCAAGCAGTACTGGCCGAATAGCGATCCGCTGAACGATAAGATTTGGATTGGCAAGGGGGTGATGGCGGAATTGGCGCTCGAGCAGCCCCGGCAGATTATTGGCATTGCGGGAGACGTGCGGAACAACGGGCTGAAACAGGTGCCGGGGAACCAGATGTATGTTCCGAATGCGCAGGTGCCGGATGCGTTGAATGCATTAAACACGTCGATTACGCCGTTGGCTTGGGTGGTGCGGACGGAGACGGACCCGATGGTGTTGAGTCCCGTGATTCAGGAACAGCTCCGGCAGGCGAGCGGATTGCCGCTTTCTGATATCCGATCGATGACGGACGTGGTGGCGCGGTCGACTTCGCGGGAGCGGTTTAACATGCTGCTGATGTCGGTGTTTGCCGGGGCGGCGCTGTTGTTGGCGGCGATTGGGGTTTATGGGCTGATGGCTTATTCGGTGCAGCAGCGGACGCAGGAGATTGGGATCCGGCTGGCGCTGGGGGCGGAGACGAGCGCGGTGCGGGGGATGGTGGTTCGGCAGGGGATGGTGTTGGCGATGGCGGGGGTGGTGGCGGGGGCGGGGGCTTCGTTTGGGCTGGTGCAATTCATCAAGGCGTTTCTCTATGGGGTGGAGGCGGCGGACCCGGTGGTGTTCGTTCTGGTGCCGGTGGTGCTGAGCGTGACGGCGCTGGTGGCGGTGTGGATCCCGGCGATGCGGGCGACACGAATCAACCCGATGGAAGCGCTGCGTTATGAGTAGGCGGGGGGACCAAAGATAAAGGACGCTCGAATTGGTGTTCATGTCGGACGGGCCTACATGGGCGACGAGCGAGTTCGCGGTGCTGCGGAAGATTTGCGGAAGATGAGTCATTTTTCGCGAAGATCTCGCCTTCGGTGACTGAGTGGGCCGGAATCGGTCTGCTCAAGGAAGGTAGATCCCGATGTCAGCTTCTCGCTTGAGCGGCCTTACCGCTCTTCTCATTGCTTTGGCCGGGGCGGCCAGCGCCGCCGAGGTAAGGCACCTTGGCCAGATTCCCTTGGCGTTCAGCGCCACAGAGGAGGGCCAATTCTCGGCGCGTGGGCGGAACCATGCCATCGAGCTGACGCCGGCCGGCGCCTACTTGATTTTCGAGAAAGAGACGCTTTCGCTGCGGGTAAAGGGGGCCAATCCGCAAGTAAAGCCGAGCGGCCAGGACCGCTTGCCGGGCACGGTTAACTACATTTCGGGCCGTGATCCGCGCAAATGGAAGACGAACCTCGCCACCTTTCGGACTGTCCGCTACGAGGGGGTGCTGCCTGGGGTGGACCTAGTCTACTACGGACAGGGGAAGCAGCTCGAATACGATTTCGAGCTCGCGCCGGGCGCCGACCCGAGGAAGATCGCCATGCAGGTGGGACAGGGATGGAGGCAGCAGGTGCTGCCCGGGGGTGAGTTGGAGCTTACCGCGGCGGGCGGGGGCACCATGCGGTTCGCCAAGCCCATCAGCTATCAGATCGCCGCCGACGGGACACGGGACGTGGTGGCGTCGGCGTACGAGATCAAAGAGGGCGACAGCTTTGGTTTTCGGGTTGGTCCATACGACAAGACACGGCGGCTGGTGATTGACCCGGTGCTGATCTTCGGGACGTACCTGGGGGGCAACCAGGGGGAGGGCGCCCGCGCGGTGGCTGTCGATGGGAGCGGCAATATTTGGATGGGGGGCGGAACCCTTTCGGGGAGCTTTCCGGTGACGAACGGAACGGTTTGCGAGGCATCGGGTGCGCGAGAGTGCGGCACTGCATCGACGTCGCCGGTGGTCGCTTCGTGGGCATTTGTCACGAAGTTTGACCCCACCGGTTCACGGGTACTTTTTTCGACCTATCTCGGTGGCGCTAACGTTTCGATAGAGGCGGGGGATGGCTCGTTTTATGGGGGCACGGTGGTCAACGCCCTCACGCTGGATTCGGCGGGCAATGTTTACCTGGCAGGAGCCACGGGCAGCCCGTTCTATCCGACAACGAGCGGCGCATTTCAGCCGATCCGGAGCCGGGTCCGCGTATCGACTGCCAGGGCGTGGACGCCTTTGTGACTAAACTTAGCCCCGCGGGGGCGATTCTTTACTCCACCTATTTGGGCGGGACTGCCTACGATGCCGCGTACGGAATCGCGGTGAATGCCGCCAACGAAATGTTTGTGACGGGGCAGACGACATCCCGGAAGCACTATTCGCTCAACTTCACGGCTTGTTCGTTTGACCAGGGCCTGTACGGGAATTTCGGATTTCCGGTGACGGCCGGGGCGTTGGTGGGCGAGTTAACTGAAGAAGCTGGCATCAACAAGGGCTTTGTAAGCAAGTTTGCGGCCAACGGAACTTTGGCTTACTCGACTTACATTGGTATCGCGCGGCCGATCGGCAGCATCACCGGACCGTTGCCATTCCTGGTAACGAACGGTATTGCGGTGGATACCGCGGGCGCCGTTCATCTATCTGGCTACACGCGGGATCCGGAATTCGGCGGCGGCTGCCGGAATTGCACGACGAGTGGCACCAATTACTACGATGCATTCGCGATGAAGTTTACGCCAGGGAGTGGTCCGGCGGCGTATATCCGGGTGTTCGGGGGGACGGGGCCCGACTATGCGACGGGCATCGCCCTCGATAACGGCGGGAACGCCTATATTGGTGGGGTCACGGAGGCGAACCCGGTCAACGGTTCGGACACTGCGTTTCCAACGACAGTGGGCGCGGCGCAGACGGCGCGGGTGATCAATTCAGCCGGCACTTACGATCAATGCGGGTTTTTGACCAAGCTCGGCCCGACGGGCACGACCACTTATTCGACGCTGTACTGCTCGGGGAACCGGCAGAATGCGGATGTGCAAGCGGTGGCGGTTCATGCGGCCAGCGGCACGGCCTTGGTGACCGGCGCGGCGGGGAGCGGCATCCCGCTGGTGAACGCAGTTTCGGCAAACGCCCCCGGAGGCAATGGCGCGTACCTGGCGCGGTTCAATGCGGCGGGTAGCGCGCTGCTGTTTTCAAGCTTTGTGGGCGCCGCGAGCGGGACCAATGACCTGAATTCCACCGGGCGGGCGATTGCCGTGGATAGTGATCTGTCGGCGTATGTGGCCGGGGAGAGCGTGGGCACGACGCTGTACACGCCGAACGGGTTTCAGAACGGAGGTAACGGTGTTCTGGATGCGTTTCTCGTGAAAGTGAATACGGTGCAGCCGGCGCCGACGGTGATGTCGGCGGTCAGCCTGCCGATGGCGGGCTTTGTCAACGCGGCGCTGGCGCAGCCTGTACAGGTGATTGTGAGAGACGGGACGGGCCAGCCGAGCGCCGGGATCAACGTGACCTTCACGGCCGTTCTGGGAAGCTTTCCGGGGTTCGGTCTGAAAGCGACGGTTTCGACTAACGCCCTCGGCATCGCCACCGCGCCGCAGTACATCAGCAGTGGCGTGGCAGGGGCGTACACGATCGTCGCGTCCGCGCTTAGCCTGCAGAATGTCCTCTTCAACCACTACAACCTGCCTGTTGGGGCCACCATCGTGGCGCAGGCTGGAGCGGGACAAGCCACGCGGATCAACACGGCGTTCGGTATTCCGTTGCAAGCGCTGGTCCGCACGGCGGCAGGTGGGCCGCTGGGCGGGGTCCCGGTAACCTTCGCCGCGCCGGGCTCTGGCGCCGGCGGTACTTATGGCGGGGTGGTCTCGGTGGTAACGAATGACTCTGGTATTGCGACGGCTCCGGCGCTGACCGCGAATGGCACTGTTGGCGCGTTCAACGCGACGGCGACCATCACCGGCGTGAGTGCGGCCTCCGCGAACTTCCCGCTGACGAATCAGGTGGCCAACGCCACTCCGGCCGCGGGAACCGTTTCGCCGGCTTTCAGTTCGGGAGCGCAGCAGACGATGACGTTTACCTTTTCCGATGCGGATGGCTTTGGAGATTTGAACATTCTGAACGTCCTGGTGGCTTCGGCGCTCGACGGCCGGAACGCCTGTTATGTGGCCTATGTGCGTCCTCAGAACATTCTCTACCTGGTGAGTGACAACGGTGCCGACTTACTGGGCCCGATCACTTTGGGGGCGACCGGAACGGTGAGCAATACGCAGTGCACCATCAATGCGGCGGGCTCCTCGGCCACGGGCAGCGGCGCCTCCCTTTCGATGACTCTGAACATGACGTTCTCTTCGGCCTTTGGCGGCCGGAAGTTGATCTATGCGGCGGCCCGGGACCTGACGACGGGCAACTCCGGCTGGCGTTCGGTGGGTCTAAAATCGGTGCCGCCGCTGCCCGCCGGGTCGCCTTCCGTGGGCGAGGCGGTGCAAACGCAGGTGACGACGGCCACCCAGGCCGCGACGTTCACCTTCAGCGATGCGTCCGGAGTGAGCAACCTTGGCGTGCTGAATGTGTTGATTAACAGCGCGCTGGACGGGCGGAACGCTTGCTACATCGCCTATGTACGGGCGGCGAACCTGCTGTACTTGGTGGATGACCCTGGCACGGGGTTACAGGGGGCAGTAACTCCGGGCGTAGCCGGGTCCACGTCGAACAGCCAGTGCACGGTGAACGGCATTGGTTCGGCGGTTTCGTCGAGCGCGAACACAGTGACTTTGACGGTAAACTACACGATGAAACCCGCCTTCAGCGGCAACAAGACGGTGTGGGGGGCGTCGAGAACAAATGGGGATTTGGCCACCAGCGGTTGGCAGGCGATCTCCAGTTGGATGGTCCCGTAGGGTGAATCGCGAGGCAGCGGGGGAGGCTTGATGGACGGCGGCGAAGAGCGATGGACCCGGGTTGTCGAACTCTTCACCGCGGCGTCTGAGTTGCCTGTCGAAGAGCGCGAGGTGTGGGTCCGGACGCATTGCGGTCCGGACCTTTTGCTGCAGGCCGAAGTTCTGTCGCTGTTGGAGGCGGCGGCGGCTGAGCGAGCGGCCGCGAGCGGGGCGCTGGCGGCGCCGAGGGCCGAGTTGGCTGAGGTGGGCACCCAGCATCGATACGGCCCGTGGGAGACGGTTCGCTTGCTGGGAACAGGGGGAATGGGCTCGGTGATGCTGGTGCGCCGGGCCGACGGGGAGTTCGAGCAGGAAGCTGCGTTGAAGCTGATTGCGCCCCACTTGGCGGGGCCGTACTTTCTCGAACGATTCCGGGCGGAACGGCAGATTCTGGCGCACTTACATCATCCGAACATCACGAAGTTGCTGGATGGCGGGGTGACGAGTGAAGGCGGCGTACCGTACCTGGTGATGGAGTATGTGAAAGGGGAGCCGCTCGACCAGTACACCGATGCGCGACGGTTAGGGATACGCGAGCGTTTGCGACTGTTTTTAAAGATCTGCTCGGCGGTGGAATACGCTCACCGCAACCTAGTGGTACACCGGGATTTGAAGCCGAGCAACATCCTGGTGGATGAGACGGGCGAACCGAAGTTACTTGATTTTGGGACGGCCCGGCTGCTGCCGGAGGCGGGGGCGGACGATTCGGTGACGATGTTCCGCTTCGTGACTCCCCGGTATGCGAGCCCGGAGGCGCTGCATCACGGCCCGGTGACAACGCAGGCGGACGTGTTTTCCTTGGGCGTGTTGCTGTACGAGCAGATCACGGGTGCGCGGCCGTTTGGGGACTCTCCGGCGGAGGCGGTGAGGCGAATCACGGCGGGAGAGATGTCGCCGCCCCAAGACCAGATTACGGAGGCGGGAGCAGCGGCGCGGTCGGTGTCGGTGCGGGAGTTAGCGGGTGTCGCCGCGGGAGATTTGACCAAGATTTTGGAGAGAGCGACGCGGGCCGAGTTGAGCAAACGGTATGGCAGCGTGGCGGAGCTGTCAGACGACCTTCGCGCGTATCTGGAAGGCCGGCCGGTCAAGGCGCGAGCAGCGACGGTTTGGTATGTGGCCGGGAAGTTTCTGCGGCGGCACTGGGCGACGGCCACACTGGCCGCCGTGACGGCGCTGGGCCTTGCGGGGGCCGCGATCTACTCTCGCGCGCAGGCCCAGATTGCACAACGCCGGTTTCTTGAGGTGCGGCAGATGGCGAACTATCTGGTGGGAGACATTCACGGCGGATTGCGACGCATCCCAGGTTCGACGCCACTGCAGCGGGAGGTGGTGGAACGTTCGTTGCAGTATCTGGACGAGTTGGCCAGAGAGTCCCAGGGGGACCGGGAGCTACAGCTTCAGGTGGTGGAAGGCTACCAGAAGCTGGGCGACGTGTTGGGGAATCCGTACCGGTCGAGCTTGGGAGATAGCCGTGCCGCACTCGATACTTATGGCAAGGCGCTGCAGACGCTGGAACCGGTGTTGCAGACGGAGCCAGGGAATCGTCGAGCGCGGCGGGCGGGAGCGCTCTTGCGCCTGCATCAGGCGGGGACGAAAGGATTCGGCGGGGCGGCAAAGGCAGGTCTCGATCAGATTGACTTGGCCGTGGCGGAATTGAGAAGACTGGTGGCGGAGCAGCCGAGCGACGAGGCGATGCGGCTGGACTTGGCGGAGGCTTTGGAGTTTCAATCGAATCGCTTACGGTCTGGAGGCGGGACGATTGAAACCGCGGGGATTGCCCAGATCGACCGGTTATATGCGGAGTCGATGGAACAGGTGGAGATCCTTTTAGCAGCCAGCCCGGGGCGGCCAGCGGTAGTGCGGCAGGCGGCGATGACGGGGTTTGGAGCGGCGCTGCTATGGGGGTCGAGTGACCCGATGCGTTCGATCCGGTTTCTGCGGGGAGTGGAGGCCCGGATCAGCGAACTGCCGGAGACGGAACGGCAGGGGTTGGACGTGCGGAAGCTGCAAGCTAACGTGTATCAAAACCTGGGCTTTGCGCAAGGGCAGATTCGGGAGTACCCGGCGGCGATCGACAACTTTGGGAGAGCGGAGGAGTTCATTCGGGTGTGGACCACGATTGATCCGGCAAACGCTTCGGCCCGGTATTTGCTGAGCGGGGTGTACCGGGGCCGGGGGTTGGTCCACTCGTATGCGGGAGAGAATGAGGCGGCGGCGAAGGACTTTCTGGCGGCGGCCGAGACCCATCGGACGCTGTTGGAGCTCGACCCGGAGAATCGGGTTTACCGGTATTTGCGCGGGGAAATGCTCGTGCGGGCTGGCAATCTGCTGGCCAAAGCGGGCAAGCTGGCGGAGGCGAAGGCGCGGACGGCCGAGGGGCTCGGGCTGATTGTTCAGTTGGCTTCGGACCCGAAGCCGGCGATCACCCATGTATTTGGGGCCTGCCGGTGGTTGGTGGAGTGCGAGGTGCGCGAGCAGCGGAATCCGGCGTTGGCGGCACGCTACTGCGAGCAAGCGGCGGCGGCGACAGAGGGGGCGGACCCGGATGCCTGGCTGGGACTATCGCAGGCACGAGAACAGATGGGCGATCGGCCGGGAGCGTTAGCGGCGGCGGAGCGGGCGCTTGCGCTGGTGCCACCGCCGCGGGCGGGTGAACCGGCGTCGCGGCAACGGATCGAGATGGAATCCAATCGGGATCGGTTGCGGTGAATAGCTAGGACCGGAGTTGCTGGAAGAGCCAAGCCTTGGCGAAGGCCATATGACGATCGACGGTGACTTTGGCGATGCCGAGGATTTCGGCGGTCTCTTGCGAAGTGCATCCGAGGTAGACGCGCAGTTCGACCACTTGCGCCTTTTCCGGCTCGGCTAGGGCGAGGCGTTCGAGAGCGGAATTGAGATCAAGAAACCGGACGGGGCTGGGTCCGAGCCAGGGGAGTTCCTCGAGGCCAAGGGGAGATTCGATGGTGGCGTGGCGTTTGCCGGTAAGGCTCGCGCGGGCTTGGTCGGTGAGGATTTGGCGCATTAAGCGGGCGCAATAGGAGAAGAAATGGCGGCGATCATTGAGATCGACGGAGTCTCCGCGGACGAGTTTCAGATACAGGTCGTGGACCAGGGCGGTGGTGGTCAACTCGGAGCGCGACTCCCGGCGGAGGAGCCGGCGGGAGATGAGTTTCAAATCCTGATAGACCAGCGGCATGAGCGCTTCTGGGGCGGCTGGCGAACCGGTGGCCCAGTCGCGGAGCAAAGCGGTGATGTCAGAGCGTTCCATGGGCTGGCATAGGCGAACATTCCGCGGCGGTGACACGCCGTGCTCTACGGATTATCCGCCAAGGCACGGGACGCTGCAATGTGGGGCTGATATTCTAAGCGGTTGATGCCGTGTACTGTAGAGAGCTTTCAGTTTTGGCCCATTTTGGCGCCGGATTTCCGTTTGTTGAATATGTCCGGGTTACATGCGCCGCTAACGCCGCGCATTGTGACTCGCTGCTTGCTCAGTGACGGATCGGTGGGTTGGGGGGAGGTTCCGTGCAATACGGGGGTGATCCGGGTGCTGCGGGCGGTGTTGCCGGAGGTGGTGGGATCGGGGATCTCCGTCGAGGAGACGAAGACGACGCTCGAACTGGTGGCGGCGCGGAGCCGGACACTGTCGGCGCAGTTCGCTTTGCAGGATGAGCGGGGATCGGCGACGTTTGACCGGGGGGTGACCAACCATGTGCGGGCCGGGGTGCAGATGGCGCTGCATTCGGCGATTGCGCAGGGGATGGGGGTGCCGCTTTGCGATCTGCTGGGCGGGGAGAACGGGCGGAAGCGGGATGAGGTTCGTTTCAATTTGTACCTGTTCTTCCTGGCGGACACGGCGGGGAGCGGGTTGGATTACTCGTATTTGAAGCCGAAGGCTTACCGCAGCGAGTTTGAGGCATTGCGGGAGTCCGTGGTTCTGGACGCGGCGAGCGCGGTGCGGCTGGCGAAGGCGGGGGTGGCGGAGTTGATGCCGGGGGTGAAGCTGGTGAAATGGAAGTTGGGGGTGCTGGACCCGCAGGCGGAGTTGGCGGTGATGCTGGCGGTGGCGGCGGCGTTGGGGCCGGAGGTGCAGATTGTGCCCGACCCGAATGCGGCTTGGGACAATGAGACCGCGATTGGGTTTATTCGGGAGCTGAAGGAAGCGATTGGGGATCAGTTGCCGTACTTCGAAGACCCGGTGGCGGGGCGGGACAACATGGCGATCGTGCACCGGGAGACGGGGGTGCTGCTGGCGACGAATATGTGCGCGGCGAATTTTGAACAGCATGAAGATGCGGTGAGAAAGCAGGCCATCCAGATAACACTGGGCGGGGACTGCCACTATATTGGCGGCAGCGATGAGGCGGTGCGGTTGTCGCGGTGGTGCGCGGGGAATGGGATCAGCTTTGCGCAGCACTCGAATACGCATCTGGGGATTTCCCATGCGCATACGGTGCAGATGGGGGCGGCGGCGGAGACGCACGATTGGCCATTTGACTCGCACTACTTTCCTTGGCAGGCGGACTATGACCCGGTGGTGAGTGCGGGGATTCCGGTGGAGTTTGGCGGGATTTGCCGGGTGCCGGAGCGGCCGGGGCTGGGGGTGGACGTCAATTTTGATGGGGTGATGCAGCTGCACGAGGTGTATCTGGCGGCGAACCGGCATGGGCGGGCGTATCAGAACCGGGACGATGGGCCGGTGGCGGAAGTGGTTTACGGGGGTTGGACGCGGCCGCAGAGCCGGGTGGAAAAGTGGTTTTTAGCGGGGGTACCGCCGGCAGTGTAAAGAGTAATGGCCGTTGGGCAACTTGCGTTGCTCCAACGGCCATTGGGTGTACTTGGTTAGTGGACTACCAGATGAGCCGGCCGGTGATTTGCATCACGCGGGCGGCGCTGCCGGAGTTGCGGGTGGTGAGGATGCCGAGCGAATCGACGGCGATGGGATCGTTCGGATGATTGAGGACGTTGAAAAAGTCCAAATTGAACCGGAACATGACCTTTTCGGTGATGTTGGTGAACTTGAACACGGAGGCATCGAGGCCCCACTGATTCGGCGCCCGGAAGAACTGATTCTGCCAGGGGTGCATGTTGTCGTTAAAGATGGTCCGTTGGATGGTCCCGTTGTTCAGAGGAATCCAAACGTTGTTGGTATCCCAGAAACCCGAGAGGGCGGTGCCGGCGGGCATGTTGGGCGCCGTGGTGGCTCCCCACGGAATGAGGGGGGCGGAGGCGGGCTTATAGTTGTCGGGAACGCCCATGATGCCGTTGGGACGGCCGGCAGCGTTGACGCTGTTGATCTGGTTGCGCGGGATGTAGCCGTTGAACCAGAGGTAGCCGGGGAAGCAGGCGCCGCTACGGCAGTCGTTGACGGGGTACTTGTCGCCGTAGATTTCGAGCTTTTCCCCGGTAGGGTAGTGGGCGGTGGGGAGAGCGAAATAGTTGGTCCGCCAGCTCCCGGTGCCGGCGATCTGCCAGCCGCCGATTACCTTGTTGACGAAGCCGTTCGAGTTCGTGCCGAACTTTCTACCGCGTCCGAAGGGAACATCCATGACCCAGTTCCAGCGGAGCTGGTGCTTGGGGGTCCCGGGGTCGCGGGCATAGTTCAGAAAGCGATTCCGTTCGAGCGCGTTGGCCGGAACGGCACCGGGCATGTAGTTATTGACGCTCAAGACATCGCCTTGGGCGACCAGAGTGTTGCCGGCGACCCAGAAGAACTGGAAGGCGAGGCCCTTGCTGTAGCGGCGCTCGAACTCGGCTTGGAAGCTGTTGTTGCGGGACCAGCCGGTGGGCGCTGAGCGGTTAACGGTGCCCCAGACCTGTTGATCGTAAGGGCGGGTGGCCACGTTGGCGAAGGCGCCGGTGGGCAACTGTTCCTTACGGGAGGCGAACCAGATGTAAGCTGGCGTCGAGTCGTTTTCGCGAATCAGTTGTTGTTGGTTCCTGGCGTTATTGCCGACGTAGGCTACGCGAACGACGGTGTTGGCCATGATCTCTTTTTCGATGGTGAAGTTCCAGTCGTAGACCTTGCCATCGGGCTGGCGGGGATCGAGATAGGGGGCCGTCCAACCGCGGGGGAGTGAACGGGTATCGTTGAGGTTGATGGTGGAGTCTGGCGAGCTGATGCCGGCGATGTTGCGCGGTACGGTGCGGAGACCGTAGTTCGGCAGGCCGTCGGGGGAGATCGCCGCGTCGGTCAGGTTGTTTTGGAAGTTGGTGGCGACGAGGGTCGGGGTGGTTTGGGTGGTGTTGAACCACAGCGACATGGGGTTGGTGTAGTACGACGTGCGGAAGCCGCCGCGGACGACGAACGATTTGCGGCCATCGAGACCGCGGTAGGCGAAGCCGAGGCGCGGGCCAAAATTCTTCCAGTTGTTGTAGACGAGATTGCGGGGGAGGCCGGCCTGTTCATAGCCGATCACGTCGCCGCCGTACTCCCGAAGACGGGAAACGATCGAGGGAAGAGTGCCGCCCAGGTTGGTGAACTCTTCGAGACTGGTGCCGAGGACATAGGCGCGCTTTTCGGGGCTGAAGGTGAGTTGGGTGTTGTTCCGATCGCGGATTGGCGTCCGGTATTCGTAGCGCAAGCCAAGGTTGAGGGTGAGGCGCGGGGTGATTTTCCAGTTGTCCTGGAAATAGGGGGCGTACTCGTCGCGGCGCATGAAGTACCAGGGGCGGCGGAACTGTGTGGTGTAGTTCATCACGCCGAGATACATGTTGGCCATGCCGTGTCCGGTGAACTGAAGCGGGAGGGGATTGGCGGCGCTCGACGAGGGGTCGATGAGTGCTGTTGCTTGCGTGTTGTAGTTAAAGCCACCGGCGAGGGGCACGACGGATTTGTCGAGTTTCTCGTACCGGAAGTGGAAGCCGAACTGGAATTCGTGCTTGCCGGCGATCTTGGTCATGTTGTCTTGCGCGGTGACGTAGTTGGAGATGAGCCAGAAGAGGCCGTCGCCTCCGAACAGATATTCGCCTGAGCCATTGGCCGAGAGGCCGGTGCCGCTGATGGTGGGCCAGTTTACCGACTGAAAGGGATTCGGTAGATTGAGGGCGCTGGTGTAGTTGGTCTTGTAGTCTCCCGTTCCGCGGCGCTGGTAGTCGCGGGTGCCCGTGATGATCAGTTCATTGGTAACAGTGGGTGAGAGGGTCCGCACCCAGGTGCCGGCCACGGTGGTGTTGGGCCACCAGCGGTTGGTGACCGAGGAGATGTTATCGAGCATGATCTGATTCGGGAACTGATAGGCTTCATCCACGCTGCCGCGGGAGAGGCGCCCGTAGACGAGATCCTTCGAGCTGATGCGATGGTCGATGCGCACGCTGGCGGTGGTGTCGTTGCGGAGGCGCGGCACGGGGCCGATCCAATTGTTGTCGACGAGGGGATTGATCTGCGGATGGGTGGGGAGGGGGGTGATGGAGAAGAGGTGTTTGGCGACGGGGCTGATTCTGGCCGGGTCGATCATGTTGGGAACGCCGCGATAGGAGAGGCGTTCGCGCTGACCGTTGGCGGTGGTGGTCATCGGGTCGTAGAGTTGGAACTGACGTCCCTGGTTGTCGACCAAGCCGCGGAAGTCGCCATTGCGCATGGCTTCGGTGGGGACGGACCAACGTTGGGTGGTATTGGAGATGCTCTTTAATTCCTCCCAGGCGAAGAAGAAGAACGTCCGATTCCGGCCGTTGTAGATTTTGGGAATGGTGATGGGACCGCCGAGCGAGGCGCCATACTCGTTGCGATTCAGGTAGGGGGGCTTGGTGAAGGTGTCCTGGCGTTGGCGGGCGACGGCGTAGCCGCTGTTGCGATTGGTGTAGAAAAGCGCTCCGTGGACGTCGTTGGAGCCGCTGCGGCTCGACAGGATGACGGTGGTGGGCCGGGTGAACTTGGCCGAGGAGTTGCTGACTTCGACCTGGAACTCTTCGACGGCGTCGAGGCCGGGGGTGCGGCCGACGTCCCAACCTTCCCAGACTTCGTTCATGGCGGCGCCATCGAACAGGAGAGTATGGGTGCCGGGGCGGAGTCCATAGGCCTGGATGCGGCCGGTGGCGGTGACGCCGGGGACGGTTTGGAGGAGACCCTGGTAGCCGCGGCCGTTGATGGGCAGTTGCTCGATGCGTTTGCGTTCGAGGGCGTGGCCCAGCGCGGGGCTATCCATGCGAACCATGGGCGTAACGTCCTGAATTTCGACGCTGGTGGTGGTTTGCGAGATCTGCATCACGATATCGACGGTGGCGTCCTGCTGCACTTGCACGGTGAGCATGCCTTGGAAGGGTTGCATTCCGGCGTAGGCGGATTCGAGTTTATAGATACCTGGAACGACGGCCGGAAAGACGTAAAGGCCTGATTCGTTGGACTTTGTCGAACGAGAGACGCCGGTGCTGGTGTTGGTGAGCGTCACGTCGGTACCAGGCACGACAGCCTGGGCTTGGTCGCGGACGGTGCCGCGGACGGTGCTGTTGCTCGCCTGCGGCCAGGCGGGAAGGCAAATCAGAAACGCGAGAAGGAATCCAAATTGTTTCGTGAAGCTTCGCATGACTGAGAATGCTACGACATAAAACAAATTAAACGCAATCGTTATCTTGTTTTTATTTTGTAGACAGAATCGTTTTGCCTTTTCCGGGGAAGTTTTGATAATCTACAGGCACATTGCTTTCGATTGCTTCTATTCGTATCCGGACTAGCGCGGCGATGTTCTTCGTTGCGGCGGTACCAACGCTGGGTTGGTCTCAGGCTCCGTATCGATTTGGGGAAAAGTTGTACCCGGTGCTGGAGGCGGCGGGCTGTCATCGGTGTCATGTTCCCGAAGGGGTGGCGTCGGGGACGCGGTTGCATTTTCCGCCGGAAGGCGCGAGCGCGGAACGGATAGAACGGTTTGGCGAATCGTTAGTGACTTTGGTGGATCGGAAGAGTCCGAACGATTCTCTGTTGCTGCGGAAGCCGACGATGCGGGTGACCCATGGTGGCGCGGAGCGGATTGCTCCCGGGAGCGCTCAGGAAGCGACGCTGCGGCAGTGGATTCAGTATTTGGCGACGATGCCGGAGGATCGGGCGCGGCAGGCCGCGCTGTACCGGAGCTCAGAGGCGTCGAGTTATGGCAAGAGCGGCCGGGCGGTGCTGCGGCGGTTGACGCATCAACAGTATGCGAATACGGTGCGGGACTTGTTGAAAGAAGCCACGGACGTTTCGAGCCAGTTTCCGCCGGAAGATTTCGTTGACGGATTTAAGAATCAGTACCAGTCGCAATCGTTGTCGCCGACGCTGATTGAGACGTATAGCCAGACGGCTGAGCGGTTGGCGGGGCACGTGTTTCGCCGGGGCGATTCGCGGAAATTGATTCCTTGCGATTTTCAGAAGGAACCGGCCGCCTGCCGGGAGCGATTTATCCGGACGTTCGGGCGACGAGCGTTTCGGCGGCCCCTGGAGGCGCAGGAGCTAGCCCGGTTCGATGCTCTGTTTAAAGGCGAACGGGAATTCTTGCGTGGCGCGGAGGCGGTGATTGAGGCGGCGTTGCAGGCGCCCGCGTTTTTGTTCTGGATGGATCAGGCGCCGCGGCCGGCGTGGAAGGCGTATGCAACGGCGAGCCGGCTGGCGTATGGAATCTGGAACACGATGCCGGACGATGCGCTGCTTGACCGGGCGGAGCGGGGCGAACTGAACACGCCGGAGATGGTGGCGACGGCGGCGCGGGCGATGTTGAAGGATCCGCGCGCGCGGCAGGGGCTCGACGAGTTTGCATCGCAGTGGCTGCGGTTTGACCGGGCGCTGACGGCCGCGCGCGAACGGCGCACGTTCCCGATGTTCAGCCGGGAGTTGGTGAACTCGATGGTGGAAGAGGAGAAGCGGTTCGTGGCGGATCTGGTTTGGAACGACCGCAACTTCATGGATTTGTTCCGGGCTGACTATGGCTTTGTGAACACGGAGTTGGCGACGGTGTACGGGGTGCCCGCTCCGAAGGAAGATTTCCAGCGGGTGATGTTCCCGAAGGAGCAAGACCGGGCCGGGGTGCTGGGGCACGCCTTGTTCCTGACGCTGACGAGCAAGCCGGAGGATACGGCGCCGACGTCGCGGGGGATTTTTGTCCGGGAACAGTTTCTGTGTCAGCAGGTGCCGCCGCCGCCGGCGGGGGTGGATACGAATTTGCCGCCGGTGGACGAGGAACTGCCGCGGACGAATCGCGAGCGGCTGAAGTCGCACACGTTGAACCCGGCGTGCGTGGGGTGTCATTCGCTGATTGATCCGATCGGGTTTGCGCTCGAGAAATTTGATGCCGTGGGGATGTACCACGCGAAGGCGAAGCTGCTGTTTTACCCCGACGAGCACGAGGCCAAGATCCCCAAGAAGCAGGTTCTGCTGGATCTGGATACGACGGGCCAGTTGACGGGCGTGCCGAACTCCGAGTTCAAAAATCCGCGGGAGCTGGGCGAGATTCTGGCGCGGACGGAACAGTGCCAGGAATGTATCGTGAAGCAGGTGTTCCGCTACCAAGCGGGACGGCACGAGACGCGGAGCGATGCCCCCTTGATCCAGCAGGTGCTACAAGACTTCCGGAGTTCGGGATTCCGGTTTCAAGAGTTGCTAGTGTCGTATTTTAAGAACGGAGTGACCCCATGAGCAATGTGATTACGAAGCGGATACGGCTATCGCGCCGGACCCTACTGAAAGGCTTGTCGGCGGCACAGGCGGCCGTGACGGTGGGCTTGCCGCCGCTGGTGAGCATGTTCAACTCGCATGGGACGGTGTATGCGGCGGAGGGGGCTCCGGTGGAGCGGCGGTTCGTCCTGTGGTTCAACGGCAACGGCATTCCGGAGCGGTATTGGATTCCGGACGAGACCGGATCGGCCTATGCGATGACGCCGTGCCTGGAACCGCTGGCGCGGCTGCGCAACGATGTCCATGTCGTCAGCGGCCTGGATAATTCGGCGATCGTGAACACGGCGTTTGACGGGCATTCGACGGCGATGAGCGCGTTGATGACGTGCACGCGGTACTCGGGCAGGGGGCCCAGCGGACCATCGCTCGATCAGTTAGTGGCGGCGAAGTTGGGATCGGATACGCGTTTCCGCTCGCTGCAGATTGGGGTGTCGCAGGAGTCGTTCGGCGGGGCGATGCAGAAGAACATGAGTTGGGCGGGTCCGGACCGGCCGCTGCCTCCCGAAGAGATTCCGCACCGGTTGTTTGACCGGCTGTTCGGGGCGCGGGATGAGGGATGGGTGAAACGGAAGCGGAGCATTCTGGACGCGGTGCGGGAGAATGCGAGCGAGTTGCGCAAGGGTTTGCCGGTAGAGGATTCGCAGCGGTTGGACGAGCACTTGTCGTCGGTGCGGGACTTGGAGCGGTCGATTGCTTCCCTGCCCCCGGAGTTCCGCAAGGTAACGCCGCCGGGCGAAGACTTCGATATGAAGGATTGGCCGCGGATTGCTAAGATTCAGAGCGATCTGCTGGCGTATGCGCTGGCGACGCGGCAGACGCGGGTGGCGAGCTACATGTTGACGAAGTGCCAGGGGCTGGCGCGGTTCCCGTGGCTGGGGCATACGGCCGCGCGGCATCATGACTACACGCACAAGGACGGCAAGGCGCCGGGCGCGGGCGGCGCGGAGGGCCAGCGGATTCTGCGGGACATCTGCCGGTGGCACGTGGAGGAGTTTGCCTACCTGGTGAGTAAGTTGAAGTCGATTCCCGAGGGGGCCGGGACGCTGCTCGATAACTCGATGCTGGTGTTTGTGCATGAACACGCCGAGGCGAATCTGCATAAGGCGAGCGGCATGATCGCGGTAGTGGCGGGATCGAAAGACAAGTTGATTCATGGGCGGCATACGCGGGTGGCGGGCAACGTTGGGGATTTCTATCTGACGCTGACCGAGGGTGTTTTGAATGCCGGGTTGGGTACGTTGCCGACCGCGACGAAGAAGCTGC
>LNFE01000073.1 GCA_001464575.1 Acidobacteria bacterium Ga0077553 | reverse complement strand
TCGCGATTTGACGAAGATCTGGTGGCGCAGGCGCGGACGTTGGGCGCGGGTCGGTGGGCGATCTGGCGCTATGTGAAAGGCCCCGCGCTAGCGCCGGGGTTGGCGACGGGGGCGGTGTTCGCCTTTGTAGTTTCGTGGAGCCAATATGTATCGACGGCGTTGGTTGGCGGGGGGCGGGTGGTGACGTTGCCGATGGCGCTGGTGGGCTATCAGCAGAGCGGCGACGAGGCGGTGGCGGCGGCGGTGAGTCTGGTGTTTCTGGGGGCTCCGGTTATGCTTTCTGTATGGGTCGAGCGTGGCTGGGAATCGTAGTGCTGCTGGCGGGGTGTGCGAAGCCGCGCGAAGTGAGTTTCGCGATGTGGGCGGGGGATGAGGCGCGCAACCGGTATTTCGAAACGGTGGTGCGCGAGGAAGTGAAGCAGCGGTACGGGCTGGAGTTGCGGATTGTGCCCTATGGGCATACGGGCGAGGTGGTGAGTAAGCTCGTGACGGAAAAGGCGGCGGGGAAGACCGCCGGGGGAAGCGTCGACGTGGTCTGGATCAACGGGGAGAACTTCCGCGCCGCAAAGCGGGCGGGGGTTTTGTGGGGGCCGATAGAGATGCCGCGGTTGTATCCGGACGAGGCGTACGAGAAAGACTTCGGGACCCCGATTGAGGGCCTGGAGACGCCGTGGCAGAACGCGCAGTTCGTGATGGCGTGGGATACGGCGCGATTTGCGGAGCCGCCGCGAACGCTGGATGGATTGATGGCTTGGGTGAAGGCGCATCCGGGACGGTTTACCTATCCGGCGCCGCCGGAGTTTTCAGGCAGCGTGTTTACACGGCATTTTTTGTTGGCGAAAGGGTTCGAGGGGGGGCTGGCGGCGTTGCGGGAGATGAAGCCGTACCTGTGGAAGCAGGGGGAGACGTACCCGGCGACGATTGCGGAGTTGGACCGGCTGTTTGCGAACAACGAGATCGATTTCGCGATGAGCTATGGGCCGAGCTTCGCGAGTGAGCGGATTGCGCGGGGAACGTTTCCAGCAACGGTCCGGACGTTCGTTTTTGACAGCGGGACGATTGGAAACTTCAACTATCTGGCGGTGCCGTTCAATGCCAACGACCGGGAGGCCGGGTTGACGCTGATTCGCGATTTGACGTCGCGGGAACGGGTGCTCGACATGGCGCGGAAACTGGGGAACGCGTTTCCGCAGAAGGGGCCGGATCCGGGTTTGGAGCGGGGGGTGGCAACGCTGCCGCTGGAGTTGCTGCGGGCGAAGTTCCTGCCGGAGCCGGATGCGGATGACCTGGTGCGTTTCGAGAAGGCTTGGCGGGAAAAGGTGCTGTTGGCGCAATGACTCGCGTTGAACTGGAGGGGGTTCGGGCCGGATACATAGCCGAGGTGTTGCGCGGGGTTTCCGCGGAATTCCGCGCGGGAGAGATGACGGCGGTGTTGGGCCCATCGGGGTGCGGGAAGACGACGCTATTGAAGGTGGTGGCGGGACTGTTGCCTGCGGAGGGTCGGGTCCGGTTCGACGGGGAGGAGATGAGCGGCGTGGCGGCGGAGCGGCGAGAGGTGGCGATGGTGTTTCAGAAGCCGCTGCTATTTCCGCATTTGGACGTTCGGGGGAACGTGGAGTTCGGGTTGAAGATGCGGGGGCGAGCGGGGGATGCGGCGGGGATGATGGAGATGGTCGGGGTGAGCGAGTTGGCGGGACGGAAGGTGGGGACGCTGTCCGGGGGGCAGGAGCAGCGGGTGGCATTGGCGAGAGCGTTGGTGACGCGGCCGCGGGTGCTGTTGCTGGACGAGCCGTTTTCGGCGTTGGACGAGGCCTTGCGGTCCGAGATGCGGAGCTTGGTCCGGCGGCTGCAGCGGGAGCTGCGGACGACGACGGTGTTCGTGACGCACGACCAGGAAGAGGCGTCGCTGGTGGCGGACCGGATTGTGTTGCTGCTCGAAGGCCGTGTGGAGCAGGCAGGGACGGCGGGGGAGTTATACGGGCGTCCGACGACGGCGGCTGCGGCGCGGTTTTTCGGCTGGCAGGTGCTTAGGGACGGGCGGGCGTTCCGGCCGGACGAGGCGCGGCTGGGCGCTGCGGCGGGACTACCTGGGGAAGTGCAGGACGTGGTGCGTTGGGCGCGGGGGACGCGGTATACGGTGGGGCTGGACACGGGGGAGACGGTGACGGTGGACGAGGCGGGGTACGCAGCCGAACGGCGAGGCGCCGTGAGGGTAGAACTTTTGCGATATCTTGAGTTCTCATGATGACTCGACGGGGATTTCTAGGCGCGGCGGCGGCCGCCATGACCGCGGGGGCACAGCCGGCGAAACGCCCGAACGTGCTGTTCATTATTTTTGACGACTGGGGCTATGGACACGCGAGCGCGTACGGGGCCAAGTGGGTGAAGACGCCAGGGTTTGACCGGGTGGCGAAGGAGGGCGCGCTGTTCACGCACGCCTTTACGTCGAACCCGAAGTGCAGCCCCTGCCGGGCGACGATTTTGACGGGGCGGAACTCGTGGCAGACGAAAGAGGCCGTGAGCCATTTCAGCCTGTTTCCGAATGAATTCGCCGTGTATCCGGCGGAGCTGGAAAAGGCGGGATACTTCGTCGGCCTGACGGGGAAGGGCTGGGGGCCGGGGGATTTCACCTCAACGGGTTGGAAGCACAATCCGGCGGGCAAGAGCTACGACACGAAGAAGACGAAGCCGCCGTATTCGGGCATGGGGTTGAACGACTACGCGGCGAACTTCGATGACTTTTTGAGCCAGCGGCCGAAGGATACGCCGTTCTGTTTTTGGATGGGGTTTCAGGAGCCCCATCGGGTGTACGAAGACGGCTCGGGGCTGCGGAGCGGGAAGAAGCTCGAGGACGTGACGGTGCCGGCTTACTACCCGGACGGGAAGACCGTGCGCAGCGACATGCTCGACTACGCCGTCGAGGTGGAGTACGCGGATGCGCATATTACGCGGGCGCTCGATAAGCTGGCGGCGATGGGGGAGCTCGAAAACACGCTCGTGATCGTAACGTCGGACCACGGCATGCCGTTTCCGCGCGTGAAGGGCCAGATCTATGAGGACGGGTTCCATATCCCGCTCGCCGTACGGTGGGGCAACGCGATGAAGGGCGGGCGGACGACCAACGACTTCATCACCACCCGGGACTTCGCGCCCACCATTCTCGAAGCGGCGGGGGTGAAGGCGGGGGAGACGTTTACCGGCAAGAGCTTTGTCGATGTGCTGAAAAGCGGCAAAGAGGGCGTGGTAGATGCCTCGCGCGAGTTCGTGATGGTGGCCAAGGAGCGGCACGACATCGGGCGGCCGAACGATGCGGGCTACCCGGTGCGGGCGATCCGGACGCGGCAGTACCTCTACATTCGGAACTACACGCCGGATGTATGGCCAGCCGGCATGCCGGAGACGGGGTACCGGGATGTGGACGATAGCCCGACCAAGACGCTGCTGATTTCGAACTTCGATCAGTACTACCGGATGTCGTTTGGCAAGCGGGCGGCGGAGGAGCTGTACGACATCGAAGCCGACCCCGGGTGCATGAAGAATCTGTTCGCCGAGCCGTCGATGACGATGGTGAAGCGGAATTTGCGGGACAAGATGGAGAAGGTGCTGAAGGACGAAGGCGATCCGCGCATGAACGGCAACGCTGCGTTTTTCGATACCATCCAGTACACGGGTCCGAAGAAGCATTCGTACGAGAATTGGCTGAAGAATCAGTAGGAGAGGAAATGGCAGACCGGCGATCATTTTTGGGGTTGGCAGCGGTGTTGACGGCTTGTACGAAGTCGTCGAAGGCGCCGAGCGTTGTGGAACAGAGCATGGCCCCCTACGGCGAGCGGGCCGCGACGGAGACGATTGCGCGGACCGCGACGGAGCGGACGGCGAGCGTAGGCGTAGGGTCAAGCACGACGCCGCTGCAGGAGTTGCACGGGGTCATCACCCCTTCGGCGCTCCACTTTGAACGGCACCATGCGGGGATTCCCAAGATTGATCCGGCGAAGCATACGCTGCTGGTGCACGGGCTGGTGGACCAGCCGATGGAGTTTACGCTCGACGATTTGAAGCGGCTGCCCACGGTGACGCGGACGCACTTCATCGAGTGCTCGGGAAACGGCGGCGGCGAGTTGCGCGGCGTTGCGGGCGCGACGGTGGAGAAGAGCCATGGGCTGCTGAGCTGCTCGGAATGGACCGGGGTGCCGCTGAAGGTGCTGCTGGAACAAGCGGGCGTGAAGCCGGAAGCCAAGTGGGTGATCGCCGAGGGGGCGGACGCGTGCCGGATGGCGCGCAGTATCCCCATGGCGAAGTGCATGGAAGACGCGCTGGTGGTCTATGGGCAAAACGGGGAAGCGTTGCGGCCGGGGCAGGGGTATCCGCTGCGGCTGCTGTTGCCGGGGTTTGAAGGCAATTCGAGTGTGAAGTGGCTGGACCGGTTGCATGTGACCGAAGAGCCGGCGCAATCGAACCAGGAGACGGCGCACTATACGGATCTGTTGCCGAACGGCAAGGCGCGGCAGTTTTCGTTTGTGATGGATACGAATTCGGTGATCACACGGCCGTCGGGCGGGCAGAAGATCGCGGGTGGGGCGGGATTTGTTGA
Source organism: Acidobacteria bacterium Ga0077553 (assembly GCA_001464575.1). Taxonomy (GTDB): domain Bacteria; phylum Acidobacteriota; class Terriglobia; order Bryobacterales; family Bryobacteraceae. The sequence goes on along the minus strand of LNFE01000073.1, from coordinate 22,423 downwards.
GATCAGCGGGATTGCCTGGACGGGAAATGGCAAGATCAAGCGCGTGGAGGTTTCGACGGACGGCGGCAAGACGTGGGTGGATGCGGTGCTCGAAGAGCCGGTGCTGTCGCGGAGTTTGGTGCGGTTCCGGGCGCCCTGGGTTTGGGACGGCAAGGACGCGGTGATTCAATCGCGGGCGACGGATGAGACAGGCTATTTGCAGCCGACGCGGGACGAAATTGTGGAGGCGCGGGGGATGAACAGCCAGTACCACTATCACGGGGTGAAGCCGTGGGCGGTGAAGGCCGATGGGAGTGTTACGAATGTTTAGAATCGTGCTATTGCTGTGCGCGGTGAGCGCGTTTGGACAGACGAAATATCCGGGCGTGGGGAAGCCGGCGGCGGCGGACCGCGTGAAGGCGGCGGACAAGACGGTGATGGCGGATGGCCGGGGGTTGCCGGCGGGGAAGGGGAATGTGGAGACGGGGCGGGGGTTGTATAAGACCCATTGCGCCGAGTGCCACAACGAGGCGGGCGAGGGGCGGGATAAGCAGTGGCCGGCGTTGGTGGGGGGCACGGGAACGTTGGCGACGAAGGCCGCGAAGAAGACGGTGGGGAGTTATTGGCCGTACGCGACGACGGTGTGGGATACGATTGCGCGGTCGATGCCGTACAACAACCCGGGGACGTTGAAGGCGGATGAGGTGTACGCGATTACGGCGTTTGTGCTGCATTTGAATGGGATCGTGCCGGCGGGGCAGGAGCTCGATGAGAAGTCGCTGCCGCAGGTGAAGATGCCGAACCGGGATGGGTTTATCCCGACGGTGCATCCGGATGTGAAGGCGAAGCGGTAGGCTAGGGCCGTCGCCGCGCCCTCAGGCGGCGCGCAGGGCCGCACAGCGATCAAAGAACCAGGCGGGCATGGGGTACTGCAGGTCCCAATAGATACTCATGGGGCGGTTGCCTCGATGGGATACATACCGAAGAGGGCCGAGAAACAGGAACGGCTCGTCCCTCTTGGGGCGGACGAACAAAAGGAATTGAGTCCCCTTTTCCTGCTGGGTCACGTAACGGACGCCCGCCGGCGAATCTGCGGTCGTTCTGCTCTGTGACTGCCAGTGAAATCGAGTGGGGCTCACCGCGAAATCTTCGTAACGGGTCGTCGGCGAGAACGACTTGTCGGATTTGTCGAGCGTCACGAAGAACACCTCCGTGTTTAGGTTCTCAATCCAGAAGCAGCCGGTCTGACTGGCGCGGGAGCCCACCTGCTCCGCCATGCCCAGCCCGATGAGGACCTCGTCGCGCACATACTGACGATGGAGAAAGAGGGGGCAATCGGCGAGCAGCGGCCGCTCATACACGTGGGTTCTGGCGCGATCCTGCAGTACGTCGCACAGCTCGCTGAGCTCTGCGGCCGCCGTTGGCTGGCCGCGGAGTCGCTCGGCGCCGGTTTGCCAGTCACAACCGTCTTGCCGCAGTTCGTCCATGGTCAACAGGCGGTAGGTGAGCATCTGCACCATCCGTTGCTCTGCCGGGGAGAGTTGCGACGGGTTCCGGACCGGTTCGGCCAGGACGGAGCGATAGAGGGCGAGACGCACTTGGGAATCGATGTGCAGCAACCGGTGGAACTGCTTGGTGAGTGCCGCCGACTCCGTGGTTGGCGGCGTCTCTAGCAACTCGGCCTCCTGCAGGAGCAGCGTCCAGTGCAGCGCCGGTTTTTTGTAGATGTCAGTGAGGTCGTATCGCGTCTCGTCGAGGTATTCGGCCAGCGTCGGTCGCCGCCCTAAACGGCCCGCCAGCGACTGGAGTTCCGCCACCATCCGTACCCGGCTCGAACGCAAACGCGCCTGTAGATTTCCGAGAACGATCTTGCGGCTCTCTTTGTCGAGCCGGAAGTAGCAGTTGCCCGGCAGGCGAGTGATCCCGGTTTCGAGCTCGCGGATCACCTGCTGGCGGGTACCTCCGAACAGTGCCATGAAACGGAGGTCAAAGCGGAACTCGCTGCGTTGCTGGCCAATGAAGTCCAGCACAAGGCAACAGGTCTTGCCCGTGTCCGAGCGCAAGCCTCGACCAAGTTGCTGGAGGAAGACCGTCGAGCTTTCCGTGGGACGCAGGAAGAGAACACAGTCGATCTCGGGGATGTCGATGCCTTCGTTGAACAGGTCCACGGTAAAGAGAACGTTCACCTCGCGGTTCCGTAGGCGAACGGGAGCGGTGGCACGGAGCGGCGGTGCGGTGTTACTGGTGACGGCTTCGGCCGGAATACCGATCCGCCGGAACTCCTGCGCCATGTACTCGGCGTGCTGAATGCTGACGCAGAATCCCACCGCCCGCGCCTGCACCCAACCGTTGCCGTAAATCTCGCAGAACTGGCTGGCCACTAACTGCGCCCGTCGGGAGTCGCCCAAGTAGCGGCTCTCGAGTTCGCCGATGGCGTAGCCACCGCGGCGCCAGGAGAGCGCCCGAAGGTCGGTTCCGTCGTGCAAGCCGTAATACTCAAACGGGACGAGATACTGCTGCTCTATGGCATTCCATAGGCGCATTTCGTCGGCCATGCGGCCGCCGAACCAGGGAAGAATGCTCTCACCGTCCATCCGCTCGGGTGTCGCAGTGAGCCCCAGAAAGATGCGGGGCTGCAGGGCGGCTATTGTCTCGCGATAGCTCTCCGCCGCGGCGTGATGGGCCTCGTCGAGCACGACGTAGTCCCAAAACTCCGGTCCTTCGGAGGCAAGCAGTCCGCGCGATCGAAAGCTTTGGATGGTCGCAAAGAGATAGCGATGGCTAGTGGGCTCCTCCCCGGCACCGAGCAACTCCCCGAACGATTCGTCCCGCAGAACATGCCGAAAGCGGTCGCGCGCCTGTCGGAGTAACTCTTCCCGGTGCGCCAGAAAGAGGAGTCGAGGCCGCACGCCGAAGTAGGGTTGGCGCTGATAATCGAAAGCGGCGATGAGGGTCTTGCCCGTTCCCGTTGGCGCCACCACCAGATTCCGGAACGAGCCCCGGTCCAGGCGCTCCATCTCCAGGCGATCGAGCGTCGCCTGTTGGAACGGGTGCGGACGGAGGTCGAAAAAGACGGGCATCGCGTGGCGGCTAGAAGAGGGCCCCTGCTGCGCGAACTCGAGGGCTTGCTTCACCCGCTGGCAAAGCTCCGGGTCGTCGGGGCGGAATGGCACAAACTCGCCGTCAAACCACAGCAAATCAAATGCGCCAAGAAAGCGGGTGACGATGTGAGGCGCCTCCACTTCACTCAGCTTCACCGTCCATTCAATGCCGTCTTCCAAGGCTGGCCCCGACAGGTTGGCCGAACCTACGTAAACGCTGCTAAACCCGTTGTCTCTCTGGAAAAGCCAAGCCTTTGCGTGGAGTCGTCGCCGTCGGCCATCGAGGGAGATACGCAGTTCGACGTTGGGCAGCCTTGCCATTTGGCGAATGGCCTCGAGATCGGTTGCTCCCAGGTAGGTTGTCGTTAGGATCTGCACGGGCACGCGGCGGGCAGCCAATTCCTCGAAGGCAGGCCGTAACCGTTGCCAGCCCCGCCACTGAACGAAGCTGACGATCATGAGCACCCGGTCGGAGCTGGCTAGTTCCCGTTCCAGTTCGAATCCAAGGCGCGGTTCATCAACCGCATTCATGAGTAGATTACTGGCGCTGAGGGGCGTCGTCGGGGGAACCGGGGGCTCTGCACCGCGGTAGATTGCCCGTAGAACCTGAGACACCGGAGTCGAAGGATCCTCGGCAATTGCCTCCCCGCCGTCGGCGTCCAGCTGTCGCAGAATACCGTTGACGAGCTCTAGTTGCTTCTGCTTCCGGTCCTCCCGGGGTAGGGATCGCAAGGCTAGCTTAATCTGCCTGACCAAATGACGCGCCAGATACTCCGGCCGGTCACCTTCCTCGATCTCTTCAAGCAGGGATTGTACGCCGCTACCGGGTTGGGAGTCGACCATCTGCCGCACCCGTCGAGTTACCAACTCGTCGTAGAGTCCTTCCCGCCATTGGTCCATTTCCAGATTGTATGCTCGACGTTAGGAGATCCGGTTCCAGCGGGGTCGCGAACGGGGGTCACCCGCGCGGTCTGGCTCGCCTACGAACAGCAAAAGGATCATCTCCTGCCGGCGCCGCGGCTCCGGTGATTGTGGTACACACCCCCTATGAGCTTTCGTCCGCCGGAACCGAACGCCCGGCGCCAGAACCTTTGGCGCATCATCTTCCTCTCCGATACCCGGGCTGGCCGCCTCTTTGACGTCGCCCTCCTTTGGCTCATCGGACTCAGCGTCCTCACGGTCGTCATCGAAAGTGTCGAGTCCGTCCGGCTGGTTTACGGCGAAACCCTGATTCTCATGGAATGGGCCTTCACGGCCATCTTCACCATCGAGTACGCCCTTCGCCTCTGGGTAGTTCGCCGGCGTTGGCGCTACGCCGCCAGCTTCTTCGGCGTCATCGATCTGCTATCCATCCTGCCTTCCTGGATCGAACTCGCCGTCCCGGATGCCCACTACTTCATGGCGATTCGCGTCCTCCGGCTCATGCGGATGTTCCGCATTATGAAAATGGCCGGTCATATCGAGGAGGCCGCGGTCCTCGCCGATGCGCTCCGGGCCAGCCGCCGCAAAATCATGGTCTTCTTCGTCGTCGTCCTCTCCGTCGTCTGCGTGGAAGGCACTGTGATGTATGTCCTCGAACACGGCGCCAACCCCTCCTACAGCAGCATTCCGCAGTCCATCTACTGGGCCATCGTCACCATCACAACCGTGGGCTACGGCGATATCTCGCCCATCACCGTGGCGGGTAAGTTGATGGCGTGCGTCATCATGCTCACCGGCTTCGCGATTATCGCCGTGCCCACCGGCATCGTTACCTCCGAACTGGGCCGGGGCGCCAAGGGTTCTGGCGCCGATCAACGCGTTTGTCCGGAATGCGGATTCCAGGGCCATCCGCCGATGGCCGCCTACTGTCACCAATGCAGCCAGCCACTCTCGATTGACAACCGATAGAGATTTTTAACTCACCCGATCCTCACCACTTACGGCGGGTTCGAACCCAGCTCGACCCCAGGCGGACCGTACTCTGGCGGCAGGAGGACATGGATCATGTCGTTACTGCAACCAACCCGTTGGGGAATCGCTAAACTTTACCGCTTTCCCTATTTCCAAACCAGAGAAGCCTTTCTCGAAGCCAACGGCTCCGAAGCGCCGCCGTTTACGACCAGCCGCCCGCCCAAATACTGGATTGATGAAGAAGCGAGAAACTCCTCTCGCCGCGTCGTTGTCTACGAAAACGCAATCGCTTATGCCGCCAACGGTTCGCCCTTGGTTGGTCCCGATGGTCAACCCGTTGTCGAATCCCTGTCGATGTTTCGAGAAGATGCCTTCACCGTGAACATCCCACCAGTCGGCACAAACGTTGCGGGTGCCAACCAACCAGATGTACCCGTGCCGCTGCGCGCACTCACGGACGAAGAAGAGCTATTCTTCGCCATGCCGGGAGTGGTGGCCGTCCGCCTGAAATCGCATCAGGAGCCGGACCGTGGTTTTACCGAAGAGGACCGTTCTTTGCTGCAAGCCATTGCCCGGCAATTGGGCCTGGTCGTTTAGACGTTTCCGCGCATAAAGTTGGCCATGTCGACGGCCGCGATCTGCGGATTCTTCAGCGTCATCTCCGCATCGAAGTTTTCCGTGCGGCCGTCGGCCCCCCGGACCGTGATCAAGCGGTTCACATAGCTTCCACCGGGATAACCCACCGTCTGTTCGCTGTACTCCATGTCGATTCCAGCGAATGGCATCCCTAACGCCGTCATCGCGCTGCGCAAGGCCGCCATGGCCGGATGCCGTTCTGTTGTCACCTGTGGCGCAGGTGGGGCGGCTGTTGTGGGGGCAGGTGATGGCGCCGGGGCTGCCGGTGGAATCGCTGGCCGCGTCGCAAACGCCGGCGGGGCCGTGGGCGGCGTTGATGGAACCGGGAAGGGCGAGATCAACGCTGGGTTCAGTCCGTTCAACCGGCTGCTGCCCGCAGTGACGTCGGCCCGGCCGGCCGGGGCCGTCGCGCCAAGACTTTGGCGCCCAGTTCCGGTTGCGGCAAGATCTTGCCGCCGGATCGCGCTCTCCCGCGCCAAAATTCTGTCAAAAGCCCCGTTGCGCGTCGGTGTAGCCCGGTCGATTTGCTGGGTATCCGCCCCAAAATTCATGATTTGCCGTTGGATCTGCATGATCACCTCGGCAAGGTACACTGCAGATTCGATGCCAAACCGAAACTAGGGCTTCTGCGGCAGCTGCTTCTTGATCTCCTCCGGCACGTCAAACCGGATCACCACCCCATAGGACTTGCTGAACGGCTCAATCCGGATCCTTCCCGTAATCGTCGGCTTCGCCGCCAGATCCTTGCCGGGATCGTACTGGAAACGGACCTTGGTCTCCTGGCCCGACCCGATATCCTGCTGCTCCACTTTGTACGTAAAGCCAGGAATCACTTGGTCCGGCACGAACAGCACCGAAATTCCGCCCGGCATACCGTTCACGACCCGAATCGAATCCTCGGATTTCGCGTACGACTTCAGCAGCACCTGATCCTTCTCCACCTTGATCTGGTTGAAGATCACCTCGGGATTCTTGATCATCTCTTCCGGACTCAAACCCTTGGTCTGGTTCGGGCCGGCCTTCATCGGTCCGAAGGGGGTCGGCTTGCCGGCTACCGTGTCAAAGTACAGCACCCATTTGCCGTCCTCCAGGCGCCACCGGGAGGCGAGCGGAGCTCCCATCGGACAACGGCCTTTTTGAAGTCGTCAGACCAGTTCACCCGCACGATTTCGTGGCCCCGGATCCGCTTCTTTTCCTGCTCGTAATAGATGTCCTTGGCGTCCTCGGCTAAATACGCATCGGTTTGCCGAAACCGGCCGTCTTCGAGCAGCTTGTAGAACTCACTCACCCGCTGCCGCAACGCCTGGTCCACTTCCGGCGGCGCCGATTGGAACAGATTCGGCTGCTCCTGCGCCCACAGGGCTGAACCCAATACCGCCATCAAACTCAGCGTTACAAATCGGTGCATCTCTTCTCCAGTCTACCTACTAGACGCTGCGGTCGCCCGAATCGTTTACCCATCGCCGCTATTGTTTTACCGGCCCTGTCGAGCTATACCTGGTCAAATTCTGCTTCGTCGTCGTCCCCCACTGCTCGATCGGCGGCGCCCCTTGGCTTGCAAAGAAACCCTCGATATCCCGGCTCAAAGCCTTCTGGACAGCGGCGAGCGCTGGGTCGCCGAACCGGTTCTGTTTCTCCCCAGGATCCCGTTCCAGGTCGTACAACTCACTGGGCCACTCTTTCGTCCGGACGACCAGCTTATACCGCTCGGTGCGGACCCCCCGCACGAAACTGTACTCAAAGAAAAGCCGGTCGCGCCACGCCACCTGCCTACCGTCCAGCAATGGCACATAGCTCCGCCCAGGCCGCTTTCGGTCCGCTGGCGCCCTGACCCCCAGATAGTCCAGCACCGTCGGGAAGAAGTCGTAACTCGAGACCATCTCGGTCTTCACCTGCCCCGCCTTCAGCCGCGCCGGATGCGTCCAGATCAGCGGGACCCGAATCGACTCCTCATACATATTGAACGGCCAAGTCCCATTGCCCTTGCCCCAAACCCCGTGGTGCCCCGCGTTCCAACCCTGATCCGACGTGAACACGATCACCGTGTTCTCCCGCCAGCCCTTCTTGTCGAGTAGACTCAGCACCCGGCCAATGTTGCGGTCCAGGCCCGTGATCAGGGCCGAAAAGCCCCGCTTGGCCGCCTCGTTGTGATGCAGGTTCCGTGTTCCGAAGTTTCGGCTCGGATGTTCCGGCTCCTCGGGAAAGCACGAAAACTTGGAGTCCTGGTACGGCGCCCGATCCTGCTCCGGTTGATAGTCGTAGGGGGTATGGGGTGCGTAGAACGGCATGTGCAAGTAGAACGGGGTGTCCTCCCGCTGCTGTTCGAGAAAGTCCAGGGCGAAGTCGCCGATGGCATCCTCCTTGAACCCGGGCATCTGCTTCCGCTGCCCGTTCTGGACGAACTCCACGTCCTTATAGGGCCCGCCGCCACCTGGCACCGTGGCCCAGTAGGTAAAGCCGCGCTGCGCCTTCTCGTCTTCCCCCATGTGCCACTTGCCGGTCATCCCGCAGCGGTATCCGGCCTTGGCGAGTAGCTCGGGGAACGTCAGGTGCCCATCGAGCCAACGCTTCGCCGTCGCGCCCGTCGCGTCCTCCGGCCGCAGCCAATCCTGCACTCCGTGCGTTGACGGAATCCTCCCCGTCATATAGGTCAACCGGCTGGGCGAACAGACTGGCGTGCAGGCGAAGGCGCGGGTGAACTTCACCCCGGCCTTGGCCAAGGCGTCGATGTTCGGGGTATGGATCTCGCTGCATCCATAGGTGCCGGTGGCCCAAGGCGCGTGGTCGTCGGTCATGAAGACGATCAGGTTGGGCCGGCGGCGGGGCGCCGGGGCCAGGCTGGCGAGAAACAGGCGGCGTGTCATAAAAGGCGAGAGGGGGAGACCGTGAAACAGTCTCCCCCCTCGGCGCGTCGGTCGGAATCGACCTTGAGTTCAGGATCGATAAGTCCCCTTCTCGACGGGGTCCAACCTGACTCTATCGTAACAGCCCTATGGGACAATAGGGGCTCATGGCAAAGATTGAACGGGCCTTGTTGAGCCTGACTGACAAAACCGGCGCCGTCGAGTTCGCCCGCGGACTCCGCGCCCTCGACATCGACCTCATTTCCACCGGCGGTACCGCCAAGCTTCTGCAGGACGCAGGCATCCCCGTCTTTGACGTTTCCGCGGTAACCCACTTCCCCGAGATGCTCGACGGCCGCGTCAAGACGCTTCACCCTGCCATCCACGGCGGCATCCTCGCCATGCGTTCGAAGCCCGAGCACATGGAGGCCATTGAGCAGCACGCCATCCCGACCATTGACCTGGTCTGTGTCAACCTGTACGCCTTTGAGAAGATCGCCGCCAAGGCCGACGCCACCACCGAAGAACTGATCGAGAACATCGACATCGGCGGCCCCACTATGATCCGCGCCGCGGCCAAGAACTATCAGGACGTCGCCGTCGTTGTTGAGCCCTCCGACTATCCCGCCATCCTCGCCGAACTCGAAGCCAATCAGGGGCAGATCCTCCCCGATACGCACTGGCGCTTAGCCGTGAAGGCATTCCACCATACCGCGGCCTATGACCGGGCCGTGTCCAATCGTCTCGCGCTGGTCGGCATGCCGCCCGCTCCGCTCCCGGCTACGCTCGACATTCGGGTGCCGAAGGTACTCGATATGCGTTACGGCGAGAACCCGCACCAGACCGCCGCGCTCTACGCGGCCGGCAAGTCCGGCGTCGCGGGAGGCGAACAGCTCCATGGCAAGGAGCTCAGCTATAACAATCTAGTCGACCTCGACGCCGCCTGGCAGCTGGTCTGTGAGTTTGAGCGCCCCGCGTCGGTCATCGTCAAGCACACCAACCCCTGCGGCTGCGCCGAACAGGACACCCTAGCCGATAGCTATCGCCGCGCCTTTGAGGCCGATCCGGTTAGCGCCTTCGGCGGTGTTCTCGCGTTCAACCGCCCCGTTGACGCGGAGACCGCAAGCGAGATCGGCAAGACTTTCATTGAAGCTATCGCCGCGCCAGACTTCACCGAGGGCGCGTTGGCCATACTGACCGCGAAGAAGAACCTCCGCCTGGTTAAGGTGCAAGAGGTTACCGATCAGTACGTCGTGAAGTCGATTAGCGGCGGCTATCTGGTGCAAACGCCGGATCTGGCCAGCCTCGACCGCGCGACGGCTCGCGTCGTCACCGATCGTCAGCCTACGGAAGCGGAATGGGCGGCGCTCGCCTTCGGCTGGAAGGTCGTTAAGCATGTAAAATCTAACGCCATCGTTTATGCCAACGACGGGCAACTCCTCAGCGCCGGGGCCGGACAAATGAGCCGCGTCTTTTCGGTAGAGATCGGGGCGAAGAAGGCCGTTCTGCCGCTCGCCGGGTCGGTCGTGGCGTCCGATGCCTTCTTTCCGTTTCCGGATGGCTTGGAAGCCGCGGCGGAACACGGGATCACCGCCGCGATTCAACCTGGCGGGTCGGTGAAGGACGCCGAGGTCATCGCCGCGGCAAACCGCTTAGGATTGGCCATGGTCTTCACCGGATTTCGACACTTCCGCCACTAGTCAGGAGTCTATAGTGTTATGGCCGAAACATTCATCGCCGAAGAGCCGAAGCGCGTCCCCGGCCGCTACGTCGTGTACTTTGTTGTTTTCTTTGCTTTCCTCGTGGCAATGTTCGCTTCGTGGGGTATCAAAGTGATGCGAAAGCTACCGCCGGAAGCATACAAAGCAGAACAGCCCGGAAAGAAGTGAAACCCTGTCAAATGATTGACATCGATCTCCCTTAGATGCAATAAGGATATATGGGGTTTCATCCCCACTACCTTCAGGGAGGTAAAAACTTTGATAGGCTTTAAGCTTTTTGGTCAACGGCTTGCGCTGTTGGCCCTTCTCCTGACTGCGGTCTCGGCTGTTCCAGCTTCCGCGCAGGTTCTTTATGGATCGTTGACCGGCACCGTGGAAGATCAATCCGGCGCCACCGTTCCAAACGCGAAAATCTCGCTAACCAACACGCAGACCGGTCTCACCCGTGACGTCACCGCCGATGCGACGGGCCGCTACAACGCCGCCAGCATCCCCGGCGGCGTTTATATCATTAAGGTTACTGCGGCGGGCTTCAAGACCGTCACGATCCAGAACGTTCAGGTTCGTGTGAACGAAGTCGTTCGCGCAGATGCCAAGCTCGACGTGGGCGCCGTTTCCGACGCCATCACCGTTGAGGCCAGCGCCGCAACGTTGCAAACCGAAAAGGCCGACACCAGCTCAGTGATCTCGCAGAAGGCCGTGCAGAGCCTGGCGCTGAACCAGTATCGGAACTATCAGGCTCTCCTGAACCTCGTTCCGGGTACCACCCCGGCCGGTTTTCAGAACTCCTCGACCGACACCCCCGGCCGCGCTCTCACGACCAACGTGAACGGCACGAACCGGAACAGCAACGGCACCCGCCTCGACGGCGCGGTGAACGTAAACATCTGGCTGCCCCACCACGTTGCCTACGTGGCGCCCAGCGAGACCGTGGAAGAAGTCAACATCCCCACCAGCTCGTTCGACGCCGAACAGGGCATGGCGGGCGGCGCGGCGATTACGGTGATCTCTTCGAGCGGCACGAACCAGCTTCGTGGCGCCTTGTGGAACTACCATGAGAACCAGCAACTGCGGAGCCAGCCGTACTTCCGGCCCTCGACGTTCGTGAAGCCGCGCTACACGCTGAACATCTTCGGCGCGAAGGCCGGCGGCGCGATCATCAAGAACAAGTTGTTCTGGTTTGGCCACTACGAAGGAACCCGTCAGGGTACCGGCGCCACCAGCCAGTTCTCGCTGCCGAGCTCGGCTCTCAAGGCCGGTGACTTTAGCGGCTTCCCGACCCAGATCTTCGACCCGGCCACCGGCGGGACCGACGGTTTCGGCCGTACCCCGTTCCCCGGCAACCGGATTCCGTCGAATCGGATCAGCCCGCAGACGGCTCGTATCCTGCCGTTGATTCCTGAGCCGAACGCTCCCACCGCGAACGTGACGAATAACCACTTCGTGAATGCAACTGGCAAGTTCGACCGCGGCAACTATGACGCCAAGATGAACTGGAACCGCAACGAGAAGCATAGCGTGTTTGCCAAGTTCTCCTTGCTCCGGGCCAATGTTGGCGGCGTGTTCGCCTTCGGTCCGGCACTCGGTGGTCTCGGCGTGGGCGGCGACCCGGGCTTGGGTGACACCAAGCAGTATCTGGGCACCGTAGGCACCAACTACACCCTGACCCCCACTATCCTGATGGACGCCACCTTCGGCATCACCGAGCAGGATCAGTCCGTGATCGGCTTCGACTACGGCAAGAACTCGGGCAGCGAAGTGTTCGGTATCCCCGGCACCAACGGCACTGACATCCGCTATAGCGGCTTGCCGGCGTTTTCGTTCAACACGTTCAGCCCCTACGGCATGGGCTCCACCTGGATGCCGATGTGGCGGAACGATCGCAGCTACACCTGGACGAACAACATGACCTGGATGAAGGGCAAGCACGAAGTGCGCTTTGGCTTCGACATGGTTCGTCACCAGTTGAACCACTGGCAGCCCGAAGACGCCAACCCGCGCGGCGCGTTTGCGTTCAGCGGCAGCTTGACGGCTCTCCGCGGTGGCGCGGCGGCCAACAACCTGAACTCCTTCGCGGACTTCATGCTGGGCTTGCCGACCTCGATGAACAAGAGCGTGCAGGCTGAGCTGATGACGGCTCGGGAATGGCAGTTTGGCTGGTACGTTCGGGACCGCTGGCAGGTGACCCGGAATCTGACCCTGAACCTGGGCGTCCGCATCGAGCGCTACCCGCTGATGAGCCGTGCGAATAGTGGTCTCGAGAAGCTGGATCCCTCGACGATGCTGATCCGCCTCGGCGGCCGCGGCAACATTCCGACCAACCCTGGCATTGAAGTGCAGCCGATGTTTGCGGCTCCCCGCCTCGGCCTCGCCTACCGGATCAACGACAACACTGTGTTCCGCATGGGTTATGGCATGACGATCAACCCGCTGCCGTTCGCGCGTCCGCTCCGCGGCTTCTATCCGCTGACCGTGGCTGGCAACTTCGTCGGCGCGACCGCTTTCGATCCGTTCCGGACTTTGGCTCAGGGCATTCCGCCTGTTCCGGTGCCGGACACCAGCAGCGGCGTGATCACGCTGCCGCCGACCGTGGCCATGCGGACCCCGGGCGACAGCATCGACCGCGGCTACATCCAGAGCTGGAATGCGACTCTGCAGCGTAAGCTGTGGGGCGATATCATTCTGGACGTGGGCTACGTTGGCACACAGACCACGCGTCAGTTGGCGGACCTGGACATCAACGCCGCCGCTCCGGGCGCTGGCGCCGCTGGCCGGCCGTACGCCGCTCAGTTCAACCGCCGCATTGACATCCGTTACTGGAACGGCTACCTGAGCTCGAACTACCACTCGCTGCAGACCTCCGTCAACCGGAGCTTCTCGAAGGGTCTCCTGCTCAAGGGCGCCTATACCTACTCGAAGGCCATCAACATGACCGACGACGATGGCTGGGCTGGCGTGGGCTGGAACTGGTTGGGTGCGTTTGACCGCAACCGCGCTCCGGCCGGTTATGACCGTACGCACGTCTTCCAGATGGGCTGGGTGTACGACCTGCCGTTCGGCAAGGGTCGCCAGTTCGTGCAGGAAGGTGTTGGCGCCGCGATCCTCGGTGGTTGGGCTCTGAACGGCGTTTACTCCGCCTACTCCGGCACCCCGTTTACGATCAGCGCCGACGGCGGCACGTTGAACGCGCCGGGTAACATTCAGACGGCCGACCAGGTTGGCCCGATGAACTACATCGGCTTGAAGGGACCGGGCCAGCAGTACTTTGACCCGGCCGCTTTTGCCGCTCCGGTTGGCGTTCGCTTCGGCACCACGGGTCGTAACCGCTTCCGGAATCCCGGCGTAGCGGGCGCGGACCTGACGCTGATGCGTACCTTTAAGTTCACCGAACGGATGGATCTTGCCTTCCGTGCGGAAGCGTACAACTTCACGAACACCCCCCGCTTCGGCGGTCCGGGCGCGAACGTGAACGGCGGCAACTTCGGTGTGATCACCTCGGCGAGCGGCGAACGGCAGGTCCGTTTCGGCCTCCGCTTCGGCTTCTAACCCAAAAACAAACCAATAACCAACGGGCGCCGATCTACCGATCAGCGCCCGTTTTCTTTTTGGGAGAATAGAACGAGAGATGCGAATTGCTTTGGTGCTTCTGACGGTTACGCTGTGGGCGCAGACGCCGGAACAGTTGCGCCTGAGCCAGCAGGGCAAGCAGTTGATGGGAGCGGGGCGGTTTGCCGAGGCGGTGCCGGTGTATCAGGCGCTGACCAAGCAGGTGCCGGGCAATCCGGGGCTGCAGTTGAACCTGGGGATCGCGCTGCATATGGCCGGGCGGGATGTAGAGGCGGTGGCGGTGCTCGAGCCGGTGACGAAGCAGTTGCCGCAGGCGTTTCCGGCGTTCATCCTATTGGGTACTTCGTATATGCGGCTGGGGCAGCCGGCCAAGGCGGCCGGGCCGCTTGAACGGGCGGTGCAGATGGCGCCGCAGGACGTGGAGGCGCGACGGATTCTGGCCGATGCGCTGTTGGCTTCGAATCGTAATTTAGCGGCAAAACCGCATTTGGAGGCGCTGGCCAGCCAGACCCCGAAGGACCCGGCCATCTGGTTCGGGCTCGGGCGTTTGTACGAGGGGCTAGCGGGAGACGCCTTCGAGCAGTTGCGGCGGACGGCACCGGAGTCGGCCGGGATGGTGTACCTGCTGGCCCAGACGAGAGAGAAGCAGGGCCGAAAGGCCGCGGCGGAAGCGCTGTATGCCAAGGCCCGTGCGTTGTCGCCGAAGCCGCCGGGCTGCCCTTCGGCCTACTGCACGATCCAGGATTTCGACGCCAAAGCGCGGGGCGCGTTCGCCAAGCTGGCGGAGCTGGGCGATACGGTGGAGTGGCGGCAAACGCGGGCGTCGATTCTGACGAATCAGAACAAGCATAAGGAAGCGACGGCGGAGTGGCGGGCGGCATTGAAGATGGCCGTGGGGCGGCCCGACCTCGAGCAGGGGTTGGCGGCGTCGTTATATGCCGGGCAACAGTATGACGAGGCCGAGGCGCTGCTGCGAAAGCTGGTGAAGGGCGAGCCGGGCAACGCGGAGCTGCAGTTCCTGCTGGGGGATTGCCTTTTGGCGAAGGGCGATGCCGAGGCGGCGACGCCCTCGTTGCGGCGCGCATTTGCGCTGAACCCGAAGTTCCCGCCGTTGCGTGCCTCTCTGGGGCGGGCGTTGGCGGCGGGCGGGAAGATGGCCGAGGCGGTTCCGCATCTCGAAGCAGCGCTGCCCTACGACGAAGACGGGGCGACGCATTTTCAATTGAGCCGGGCCTATGCGGCGACCGGTCAGAAGGCCAAGGCCGAGGCCATGGCGAAACGTGCACAGGAGTTACGGCAATGAAATCCTTCCTCTTTTTACTGGCCCTGCCTCTGTCGGCGCAGACGGTTCCCGAGGCGCTCTCGTTTCTTGAACGCGCCGAGAAGGAGCTGCTGGCGGCGTCAAACTATGCCAACCGGGCGGGATGGCTGCAGTCCACCTACATCAACGAGGACTCGGAGACGCAGGCGGCGTTGGCCAATGAGCAGTACATTAAGAGGGTGATTGCCCTGTCGCGGGAGGCCAACCGGTTTGACAAGGTGGCGCTGCCGGCCGAGGCGGCCCGGAAGATGAAGCTGCTGAAGCTGAATCTGACGATGGTGACGCCGTCGAACGACGCCGAGAGCTCGGAGCTGACCAAGCTGGTGGCGCGGATGGAATCGACCTACGGCTCTGGCAAGTACTGCCGGGACGCGGCGGCGGACAAGGGCAAGTGCCTGGACCTGGTGCAGATTTCGAACATCATGGCGACGAGCCGCGACCCGAAGGAGCTGGCCGATGTCTGGCAGGGTTGGCACCGGGTGGGGCAGCCGATGCGGAAGGACTACACGCGGTTTGTGCAGTTGGCGAACAAGGGCGCGCGGGAGCTGGGCTTTCCCGACTCGGGGGCGATGTGGCGGTCGAAATACGACATGCCGCCGGACGAGTTCGCCAAGGAAGTCGACCGGCTGTGGGAGCAGGTGAAGCCGCTGTATGTGTCGCTGCATGCGTATGTGCGGAATAAGCTGCGGGAGAAGTACGGACCGGCGGTGGTTCCGGCGCGGGGGCCGATTCCGGCGCACCTGTTAGGCAATATGTGGGGGCAGAGCTGGGAGAACATCTACGACATCCTGGCGCCGACGAATACGGCCAAGGCCTATGACCTAACGAAGATTCTGAAAGAACGGAAGATTGATGAGCTCGAGATGGTGCGGTACGGCGAGCGGTTCTTCAGCTCGCTCGGGTTTGCGCCGTTGCCGAAGACGTTCTGGCAGCGGAGCCTGTTTGTGAAGCCGGGCGACCGCGAGGTGGTGTGCCACGCGAGCGCCTGGGACGTGGACAACGACGAGGACCTGCGGATCAAGATGTGCATCCAGATCTCGGAGGAGGAGTTCGGGGTGATCCATCATGAGCTGGGCCATAACTACTATCAGCGGGCGTACAAGAGCAAGCCGTATCTGTTCCGGGATTCGGCCAATGACGGCTTCCATGAGGCCGTGGGGGATACGATCGCGCTGTCGATTACGCCGGAGTATCTGGTGCAGATCGGGCTCCTCGATAAGGCGACCGATCCGTCGGGGGACATCGGGCTGTTGATGAAGCAGGCGCTGGCAAAGATCGCGTTTCTGCCGTTTGGGTTGATGATTGACCAGTGGCGGTGGCAGGTGTTTTCGGGCCAGATTACGCCGGCGCAGTACAACCAGAAGTGGTGGGAGCTGCGGCGGAAGTATCAGGGGATTGACGGCGGTCCGCGAGGCGAGGAGTTCTTCGACCCGTTCGGGAAGTATCACGTGGCGGCGAACGTGCCGTATACGCGGTACTTTTTGGCGCACATTTTGCAATTCCAGTTTCACCGGGCGCTGGCGCAGACGGCGGGATGCAAGAGCCCGCTGCACCGGTGTTCGATCTACAACTCGAAGGAGGCCGGGGCGAAGCTGAACGCGATGCTCGAGATGGGAACGAGCCAACCGTGGCCGGATGCGTTGCAGGCGATTAGCGGCAAGCGGGAGATGGATGCGACGGCGGTAGTGGATTACTTTGCTCCGCTAAAGAAGTGGCTGGACGAGCAGAATCAGGGTAAACCCACCGGCTGGTAGGGGTAGCGGGCGTGGGAGACTATTGTTACGGGAGTCTTACATGCGCCTTGCTCTTTCTGCTCTCTTCTTTCTTGCCGGTGTGCCCTCTGTGTTCGGACAGGCCTCGGCTATTAACGGTCAAATTCTTGGGGTGATCACCGATCCGGCGGGAGCCGCGGTGGCCACCGCCAAGGTGAAGGTGACGAATACCGCGACGGGCTTTACCGCGTCGGTGGAGAGCTCGTCGAGCGGAATCTATCGCTTCAACGTTTTGCCTCTCGGCACCTATGAGGTGCAGGTGGACGCAGCGGGGTTTGCGCCGACGCGGCAGACCAACGTCGTGTTAAATGCCGGTGCGACGGCGACGATCGACTTCGCATTGCAGTTGAAGGGGGTTGCGACGGAGGTGGTGATTACGGCGTCGAACTCCGTGATTGACCCGAGCCGGACCGAGCAGGGCTCTTCGCTGAGCTATAACGCGATTACGAATTTGCCCTTGGTGTCGCGGAATCCGTTCAACTTCATCCTGCAGCAGCCCAACGTTTCCGGGCGCGGCAATACGGAGTTCGGCGTACCGCGGAAGTTGAATGCCAACGGGTTCAACGGCCGGATCAACTATCAGTTGGACGGGGCGAACAACGTGCAGAGCGACCGGGCGGGCATCCGGCTGATGCCGGTTTCGAACACGTGGGTGGAACAGGTGCAGCAGGTTTCGAACGGCTTCGCGCCGGAGTTCGGGAACACGGTAGGCACGGTGTTCAACACGATCACGCGGAGCGGGGCGAACGACCTGCACGGCGAAGGCGCGTTTATCTGGCGGCGGACGCCGTACAGTGCGCGGCCGGCGCTGTTGGCGGCGACTTCGCCGACGCCCGAGGTGAACGTGAACTCCTATAACGGCAGCGTGGGCGGGGCGATCAAAAAAGACAAAGTGTTCTACTTCGGGGCTTACGAGAAGGTGAAGCGCGACCTGCCGAATACGGTTTCCGTAACGCCGGCGAACTTGGCGTTTTTGGGGTTGCCCACGACCTTTGCGGACGCGATTCCCTTCCGGCAGGACGTGACGTTCTTCATGACGAAGCTGGACTGGCAGATTAACGATTCCAACCGCCTTTCGATGCGGTACAACGGGCACCGCAACGATTCACCCTTCAACGGCGCCGGCGGGCTCTCGACGGTGGACCGGACGTACAACTTCGTGGACCGCAGCCATGCGGGTGCGGTGCAGTTGATTTCCGTGGTGTCGCCGAAGGCGGTGAACGAGCTCCGGGTGCAGATTCCGTACCGGACGCAGCAGCAGCAGGCGTTTGAGGCGACGGGTACAGGGCCGGCGATTACGATTCCGGGGATTGCGCAGTTCGGCAACTCGACGGCGGTGGGCTTCAACTACGAGGAGATGACGCCGGAGGTGACGGAGAACTTCTCCTACAACCTCGATAAGCACGCGCTGAAGTTTGGCGGGGCGATCCGGTCGATTCGTGATACGCAGGTTTCGGCGACGGCGGCGACGTATACGTTCCCGTCGATTGCGGCGTACCTGGCGGCGAAGAACGGGACGAACCTGCGGGGTTACACGAACTTCGTGCAGACGGTGGGCGAGCCTTCGATCAGCTATAACTCGCTGTTCACGAGCCTGTATGCGCAGGACGCCTGGAAGCCGCGGGCGAACGTGACGATCAGCTACGGGGTGCGGTACGACATCTACCGGCCGCCGTCGGCGAATGAGGCGTCGCCGTTTGTGGACTCGCGGTCTTTCCGGACGGACAAGAATAACTTCGCGCCGCGGTTGGCGGTGGCGGTGGGCTTGGGTAAGTGGGTGTTGCGGTCGAGCGCGGGTATCTTCTTTGACCCGTTCCAGACGGACACGTACCGGCGGGCGATTTTGAACAACGGGACGCCGCAGTTCTTCAACTTGAGCGTGACGCCGACGGCGGCCTTCGCGCCGGCGTTTCCGAACGTGTTCGCGGGGATTCCGAGCGGGTTTACGCCGTCGCTGCAGGACATCACGACGGTGTCGCCGGACTTTGCAAACCTCTATTCGGCGAATGCGAACGTGACGATCAGCCGGGAGATTACGCCGGACCTGGGCGTGACGGTTTCCTACCTCTTTACGAAGGGCAACCGGCTGCCGATTTTCCGGAACATCAACCTTTCGCCGGGGCCGAACTCGCTGGCCGACGGCCGGCCGATCTTCGCGGGGACGCGGCCGATTGCCGGCTTTGGGAACATCATCAGCGCGGAGAGCGTGGGGCAGTCGAACTACAACGGCATGAACGTGACGGTGACCAAACGGCACTCGAAGGGGTTTGAGCTGTTTGGCAGCTACACGTGGTCGCATGCGATTGACGACGCGCCGGAGCAGAACAACATCGACAGCGGCGCGTTTCTGCTGAGCGACTGGAGTAACCGGCGGCGGGACCGGGGCAACTCGTTGACGGACCGGCGGCATGTGTTCAACGGCAATGCCGTGTGGGATCCGCGGGTGAACAGCGGGAGCTCGGCGTGGAACTACTTCGTGAACCACAACAAGTTCAGCTTCGCCGTGAACGCGCAGACGGGGGAGAACTTCAACCTGGGTTCGAACCGGGTGCTGAACGGGGATGCTTCGACGGCGGCGGCGTTCCAGCGGCCGCTGTTTGTGGGGCGGAACACGATTGTGGCGCCGGCAACGTTTGAAGTGAACATGCGGTACACGCGGGCAATTCCGATTCGGGAACGGTTTGCGGGTGAGTTCTTCCTCGAGTCGACAAACCTGTTCAACCGGACGAACGTGACGGCGCTGAACAGCACTGCGCAGGTGGACGTGGCGGGGAACATCACGACGCCGGCGCCGCTGAACTGGACGGGCGCGTTGGATCAGCGTTTGATCCAGCTGGGGCTGAAGTTTAAGTTTTAGTAATGTCTGGTGTGTTTTCGGGATAGTTTGGCCGCCAGGGGGCCGGTACCGTAGGAGTTGGAGGTACCGGCCCTTTTGTGGCTGCCCATGTTTAAGTTCTCGATTCACTCTTCCCAGATGCGCCGGCTGGCGCAGTTTCTCTTGGCCCTGGTGCTGGGATTGGCGCTGCTGACGTGGGCGGCGTCGTCGGTGGTGCGGACCACGGCGCAGGAGTGGTTTGAGCGGGATGTGAACTCGCGGGCGCGATTGGCGCTAGCGGGGGCGCGTCCGTCGTTGGCGGCGGCGTGGGAGGGGGACGCGGCGGCGCTGCGGACGCACATAGCCGAGTTGAACCGGGATGAGCGGGTGATGGGGGTGGCGCTGTGCAACGCGGACTTCACGGTGCGGGCGAGCACGCCGGGGTTTCCGGAAGCGTTCGGGTGCTGGGCGGTGGGGAGCCGGGTGCGGGGGGAGGAGGGATGGTCGAGCGTGGCGACGTTGCCGACGGGGCGGGCGTCGGTGAACGCGGTGCCGGTGGCCGAACTGGGGTTCGCGGTTCTTGTGCAGGACCTGAGCTACATCGAGAGACGGGAGAGCCAGGCGCAGACGATTCTAGTCGTGACGTTCGTGCTGCTGGCGGCGCTAGCGCTGGGGGTGCCGATGTTCGTGGCGCAGTGGGTGCGATCGGGGCGGCGGGCGGAGATCCGGAAAGTCCGGCTGGAGATGGAGGAGCAGACGGAGGAGTCGTCGTCGCTGCAATGGAACGCCGAGCGGCTGAAGCGGACGCTGAGCCGGCATCTGCACGGGGAGAAGATTGTGATTCTGTCGAACCGAGAGCCGTATCTGCATGTGCGGAAGGCGGACGGGTCGATTGAAGTGCAGCATCCGGCGAGCGGGTTGGTGACGGCGCTAGAGCCGGTGATGCGGGCGTGTTCGGGAACTTGGGTGGCGCACGGGGCGGGGTCGGCGGACCGGGAGACCGTGGACCGGTTTGACGGGGTGCGGGTGCCGCCGGGGGAGGAGAGCTACGAGATCCGGCGGGTGTGGCTGACGGAGGAGCAGGAGCAGGGCTACTACTATGGGTTCTCGAACGAGGGCCTGTGGCCGCTGTGCCATGTGGCGCATGCGCGGCCGCAGTTCCGGGCCGAGGATTGGCGGCAGTACCGGGAGGTGAACCAGAAGTTCGCCGATGCGGTGTGCGACGAGGCGGACTCGGACGACCCGGTGATTCTGGTGCAGGACTACCACTTTGCGCTGGCGCCGGCGATGATTCGGAAACGTCTGCCGGCGGCGACGGTGATTGTCTTCTGGCACATTCCGTGGCCGAACGCGGAGCGGCTGGGGATCTGCCCGTGGCGGGATGAGTTGCTGGAGGGGCTGCTGGGGAGCAGCATTCTGGGCTTTCATACGCAGTTGCACTGCAATAATTTCTTTGAGGCGGTGGACCGGTATCTGGAAACGCGGATTGACCGGGAACACCATGCCGTGGTGCGGCAGGGGCACCGGACGCTGATTCGCCCCTATCCGATTTCGATTGAGTGGCCGGTGCGGTGGGCCGAGACGGGGGAGACGGCGGCGGAGAGCCGGGCGCGGGTGTTCGCGGACCTGGGTCTGCGGCCGGACGCGTTGCTCGGCGTGGGCGTGGACCGGTTGGACTACACGAAGGGCATTGAAGAGCGGCTGGAGGCGGTGGAGGCGTTGCTGGAGCGCTATCCGGAGTACCGGGGGCGGTTCACGTTTGTGCAGTTGGCGGCGCCGAGCCGGACGAAGATTGAGCGGTACCGGTTGCTGAACGAATCGGTGGAGCAGTTGACGGAACGGATCAACGCGCGGTTTGGGCGAGAGGGGTATGCGCCGATTCGACTGCTGCGGGCGCACCATGAACCGCCGGATGTGTTCCGCTATTTCCGGGCGGCGGACCTTTGCTACGTGAGCAGTTTGCACGATGGGATGAACCTGGTGGCGAAGGAGTTTGTGGCCGCGCGGGGGGACCTGAAGGGCGTGTTGGTGTTGAGTGAGTTTACGGGAGCGGCTCGGGAATTGACCGAGGCGTTGATTGTGAACCCGTACGACCTGGAGGCGGCGAGCGAGGCGATGATGATGGCGTTGCGGATGCCGGTGGAGGAGCAGCGGGACCGGATGCGGTCGATGCGGGCGGTGATTACGCAGTTCAACGTGTACCGTTGGGCGGGGAAGATGCTTGAAGATGCGGCTCGGCTGCGGAGCCAGGAGCGGGTGGCGAGCCGGATGAGTGCGCGGAGCCTGGTGGGATAGGCGATGCGCTACCTGTTTTCGACGGCGACGCAGCCGGTGTGGGGGCGGCTGGCAGCGGAGCGGACGCTGTGTGCGTTCGATTTTGACGGGACGCTGGCGCCGATCGTGGAGCGGCCGGAGTTGGCGGCGATGCGGGAGCGGACGCGGGAGCTGCTGCGGCGGGTGGCGGCGGTGTATCCGTGCGTGGTGATTTCGGGAAGGTCGCGGGAGGACTTGGCGGCGATGCTGGCCGGGGTGGACGTGGCGGGGATGGTGGGGAACCATGGGGCGGATGGAGCGGTGGAGACGGGGGAGTGGCGGCGGGTGATGCAGGCAGGGTTGGCGGGGATGGACGGGGTTTGGGTGGAGGATAAGGGGGCGTCGTTGGCGGTGCACTACCGGCAGTATGCGGCGAAGGCGGAGGCGCGGAAGCGGATTGCGAACGTGGCGGCGGGGCTTGAGGGGGCGCGGGTTTATGGCGGGAAAGAGGTGGTGAATATC
>LNFE01000072.1 GCA_001464575.1 Acidobacteria bacterium Ga0077553 | reverse complement strand
GGGGTTGGGATGGCGAACCGGTTGACGCGGGAGAACGTGCCGGGGCATCTGGACCGGCTGTATCATCACGGGGACATTGCGAGCTACCTGCGGGCGCAAAATGTGCCGGTGCGGGTGTGGGTGTCCGAGGAGGAGATTCCGTACAACTTTGGGGATTGGCATGGGATTCCGACGCAGCAGGGCTTTGCGGCCAGTGTCACGGAGAACCTGCTGGAGCTAGAGACGTGGAAGCCCCGGATGCACGATTTGCTCGGGATGAACTTCTATGTGGCCGGGAAAGCGCCGCGACCGGGATTGGTGAAAGTGGCGGATAGCACGAGCGGATTGCAGATTTTTGCGAATCCGGCGGCGCTGCCGCGCGCGTGGGTGGTGCACCGGGTGAGTGCGGTGGCCTCGCGGGGTGAGGCCGGCCAGCGGATGGATGCGGAGGAGTTTTCACCGCGCACGGAGGCGGTGATGGTGGGGGCGGGGCCGGCATTGGCGGAATGCGGTGGGGAGGAGACGGTCGCGTTGCAGCTGCCCTACCTGGCGAACCGGGTGCAGATTGAGGCGAAGTTGGCGTGCCGGGGTTTGGTGGTTCTGTCAGACACGTACTTTCCGGGTTGGCGGGCGACCGTGGATGGTCAACCGGCGGAGATCCTGGAGGTTTTCGGAGCGCTGCGGGGGGTGGTGGTGGAGGCAGGAGCGCATCGGGTGGAGATGGTGTATCGCCCAGCGACGGCGTATTGGGGGGCGGGACTGGCGTTGGCCGGATTTGTCCTAGTCGGTTGGACCTGGAGGCGTCGCAGGTAAGGTTTTCGTCTGATGTACGTTGCGGCGTCGGATGCCGATGATGGGAGAATGGTGAAATTTGCAGGTTTATTCCTGCTGCTGGCGATGGGCGCCGCGGCGGAAGAGATGTTGCAGAGCGTCCTGGTGCTGAAGAATGGGCAGCGGATCGTTTACGACAGCCTGATTCGCGAGGGCGACACGCTATTTTTGCGTTCAGGCGGCACGTCGCTGATGATCGATTCTGCGGAGGTGGCCCCGGCGGCGCCGGTGGTCTTGCCTAAGGCGACGAACGGGAAAGAGATTCCCGAGCCGGTGGCGCGGTTGATTGCGCCGAACGCGGGGAAGCATAACTTGCGGCCCGAGCTGATTCAGGCGGTGATGGAAGTGGAATCGGGTTACCAGGTGAAGGCGAAGAGCCGGGTGGGGGCGATTGGGTTGATGCAGCTGATGCCGCAGACGGCGAAGCATCTGCAGGTGAACGCGCATGATCCGGCGCAGAATGTGGAAGGCGGGGCGCGGCTGCTGGATATGCTGGTGACGAAGTATGAGGGCCGGCGGAACGGATTGGCGTTGGCGCTGGCGGCTTACAACGCCGGGGCAGGGGCGGTGGACCGGTTTGGGGGGATTCCGCCGTATAAAGAGACGCGGCAGTATGTCGTAAAAGTGATGCGGCGGTTTCGGGAGTTGGTGAAAGAGTAGTCGGTGTAGAATTGGGCTATGGCAAGGGCAGCGGTGCCGTTTGTATCTCGTGAGGCTTATTTGGAGGCCGATCGGAAGGCGGAGTTCCGGAGTGAGTACCTGAACGGTGTCGTGTATGCGATGTCCGGCGGATCTCACGGTCATGCACGATTGATTGCGCGAGCCGGCGGCTTGTTGGAGAGTTTGCTCGAGAACGGCCCTTGCAGCACCACGGTGAGCGATCTGCGGCTGCGAATCGGCAAGCGGAATGCCTACGTCTACCCGGATGTGATGGTGATTTGCGGGGCAGCCGAGTATGACGAGGGCGCCACGGACATCGTGAAGAATCCGGTATTGGTGGCTGAAGTTTTGTCGCCATCGACGGAGAGCTGGGACCGGGGCGGCAAGTTTGCACGGTATCAGACGGTAGAGTCGCTGCGGGAGTACGTCTTGATTTCGCAGGACGAGATGCGGGTGGAGTGGTTTACGAAGTTGCCAGACGGCGACTGGCGCTACGCCGTGGCCGAGGGGCCGGGGGCGGATTGCAAGCTCGCGGAGCTTGGCGTGACGATCTCACTTGACGAGCTTTATCGGAAGATTCTCTAGCCGAGGGCGGGGTAGAAGTTGCCCATGGCAAGTGCTCGCGAGGCCTATTTAGAAGCCGATCGGAAGGCGGAGTTCCGGAGTGAGTACATAGATGGTGTGGTGTATCCCATGCCGGGGTCATCCCCCGCGCACGCCACGCTGACTGTACGGCTGGGCTCGTTGATCGACCGGGCGCTGGAGAGTGGCCCTCGTCGAACGAGTGCCAGCGATTTGCGGCTGCGCACCGGCAATCGGGACTCGTATGTCTATCCGGACATCATGGTGTTCTGGGATGAGTACGAGTTCGAAGAGGGCGCTCCCGACATTGTGAAGAATCCATTGCTGGTGGCGGAAGTTCTGTCGCCGTCAACTGAGAGCTGGGACCGCGACGGGAAGTTTGCCCGCTATCAGGCAGTCGAGTCGTTGCGGGAGTACCTTTTGGTCTCGCAAGTCGAGAGACGCGTCGAGTGATTCACCAAGCTGCCAGACGGCGATTGGCGCTACGCCGTGGCCGAGGGGCCAGGGGCGCAGTGCCGCCTGACCGCACTCGGGATCACGCTATCTCTCGACGATCTCTACCGCAAGATTCTGTAGCTACGCGTTCTGCGCCTTATCAATCTTGGCCCAGGAGTCGCGGAGTTTCACGGTCCGATTGAAGACCGGCCGCTCGGGCGTGGAATCCTTGTCGACGCAGAAATAGCCAACCCGTTCGAACTGATACTTCGTTCCAGCGGCCGCCGTCGCGACGCTGGGTTCGACCTTGGCATGGGGCGGAACGACCAACGACTCTGGGTTGAGCTGCGACGTAAAGTCCGAATCGGCCGACTCTTCGCCGGTGGTCTCCAGCATCAACTGATCGTAGAGGCGCGCCTCGCAATCGACCGCGTGCGCGGCGGACACCCAGTGGATCGTCGATTTCACCTTGCGGCCGTCGGGCGAGTTGCCGCCTCGGGAGGCGGGGTCATAGGTGCAATGCACCTCGACCACCTCGCCGGCCTCGTTCTTGATCACGTCCGTGCACTTGATGAAGTAGGCATAGCGGAGGCGGACTTCGGTGCCCGGCGAGAGACGGTAGTATTTCTTCGGCGGGACCTCGCGGAAGTCGTCTTGCTCGATATAGATCACCTTCGAAAACGCGACCATCCGGATGCCGGCGGATTCGTCTTCCGGGTTGTTCACCGCCTCGAGCTCCTCAACCAGATCGTCGGGGTAGTTGGTGATGACCACCTTCAGCGGGTCGAGCACGGCAATGGCGCGGAGGGCGCGCTTGTTCAGGTCTTCGCGCAGGAAGTGTTCGAGCAAGCCGAACTCGATGACGCCGTTCGTCTTCGAAACCCCGATGTTGGCGCAGA
>LNFE01000071.1 GCA_001464575.1 Acidobacteria bacterium Ga0077553 | reverse complement strand
CTCAAAAATATGCGGCAACACCTCCGCCGATATCCCCGGCCCGTTATCCGCCACCGTAATCACCAACGCCTCGGCCTCCCGCCGCGCCCGGATCTCAATCACTGCCTCCTCCGGCTTAATCTGCGCCGCGTTCAAAAACAGGTTCACGAAAAACCGCTCCCAAGCCGCCGGCGACCCTGGCAGCCGCAGCCCCGGCTCAATCTCGCGATTCCACGTCACCGTCGCCGCCCGCGTCACCTGCAAAAAGTCATCGGCATGCAGAATGGCGTTATCCAACACCCCCTGCACGTCCCCCGAATCCCGCGCCGTCTCCGTCAAACTCTCCACAATCCGGCCGCCCCGCGTCACACTCCGCCGAATCGTCGCCGCCAGCCGCGCCCACTTCGGGTCCCGCCCCAACAACTCGGCGGACTCCGCCAGCGTCTCAAACACGTTGTTTAAATCGTGCGCCAGCCCGGCTACGGTCAGCTCGGTGTCCCGCTCCACATCAGCCCCGAATCCGTTCCAGCGTATCGTAGAACTCGGCAAAGGACACACTCGCCGCCTCCGCCTCGTTCACCGTGCTCTCCCCATCGGCAAACAGCGACGCCACCGCAAACGCCATCGCAATCCGGTGGTCGCCAAACGAATCCACCTCCGCCGCCCGGAACTGCTGCTTCCCCGGCACCCGCAGCCCATCGTGCGATGTCTCGATCTCAATCCCCATCCGCCGCATATTCTCGGCCACCGTCGCAATCCGGTCCGTCTCTTTCACCCGCAACTCGCCCGCGTCCCGCACCACCAGCCCCTCTTCGCTCATCGCGCCCAGCACCGCCAACACCGGAATCTCGTCGATCAACGCCGCCGTAATCCCCTTCTCAATCACCCCACCCTGAAACTTACTCGCCCGCACCTGCAAGTCCCCAATCAGCTCCCCGCCCGAAGACCGCACGTCCAGCACCTTGATCTGCGCCCCGCCGCCCACCAAAAAGTCGATCAACGCCGTCCGCGAAGGGTTCACGCCCACATCGTAGATCACCAGATTCGATTCCTTCGCCAGAATCGCCGCCACCAGGAAGAACGCTGCCCCGGACAAATCGCCCGGCACCAGCAGCTCCCGCCCCGTCAGCGACGCCCCGCCCGTAATCGATACCGTCGTGCCCCGCGCCTCAATATTCGCCCCGAACTCCTTCAGCGCGATCTCGGAATGGTCCCGCGTCTTATGCGACTCCCGCGTCACCGTCGTCCCGTTCGCATACAGCCCCGCAAACAGCACGCAGCTCTTCACCTGCGCACTCGCCACCGGCAGCGTGTAGTCAATCGGCTGCAGATCCCCGTTGCCGTGAATCTCAATCGGCGGATACGTCCCGTCCACCGCCGAAATCTTCGCGCCCATCAGTTCGAGGGGCGTGATAATCCGCTTCATCGGCCGCCGCGCAATTGAAGCGTCGCCTTCCAAGCGGCTCGCAAACGGCTGCGCCGCCAAAATCCCGCTCAGCATCCGGATCGTCGACCCAGAGTTGCCCACATCCAAAGTCCGCGAAGGCGCCAGATAGCCTCGCAGCCCCTTGCCATGGACCTTAATCTCCGTCCCGTCCCGCTCTACGCCAATCCCCAAGCCCTCCACGCAGTTCAGCGTCGAGTGCGGATCGGCCCCGGTCGAATAATTGCGGAGCGTCGAGGTGCCCTCCGCCACCGACGCCAAAATCGCGTAGCGGTGGGAGATGGACTTATCGCCGGGAAGCCGGATGGCGCCGCTGATCGCGGACGCGGGTTGAATCTTTACCTGCATGCAAAACCTCTATTGTAGAGGGTTTCGCGTGCTTAAGCGCCGATTGCGTACGTCGCCGGAACCGGCATCACCAACGGCCGCGGCGCCCGTAAACGCGCAAACCGGTATCCCACCCCAAAAATCGTCTGGATGTACTCTTCCCCGTACTGCCCCAGCTTCCGCCGCAGCCGCCGCACATGCACGTCCAGCGTCCGCGTCCGCGTACCAAGCCGGTAGCCCCAAATCGTCTCGAGCAACACCGCCCGCGGAATCGTCTCGCCCTCATTCTGCGAGAGCATGGCAAGAAGTTCAAACTCCTTGCGGGTTAACGTCAGCTTCACGTTATCGAACCGCACCGCCGACCAATCAATGGAAAGATGTTCGTCGTGAAAGATTTGCATCGGAGACCCCTAAAGTGGACTGGCCCTGATGGTACGGGGAAAGCCGCCCTCCGGTCGTCTCCAGGTTGTAAAAATCTTGTAAAAACCGTTTACACCTGGTCCAAGAATGCGTACGCCTGCTGCCTCACCTCCGGCGGAAAATCGTGTCCGCAGTCCGGATACGCCGTCTCCAGCCGTCCCCGCCGAAACAACCCGCCTACTGTCCGCACGCAATCCCGCACCCCGCCGTTGTCAAAGTTATCGTCGTGCAGCGGCGCGCTGATGAACACCCGCCGCCCGGCCATCATCCTGAGCAAGTCCGGAAAGTCCCACGGCAGCTTCGCCGGATCGTTCTGATAGCGCTCCCGCACCCGCGGCATGTACCGGTCCTGGTCCCAGCCCTTCAGATTCCCGCCCTTATACTTCGCCATCGCTGTAAATCCGCAACTGGTCACTGCCGCGCGAATCCGCCGGTCGAACGCGGTCACGAACAGCGTGTTGTGGCCCCCCAGCGAATGCCCAATCGCCACTACCGTCTTCGCGCCCCGGCCCAACAACAAATCCCCCCCCCGCCGGTGATTGATGATCCCCTTCATCGTCCCCGAAGCTACCCCGGCCCCAAACACATCCTTCGGAAAATCCGTCACGTCGTCCCCAAACGACGGATAATCCGGCGCCAGACACAGATACCCCCGCTGCGCCAGCTCATGCGCGTAGTGCAGATTCGGCTTCCCGCCCAACCCCGCCGGCTCATCCTTGCCGATCTTCGTCGTCTGGTGCAGACACAGTGCCGCCCGCCCCGCCCACTTCTCCGGAGTCAACACCCACGCATACACCGGATTCCCCGGCTTCGCCCCGTAGCGGACCTTCTGCCGCCGGTAGCCCGCCCCGGCCTCCGCCGAACCCAACTCCTCAACTTCGAACCCCGATTCCTTCGCTACTGCCGGCAGAGCTAGCAACCATCCTAAATCCCGGCGGGAGAGCATCCCACCGTTATACCGCTCCTTAGAACCGGTACCGGATCGCCAACTGCATAATCCGCGGCTCCCGCGCTGACGTGATCCAACCGAAGTTCGTGTTGCCCACCGTCGTCTGCGGGTTGTTGAAGTTCACCGTGTTGAACAGGTTGAACGCCTCCCACCGGATATCGAAGCTCTGCCGCTCGGTAATGCGGAAGCCCTTCGACAGGTTGAAGTCCGTGTTAAAGAAGCGCGGCCCGTACGCCGTGTTCCGCGCCGCGTTGCCCGGCGTGTCCACCGCCTGCACGCGATATGCCGCCGGGTCCAGGAACCGGAACCGGTCCGTCTTCGGATCAATCCCCGTGTTCGCCTCACCCACCCGGTCCGGCCGCAGTCCGCCGCCGTTCCGGTTCAGGAAGCGGTAGGCCCGGCCCGTGGCGGGATCAATCCCGTTCCCGTTCAGCCCCACGTTCAGCGGCAAACCCGTCCGCCAGTTGATGATCATCGACGTCCGCCATCCGCCCAGCACCGCATCGGCGAACCCGTTCCAGCTGCTGCCGAACTTCCGGCCCTTGCCGAACGGCATCTCGTAGGTCACCGCCGTCGTGTACTGCAACTGCGGCGTCTGCGTCATCCGGCCGTTCTCCAGGTCAAACCGGTCCAGGAACTGCGGCGACGCGCCCGCGTCCCACGTCCCCACCTGGTCAATCGCGCTCGCCCACGTGAAGCTGGCGAGAGCATACAAACCGTTCGAGAAGTTGTGTTCAAACTTCGTCTGCAGCGCGTTGTACCAGCTCTTCCCCCGGCTCGCGCCGGTCTGGATGCCCTGCCACTGCGGGAACGGCCGGTTCGCCGCCACGGAGCCGTCCACCCCGAACGCCGTCTGGTTCCGCTCGTACAACCCAAACAGGTTCACACCCCGGTTGCCCGCATACGCCACTTCCCACGTGCTCGACCGGCTTACCCGGTACTGTACCGCCACGTTGAACTGCTGAATCCGGCCGCTGCGCTGGTCGCGTTCCCGCGTCCGCAGCCCAATCGTCCGGCTGTCGAAGTTCGAAAGCACGCCCGCCGGCAGCGGATCGCTCAGCCGCACCGGCGCCGGGCCCGTGCCCACCCGGAGCAGCGTCGGCTGAATCAGTTGCGGAGGGTTAAGCGGCAGATTAGCCTCCGACCCATAAATGTCTTCCGTGTTGTAGAAGATACCGTAGCCGCCACGGATCACCAGCTTCTCCTCCATCGCCTGCCAGGCAAAACCGATGCGCGGCCCGAAGTTGTTCTTGTCCGGCGTCGTCAGGTACTTGTCCTCATCGCTCGCCAGCACCAACGCTCCCGTTGCCGGATTGAAGTTGATGTTCTTGTTCTTGCCGCTGCCGTAAAACGGCGTCGTGTACTCGTATCGCAGACCCAGGTTCAGCGTCAGCCGCGGTGTCAGCTTCCAGTCATCTTGCACGAAGAAGCTGTAGGCCTCCTGCAACTGCTTCACCTCCGGCACCGTGTTCAACTGCACGCTCTCCGGGAATCCCAACAGCAGATCGCCCATCGCGTCATTGGTAAACCGGCCCTGGAAGTTGTACGCCGGCGTCCGCCGCGTCACGTCCACAAAACTGTTGTTCTTCAACCGCATCTCAAATCCGCCGCGCACAAAGTGCTTGCCGGCCGTCATCGAAATCGTCTCGACAATCTGGTGCAGCTTCGGCGACTGAAACTGCGGACGGAAATTCCGCGTACCCAGCTGGTTGTAGTTCGTCGGGTTGATCAACGGCAGGCCGCCCACCTGCAGCATGTCCTCCGGAAATCCGCGGAATCCAAATGCGTCCGCCTTTTGGTCGTTCGCCGTCGCGTGCGCAAACTCGGCAAACGTGTCGTTGTTGCCATAGCGCAGCGTGTTCACAATCCGCGGCGAAATCGTCTTCGTCCACGCCAGCGCCAGGCTGCG
>LNFE01000070.1 GCA_001464575.1 Acidobacteria bacterium Ga0077553 | reverse complement strand
ATCAACGTCTTCGATTTTGAAGCCGCCGCCCGCCAAGCTCTGCCCCCCGCTCACTTCGGTTACCTCCAAACCGGCGTCGTCGGCGACGCCACCCTCCAAGCCAACCGCACCGGCTTCGACCGCTATCAACTCCGTCCCCGCCGCCTCATCGATATCTCAAAAGTCGATACCTCCGTCACCCTGTTCGGCGCCCGCCACGAGTTCCCCCTCCTGCTCTCCCCCGTCGGTAACTCCGGCGCCTTCCATGCCGAAGCGGAACTGCCCGTCGCTCGCGCCGCCGCGGCCAAGCAGACAATGCAGATCCTCTCCACCTACACCAACACCAGCGTCGAGGCCATCAATGCCGCCGCTGGCCGCCCTGTCTGGTTCCAACTCTACGCCACCGGCAGCCCCGCCGCCGCGGATCGCATTTGGCGCCGCGCCGAAGACGCTGGCTGTCCCGTCGTCGCCCTCACCGTCGACTCGCAGGCTGGCCGCAACACGGAAACCCTTTCCCGCTCCAAGCTCCTCGATTCCCGCAAATGCGTCGTCTGCCACGACCCCGCCCCCGGCGGCTTCTTCAAACGCAAGGCCATGCTCTCCGGCATCAACATGGCCGGCGTTCCTACCTCCAACCCCACGCTCACTTGGGACTTCGTCCGCCAACTCCGCAAGTCCACGAAGATGAAGCTGCTCATTAAAGGCATCGTCACCCACGAAGACGCCCGCCTCGCGCTCGATTGCGGTGTCGATGGCATTGTCGTCTCCAACCACGGCGGCCGCGCCGAAGAGTCCGGCCGAGGCACCATCGAATGCCTCCCGGAGATCGTCGACGCCGTCGGCGGCAAAATGACGATCCTCATCGACGGTGGCTTCCGCCGCGGCACGGACATGTATAAGGCCCTCGCCCTCGGCGCCAACGCCGTCTGCGTCGGCCGCCCGTACATTTGGGGCCTCGCCGCCTTCGGCCAGCCCGGCGTCGAACGGGTGATCGATCTGCTCCGAACCGAATTCACCCTCATCATGAAGCAGTGTGGCAAACGCTCCATCGCCGAGATCAACCAGTCCAGTCTGACCACCCGCGCCTCAGGATAATCCTAGGAGAGCTTTCCCGCGATTTCTCCACGTCTCTCTGAATGTCCGAGCACCCCGCCGAGGATTTGCTGGAACTGTTGGCCCTGCGTCGTCTGCCGGCCGAATCCCGAAACGAAATCTTATTCCATCTGCAGCACTGCCCCGAGTGCCAGGAGCGGCTTCGCGCCGAGCGCAGATTCATCGAGACCATCCGCGCCGTCCTCGGCCACTGGCCCCTCGAGTGACCCTACCGCACGCTTACCGTAACTCCCCCTTGGGTTGTCGCCTCGCCCACGGTCACCACCAAAGTCGCGGCGCCACTCGCCACCGCGGCCGGCACCACGGCATTGATCTGGTACAAACCCACAATGCTCCCCGGCGCCGCACCCGCGTAGCGCACCTCCGTCTCTAAGCCCCCAATCCATACCGACACCGGAGCTGCAATCCTGCCCGCCGCATCCGTCACCCCTGCCCCGGTCAGATAGATCGCCACGATCGATCCTTTCTCCGCCGGCGTGGCCGCACTGTTCACGGTCCCTGTCTCGTTCACAATCGCCCCCTGCCCGCTCCCCACCGATCCCGCCGTGAAGATCCCCGGTGCGGCCTTCACTACCGGCCGGATCAACCGTTCCGATCTCTGCCCCTGATACTCGACCTCCACAGCCGTCACTTCCTGCCCGGCCAACTCCATCGGCGCCACCACGCCCACCTGGTCGGCCCGCGCATAGATCATTCGCGCCGCACGCCCGTCGAAAAACACATTCACCCCTTCCCCGGTCAAGACGGCCGGGCCCAGACCTGTCCCAAACAGCGTCACGATTTCTCCCGGCGCCACGGCCCCCGTCGAATAGCTCGCCGCGTTTACCACCTCGTTGAGCACTGGTCCTCCCACGGACATCGTGACCGGGAGCCGCACCGGAGAATTCGCTGCCCCCGCCAGATGCACCGTGACGGTCCCGCGGTACACCCCCGCCGCCAGCCCGCTCGCATTCATGACCAACGGCACCGTTGCCGGCAAAGTCCCTCCCGCCGGCAATACCGTCAGCCAGTTGCCCCCGCTCTCCGTCGTCGCAAACAACGAATAGCTCGGTGTCGTCTCAATTCCCTCGGCGCCGAGGGAGATCTGGCGCTGGGAAGCATACACCCCCAGACCCCCGGCCGCCGGTTTGGATAAGGCCGTCAACTGGCTCCGTACGGACTCCAACCGCCCTGTCACAAACGGTCGCAACCCGGGCGCTGGTCCGGCCGGAGTCGTCATCGCGGCGTCGAACTGCTGCAATGTCGTCAACCGCTCCGTCTCCCGCGCGACATAGGGCCGGATCAGCGCCCGCCACTGCTCCATCCGCCGCAGCACCGGCTCCGCCACCACCACCCGCTCCGTCAACTGTTGATAGATCTGCAGATACCGCCTCCGCATCGCCGGAACACTCATCAGCCGCGCAAACAACGGCCGGGAACTCGCCGCCGAGCCCGCCGGCGCCGTCCGGTCCACCGCCATCTGGATCGCCGCCAATCCCGTCGGTCCTCCCGGAAACGCCCCGAACGCCAAACTCGGGTCCCACGGCATCCAGACCCACCGCCCGTCTGACGGCCGACGGTAGAAGTTGAAGTTCTGCGCCATGCCCACGTAGCCGTCCAGGTTGCCCGTGGCGTTGTCGAGCGCCATGGCCGTCAGAAAGCTATCAATGTCCATCCGCGCCGCCATCGTCGCTTCGAGCGCACTCACCGGCGTATCGTTCAGCGTCTTGCAGAAGTCGATCAGGTCGCTCCAGTCGTCCGCCGCCTCGTTGGTCTGCTTCTCCCAAACCCGCTTGTAGGCTGCCTTGTCCGGTCCCAGATAGGCGAACGTCGCCCCAATGTCTCCCTTGTACAGGTTCCCTTTGTCCTCGCCCCGCCCAAAGTAACTCTGCAGAAAGTCGTCGTTCACCACCTCACCCAGTCCGTATAGCCCCCAATAAAGATCGTTGATGTAGAGCGCCGCGAAGCCGGACCGTGGCGTGCGCAGCCCGGCTGCCCGCGCCAACTCGTAGTACTCCACCTCGCGCACAAAGCTCGCATCGCCGAAAAAGTTATTCAGATTGAAAGCGCCCACCCCCTCAATCTTCTGGCCCTTCACAAACTCGTTCAGCTTCAGCCGGAGCGGCTTCTTCTTGCTGTTCACGTTGTAAGTGCTGTTGCCCTTGAACCGCACCCCAATCGAAGCGAACTTGTGCGGCCCCCACTCCATGGCCGCCTCGAGATAAGGTGCGGATTCCAGCGTCCCCCGGTAGTTCGCCGTCAGCCGTTCCCACCAGTCTGGCTGCGAAAACCGAAGCCGGATCTCGTGCACCTCGTCCCGGCCCCACGCTGAGTGCGGCAAGGGCATCTGCGCCAGGCCCATCCACGCGCAGAACAGCAGCCACACCATCCCAACAATCCGCATTCCCCCGTTATCGCACGTTCTTTGGCTTTCCGCCCCCCGCCTCCCAGCGCGGCGGGACCATCTCCCCGTTCATTTTCTCCAACACCTTCCGCAAACGCTCTGCCTGCGCCATCTCCGTCCCAGCCAAGTCCCGCGTCTCGCCAACGTCGCTTTCAAGGTCGTACAACGCAAACTCCGCCGTCCCCTGCCGCACCAGCTTCCATCTCCCCTGCCGCACCGCGATGTTCTTCCCATACCGCCAGAACAACGTCCGTTCTCCCACCTTTCCCGCCAGGTCCACCCCGTCGAACGCCGCCTCCCGGTAACGAACCCCCGC
>LNFE01000069.1 GCA_001464575.1 Acidobacteria bacterium Ga0077553 | reverse complement strand
GATCAGGTGGTGGCAAACACGCGACCCGCCCAGGACGACAACGGTGACTTCGCGAACTTCCCCGATCGCCGAGGCTCGTTCACCAAAGGCCTGCAGCACGATGGCAGCACCGGACTGGTCGATACCGGCGCGATGAACAACTTCGTGGCGGCACTCGGACAGCCGCGGACGCAAGTCTTCCAAGCCATCGAGAACATCGCCAACACGGACCGCGGCGCTGGCGCACAAACGCGTCAGTGGGTGAGTCCGATTGCAGGGCGCGGCTTTGCCGTCTCCGGCGGTGATCCGCAGCAGTACGGATCGACGCTCGTCCCGCCGGCACCGGCCTTCGGCAGCCCGGAACTGACCTTCGAGATTGCGGAAAACTATTGGATGGCGCTGTTGCGGGACGTGCCGTTCAGCCAGTACTCTACGAACTCGCTGGCGGTGGCGGCGGCCACGGAGCTGACTAGCTTGCGTACGGCGGCACGCACCGACCGCGCCGCCAAAGGCCTTCCTGCCGAAACCCTTGCTCCCGTGGAGAATGATTCGATCACCCCGAGGACCCTGTTCCGCGGGGTGAGCGTAGGCGACCTGAACGGCCCGTACCTGTCTCAGTTTTTGTGCCATCCGGTACCGTTCGGGGTGCAAGGTTTCGCGCAGCGCAACAAGACGCTGGTGGCGGAACGAGATTTCATGACGAGCTGGGACGAATGGGTGAAGGTGCAGAATGGCGAACGGCGCGACTTCTCTGCAATGGACTTCGATCCGGTGCTGCGATACACGCGCAACGGGCGGGATCTGGCGCAGTGGGTCCATATCGACGTCCTGTTTCAAGGCTATTTCAATGCATGCCTCATCCTGCTGCAGGGAGCAGGCACACCTTCCTCCGTGGGTGGTGGAATTGGCGCCAAACGATCCAACGCGAATCCCTATAGCATCGACCCCGGGAACCGGCGCCAGGCTGGCTTTGCATCGCTCGGCGATCCAGAGCACATTGCCATGATGTGCGAAGTGGCACCGCTGGCGCTGAAGGCCGTTTGGTTCCAGAAGTGGTATGTCCATCTGCGGATGCGTCCGGAAGTTTACGCCGGGCGCATCGACCGCCAACGGGCTGCAGTGAAGGACTTTGGTCTGCCGGCGGAGTTGGTCAATTCGGAGGCCGTGCAGCGGACTGTGGCGAAGTACGGCAGTGCCCTGTTGCCGATGGCCTTCCCGGAAGGCTCGCCGATGCATCCGGCTTACGGCGCTGGACACGCGACTGTCGCGGGAGCATGTGTGACGATCCTCAAAGCCTTGTTCAAAGGGGATGAGAAGTTCCCGGATCCGGTTGACGTGGTGGTGGACACGAACGGCCAGGAGCATCTGGTGCCTTATCAAGGCCCGGGAGGCGTCAACGATCTGACCATTGAGGGGGAACTGAATAAGGTCGCCTCGAACGTAGCGC
Organism: Acidobacteria bacterium Ga0077553; assembly: GCA_001464575.1. Classification (GTDB taxonomy): domain Bacteria; phylum Acidobacteriota; class Terriglobia; order Bryobacterales; family Bryobacteraceae. The sequence continues at coordinate 8,746 of LNFE01000069.1, read as the reverse complement.
TGGGCCGAAACGTAGCCGGGGTCCATTGGCGTTCGGACGGCACTTACTCGTTGCGTCTTGGCGAGCAGGTTGCCATCGACTTACTCACTGCGTATGCGAGGAGCTATGCCGAATTCGGCACCGCCGCCACGGTGTTCGAGTTTCGCAAGTTCGACGGCACACCGGTAACCATCTCCTCGCAGGGTGCGATGGCGATGGCGGCTGGCAGCTAGATTGGCAGAAGCCGGGCCGCCGCTACGGCGGTGGCCCGAATCATCGAAGCCGTACCGCATCCCGCGGCTCCCCTCCGGGGCAACAGCGAGTCCGTCGCGAATGGGAGGTTGCGCCGCTAGCGGCGGCGGTTGATTGGGGGCAGGAGGCTGAAGTAGGCGACGGCGGGGTCGTGGTCGGAGACCCGCTCGGTCCGGTTGAAATCCGTGCGCCAGGCGGCCGGGAAATCCGCGTTGACGCGGCCGATGGCAAAGCGGCGGAACCGCTGCTGGAAGGCGGAGTTGAGCAAGATGTGATCGAGCGTCTGCGCGTTGCCTTCAAAGGTGTAGGAATAGCGCTGAGCCTCGGGAAGGGTGTCCACAAGCGCGTTGAGGTCCGGATTGACGAGGTCGTTACTCGCCAGGGTGACCTGTGTGGCCGGGGTGGGGACGCCGCGGACGGTGCCCAAAACGTCGACGTACCCATCGTTGAACTGGAAGGCGTCGAAGTCGCCGACGACGGCGATGGGCTCCTGGGGCTTGGTGGTCTGGATGTTCTGAATGAGATTGGCGAGGAATTCGGCCTGGGCGCGGCGCTTGGCGCGGGGGTTCTCACCGGAGGTCGTGGTGCTGGACACATCGATCAGACTGCGGAGATGGTTGACGATGACCGTGAAGGGGCTGCCATTGATGGCGGCGGAGAGGACGACGGGGGGACGATCGTTCAAGATCTGGGGCGAGCCGATGGGGGGGCTGTACTGGGTGTCCTTACCGACCTGGGCGACGGAGTTGACCGTGATGCGGGACTTGACGAGGAAGCCGACGTTGATCTTGCTGGGGTCGTTGCCTTCAAAGATGTAGGGCGTGTAGCCGGCGGCGAGTTCGTTGGCGAGGCCCTGCAGGGCATTGAGATTTTCGACTTCGACGACGCCGACGACGTCGGGGAGGCGCATGACGTCGCGGATGACGCGGGCGGCCTTGGCGCGGCGGGGGACGAAGTTGGCGTCGTTGTCGGAGGCGCTGGTGTTGGAGACGTCGTCGTAAAAGCGCTCGAGGTTGATGGTGGCGATGGTGAACTCGGAAGGATCAGGCGCGGGGACGGGATTGAGGGTGGAGAGCGGGCCCAGGCTCGGCGCGGGGGAAGCATCGGGCAGGAGAGTGTAGCGGGCGGAGGAGAAGTCGAGGACGCCGGTGATGTTGTTAATGGTGACGTTGGCGGTGACGGTGAGGACGGGGGCGCCGGGTTGAGCGTCGGAGTCGACGCGGATCATTTCGGGGTTGTCGTCAAACGACGGGGCGCCGGCGGGGGTAGCGGCGGGACGGTTGAGGGTGACTTCGATGCCGGGTTCGCGGAAGGGGCGGTTGGTGCCCTGGGGGACGGCGTAGAAGACGCCGCCGGTTTCGGTGGGGGAGACGGAGACGAGCGACGTAAACTGGACGCGCATGCCTTCGAACTTTTCGAGCTGATAGAGGCCGCCGTTGGGGGTGACATCGGAGCTCGATAGGAGAAGAAGGCAGGCGAACCGGAGAGCTGGGTGAGGCCGAAATCGGAGGGGACGGCCGAGGAGGCGTTGGGGAATTCCGAGACGGTGCCGGTGAGGCAGAGGCGGTCGCCGGGGGCGGCGGAGGGGGTGCTGCTGGTGAAGACGAAGAGAGCGTCGGAGGTGGCGGTGTTGTTGTCGCTGGCGCCCTGGAGGAAGAAGCCGTTGGACTTGAGAGCGGTGACGACGCCTTCGACGGTGTGGGTTTGGGAGAGGAAGGTGGTTTGGTTGCCGGTGCCTTGGATGGCGCTGATGGTGGCGGTGGGGTTGCAGGTGGGGTTGGCGGAGGTGACGGTGAGCGGCAGGTTGAAGGTGCCGGTGCGGGCTTGGTCGTCAATGACGGTGAGGGGGATTGACTTTAGGCCGACGGTGGTGGCGAGTGGGACGGTGACGTTGTTCAGGGCGTAGGTGAGGCCGGAGGAGAGGGGGACGCTGGTGTTGGCACTGCCGCCGATGGCGGAGAGGTCGGCGGTGACGGTGTAGCTGGCGGAGGCGGGGTTGGCGCCGGGGGCGACGGTGGCGGCGAGGTTGAAGGTTTGGCCCTGGGCGACGGAACCGGGGGAGGCGGTGCCTGAGATGGTGGGGTTGGTGGGACCGCTGGCGGTGCCGGTGACGGAGATGTCGTCGATGCCGACCCACTCGTCGTTGCCGGCGGCGTTGGTGGTCATGATGCGGAGATAGACGACGGGTTGGTTTTCAGCGGCGGCGGGGAGGGTGACGTCGACGGCGGTGACTTTGGTGGCGGCGCTCGCTTCGGTGGCGTCGGCGACGTAGGCGGCAGAGACGTTGGTGAAGTTGCCGGTATCGCCGACGCGGTAGTGGAGGGCGACGCGTTGGATGGCGTTGTCGGCGGTGCTATCGAGATCGCGGACGTTGTACTGGACGCGGATGCCGGTGCGGCCGGTGGTGGCGACTTTGATGAGGAGGTGGGGGGCGTCGGCGGTGCCGGAGCCGTTGAGGGCGATGGTGGGATCGGTGATGCCGTCAAATTCGGCGACGCCGCCGGCGGTTTGGGTGTTGGGGTTGTTTTGATTGGCGATGACGTCGACCAGGGTGGAGGAGGAGTAGTCGGCGAGAAGGGTTTGGGGGTCGACGCCGGTGGGGGAGTTGCCGGTGTAGTCGCCGAGATAGCCGACGATGCCCGGCACTCCGGACCAATCGTCGTTGGCGGTGATGAGGGTGGTGGTGGTCCAGGATTGGGTGAAGGGGAGGGACTGGGTGGTGGTGTCCGCAAAGAGCAGGGCGGCTAGGGAGGCGAGGAGGAAGGGGCGTTTAAAGCGCATAGCAGTGATACGGATGTATAGCACGAAATATATGACGATGGTATTAAAGATCAGTAGGATTTACCAACGACTCGGTAGCAGAGGAGGTTACCGAAACCCTGTCAATCCGCATTCATCACGAAACGAATTGGGTGATTGATGCCCAATCTCGCCGCGGAAGCCATGACCGGTTTTGTGAATGGGAAGAGCGGCTGGGGAGGTGGACGGTTCACGGGCGCGGCGCGGTGCGTGGCACTTGGGTTGGTGCGTTTGTCGCACTGCTGTTGCTTGCCAGTGTGGCGGGCGGGATGCGGCTTTTTTTTGTTGAAGACCTTCGTATCGAGATACCGAGCGCGGCTCCGTTAGGAATGGCTCCGCTCGGAATAGTGATGTTGCTTGGCGCGCCGTTTGCTGGCGGCGTAGTTAAGCGGGCTAGGAAGTTCGTTTTCGTTCTTTCGGAGGTGGCATTAGCAGCACACCGCGGGGCGGGATTTGCGGCGGCAGGTTCCAAGGTTCTCGCGATGATGGAGGCGGCGTGGCGGCCTACGGCCGAGGAGGTAGCGGCGGATCGGGAGGCCTTTCGACGGGCGGTGGAGAGCGCGCAGTGGACGGTATGATCCGGGGCTGATACCTGCTGATCGAGCTCTCTTGGCAGCGGCCGGCTGGAACGGCGCGCGTAGCGGCGGAGGAGTTACCGGACACGCCGTGCCGGTTGCACCGGCCTCCGCAACGACTGTTACTGTGGGTCGATATGGCTTCGTCCCGATTGCAACGTGTGACTGTGTTTTGTGGTTCGAGTTCGGGGTTCGATCCGGGGCTGGTGGAGCTTGCGTTTGGCTTGGGGCAGACGCTGGCGGATGGGGGCATTGGACTCGTGTACGGCGGGGCGAAAGTTGGCTTAATGGGGGCGGTAGCCGACGGGTGCTTGTCGCGCGGAGGGAACGTGATTGGGGTGCTGCCCGGGTTCCTGCAGCATAAAGAGATTGCGCATGAGGGGCTGAGCGAGCTGATCGTCGTAGAGAGCATGCACGAACGGAAGCAACGGATGCATGAGCTTTCCGATGGCGCGATGGCGCTGCCGGGCGGGTACGGGACGCTTGAGGAGTATTTTGAACTGCTGACGTGGGCGCAGTTGGGTCTGCACGACAAGCCCGTGGGGTTATTGAACTGGGATGGTTTCTTCGACGGGCTGCTGGTGCTGGCGGATACGATGGCGGCGCGCGGGTTGTTGAAGCCGGTGAACCGGGAGATGATGCTGGTGGGGGAGACGGGCGAGGAGTTATTGGCGAAGATGGAGCGGTACGTGGCGCCCAAGGTGAGGAAGTGGCTGGAGCGGGAGGAGACATAGGCCGGCCGGGCGCTGATGGACGATTCCTGGAGTTTTGCGGATTCGATTGCATCGATTCGCGGCGAGGCACCATCTTACCTGTCGATTCGAACGTTTCTGTGCCAAGGAGAAAAGCATGCCCGTTCCAGGCGAGTCTTATAAGGTGAACGCCAGTGAGTTAGAGGAGATTCCGTTTCCGATCCCCGGCGCCACGCCCGGCGGGGTGATGGCAAAACTCCTGAACATAGATGCCGGTAAAGGCCTGGTGACTACGATCATCCATATCCAGCCAGGAGCCCGGATTCCGGCGCACTATCACAACGATGGGGCGGAGGCGCATTATGTGCTGGAGGGAGACTTCATCGATGCGGGCGTGACTCATGGCCCGGGAGGATTTGTCACTCATCCGGTGGGAGTCGTCCATGGACCGCACGAGTCAATTACAGGATGCAAGATCCTGACACTGCAGACGGCGTATGTGAACCCGGCGAGCCCGGACTTTCACATCGCGGAATGAGGGCGGCCAGTTAAAACGTCCGGGTGCCGAAAGCCTTGGTTTGCAGGCGATGGACGGAGGACGGGGTGGTGATGTAGAGAGTAGGACCGCTGAGGGCGCAGTTGGTGGGGCGCTCCGGGGTGGGGATCTTGCCTAGCGGTTCGCCGTTCTTGTTGTAGACTTCAATGCCGTCGAGGCTGGCCATCCAAACGTTGCCGGCCTCGTCGGTTTTGAGGCCGTCGACGGTGAGCGGGGCGAAGGGCTTGCCGGGGCCGAGGCGGCCGTCGGGGGCGATGGGGTGGATTTTGACTCCGCCGACCTTATAGTCGGCGACGTAGAGGTGCTGCTGGTTGGGGCTGAGGGCGACACCGTTGGGGCCGGGAGTTTCGGCGACGACGCGGACTTCGCCTTGGCGGGTGATCTGGTAGACGCGGCCTTTCGGAAGATCGGTGAAATAGATGCTGCCGTCGATGGCGTAGACGATGTCGTTGGGGCCTTGGAGGTCCTTTTCGGCTAAGACGGTGATGGAGCCGTTCTTTTCGGTGCGTGTGACGCGGCCTCCGCCTTCGGCGGTGAGGAGGCGGCCCTGGTGATCGAAGGTGAGGCCGTTGGCTTTGTTACTGTTTTCGCGGAGGACGGTGAGTTGGCCTTTCTCCCACTTGTGGATGCGTTGGTTGCGGATGTCGGTGAAGAGTAAGTAGCCGCGGCGGCTGAAGACAGGGCCTTCGGCGAGGGCGAAGCCGGTGGCGAGTTGCGTGAGTTTCTCGTTGGGGTCGATGGGCAGCGGCATCAGGAGCCCTCCCCTTTGGCATACCAACTGTCACGCGGAGGTTTGTGGGCGATGGTCAGGTCTGGAGTTTCGATGCGTTGGCCGTTCTGATAGCCGGAGTCCATGAGGCTGGCGAGGGCTCCGGTGACTAAGAGGGTTCGCCGAACGTCGACGGCGGGCTGGCCGGTTTGGATCATCTGCGTGATGCCGTGGACGAGCATGGAGAAGTTGTTCGAGTTTTCGATCGGGATGTAGCAGAGGGTCGCTTGCGGGGGGCCGTGCTTGGGCTTGACGGCGGCGATGTAGTCGGAGACGCCGCTGAGGGCGAGGGTGGCGGCTTGGAAGCCGTCGCGGTACTCGATGAGGCCGAGGACGGCCGTCATGTCTTCGGGGCGCTGGCCGGTGGGTTTGAGTTGGCGGGCGAGGGCGGCGTCGAGGAGGTCGCGTCGCCAGAGGCCTTGTTTTTCGGCCTTCCAGACCTCTTCGCCTTTGAGGAGGCGAACGGCGCGGATGCCGGTTTCGCCGCCGCGGCGGCGTTCGACAAAGGCCTGGAGGGTTTCGAAGATATGAAAGATGCCGCCGTCGCCGACCCAGCCACCGCCGATGGCGAGGGCGGACTCCATGACGAGACCGCGGGGCGGGTCGTAGTCGGGCCGGCGGAAGGTGACGGGAACGCTGGAGCCGGCCATCAGCGGGAACTTCAGATCCTGCGACCACCGGTACATTTGCTGGGCTTTCTTCCAATCGTAGGATAGGTGCTTGTCGACGAAGACGGGGCAGGTGCGGCCGGATTGACGGAAGACGTTGACGACCTGTTCGAAGAACTCGTAGCGGGGGTAGAGGTGCTGGTTCTTTTCGTTGTGGGGGTAGTCGCCGTGTTCGCAGACGAGGACGACGCCATCGACGGCGAGTTGGCCGGTGCCGAGGGTGAGGGCTCCGGCGATGTCCTTGGCAATGGGGACGTTGTAGGCGGCGGCGAGGCGCTGACCGATGTCAGCGGGATGGATCTGGTCCATCCAGAGGGAGGCGACTTCGAAGGGGGGATCGTAGTGCGATTCGTGGATCCAGTAGCCTTCGAGGAAGCGGGTGATGAAGTTATCGGAGTGGGAGCGGACGTGGTAAGTGGACGATAGGCAGGCGATGCGCTTCTTGCGGAGTTGGGCGGGGAGGACGAGGAACTGGCGGCGGTTCATTTTTGCTTAGCAACCTCTTCGTTTTGGCGGAGGACGCGGAGGAGATTGAGGCCCATGATCTTGCGGATGTCTTGGTCGGAGTAACCGAGTTGGAGGAGGCCTTTGACGATGTTGGGATACTTCGAGACATCTTCCATGCCGACGGGGGCCATGCCGGAGATACCGTCGAAGTCGGAGCCGAGGCCGACGTGGTCGACGCCGGCGGTTTTGGCGAGGTGGTCGAGGTGGCGGACGAGGACGGAGACGTCGACCTTCGGCATCTTCTCGAAGTATTTGTGCTGGATGGCGCGGACCTTTTCCCAGTCGATGGGTTTCACGTCGGTGACGGCTTTGATCTCGGCGTCGCGGGCGGGGCGGTTGCGGAAGTAGACGTCATAGGCGGCTTTGTCGAGGTAGCCGGCGTGGAAGTTGAGACAGATGACGCCGCCGCGTTTGGCGATGGTTTGGATGACGCTATCCGGCATGTTGCGGATGATGGGGGCGATGGCCTTGGCCGAAGAGTGGGAGGCGATGACGGGGGCGCGGGAGTGTTCGACGGCGTCGAGGACGGCTTTATCGGAGATGTGGGAGACATCGATGATCATGCCGAGGCGGTTCATTTCGCGGATGAGTTCGCGGCCGAAAGGGGAGATGCCGGTGTGGATGGGTTGTCCGGTCATGGAGTCGGCGAAGTTGTTGGAGGCGAAGTGGGCGAGGGTCATGTACCGGATGCCGAGGCGATGGAAGAGGCGGAGGACGCCGAGGCTGTCGGCGATCAGGTGGCCGCCTTCGAGGCTGGCCATGGCGGCTAACTTGCCGGATTTGTGGATGCGTTCGACGTCGGCGGCGGTGTAGGCGAACTCCATATCCTTGGGGTTCGCTTCGACTTCGGCGTGGAGGGCTTCGAGGGTTTCGAGGGCGCGGGGGAGCCAGCGCTCCGGGGGGAAGTCCTGGGGTTGGGCGTAGAGGCCAAACATTACGGCGCCGAGCTTGCCTTCGCGCATGCGGGGGATATCGAGTTCGTAGTAGTTGTGGCGGTCGCGGAGGCGGTAGCTTTCGTCGGCGAAGTAGCGGGGGGTATCGATGTGGGCGTCGAAGATCAGGATGTCCTTCATCAATTGGGTAAAGCGGTCCTGGGCGGGGAGGAGGGAGGTGAGTAAGAAAAGAAGAGGGGCCAGGCGGGTCATTGCCGCCAGTATACTAGCGGCGGGGTGTTTTCCGGTGCCAGTCGGTTTGACGTTCGAAGGCTGAGGCGGCGGCGATGAGTTGGTCTTCGCGGTTGGGGGCGGCGACGAGTTGGAGGCCGACGGGGAGATTGTCCTTGGTGAATCCGCAGGGGATGGAGAGCGCCGGGAAGCCGAGGAGGTTCCACTGGGCGGCATTGCGGAGATAGACGAGATCCTTCTTGCCGAAGGCGAACGCGGGGCCGGGGGCGGTGGGGGTGAGGAGAATGTCGGCTTGGCGGAACCAGGGGGCCGGGTTGGCGCGGAGGCGGCGGAGTTCGCCGAGTTTTCGTGGTGGGGTCGAAGAGTTCGGGGTTCTTTTGGAGGCGCTGAGCGTGATAAGCGTAGGATTCGGCGGAGATGATTTCGACGTAGGCGTGGGGGAAGCCGGCAAGGACGGAGGAGCGTTCAAGGGGCGGCAGGGTGACTTCGCGGGCCCCGGCGGTAAGAGCGCCGAGAGTCTTGATGGCATCGGCGATGATCGCGGCGGTTTCAGGGTCGATGCCTTCCCAGAAGACTTGGCGGGCGATGCCGAGGCGGAGGGACTTGGGTTTGACGGCTTTCTCGTTGATGGGCGGGGCGCCCATAGCTTCCTGGAGACGGGCGGCGTCTTCAGCGGTGCGCGAGAGAGGGCCGAGATGGTCTAGGCTACCCGCAAGAACGGCGGCGCCGGCGGTGTTCACGGCTCCGTAGGTTCCTTTGAGGCCGGCGACGCCACAGAATGCGGCGGGGAGGCGGATGGAGCCTCCCGTGTCGGATCCGACGGCG
>LNFE01000068.1 GCA_001464575.1 Acidobacteria bacterium Ga0077553 | reverse complement strand
AAACTTCAAAGCGGTTTATTATCAAGACCCCCCGGATCTCCGCGGTTTGATGGGGTTGGTCGAGACGTACTTGGCGCAGAGTCAATTCGACATCGCCGCCAAGGTGGTCGATGCGGAGATCGCCAAGTATCCCAAAGCTCTCGCCTTCCAGGTCGCGCGCGGGACGATCGCCATGCGAGCCGGGCAGCCCGATCAAGCCGTTGCGATGTTTAAGAAAGTCGCCCAAGCGCAAAGCAATGTGCCCGATTTGTTCATGCGCTTGGCGGTCGCTCAGCGGGTTGGTGGCGACATGACCGGCGCCCTTGAGTCCTGGAAAAAGGCCTCCGACTTGGCGCCGACCTTGGTTGAACCTTTGCTGAACCGGGCGACCGCCCTCGACGAGATGAAGCGGAGAACAGAGGCCCGGCCACTTTATGACCAAGTCCTGCGCATTCAGCCGGACAACGCGACGGCGCTCAACAATCTAGCCTACCTGTTGGCGGAAGAAGGGAACGAGCTCGATACGGCGCTCACCCTGGCTCAGCGCGCCAAGCAAAGAGCCCCGAACGATCCCATGATCGCTGACACGCTTGGGTGGATCTACATCAAAAAAGGCCTGGCAAATAATGCTGTCCCGATCTTTACCGAGTTGACGTCAAAGTATCCGGCCGTTGCTGTCTTCCACTACCATTTGGCCATGGCTCACTCGCAACGTGGCGATAGCGTCCAAGCCAAGCGCGCCATCGAGGCGGCGTTGAAGGCGAAGCAGAAGCTCGGCTAACCATTTATGCGCTTAGCGCTCCTTCTCTCCTTGTTGGCGGCGGGCTTGGCGCCCGCCGCCGTGGTTCGCAAGAACCTCCTCTCCGGTCCGCAGTCGGTGCTGGTCTCGGTGGCCGAACCCTCTCAACTCCGGGGGGCTACCGTGAACGTGGAACTGCGCCGGGGGGCGGCCGTTGTTTTGTCGAAGCAACTGCACGCCGGCGATGGAGACCTGTTCACGTATGTCGGGTCCGGCGCCGGATTGACGCTGCAGGTAACTCATCCGTCCCAAGTCACCGTCAACACGCTACTGCGGCGGCTCGATCCCGCGCAGCAGTATGAAAGCGAACCCAATAATGTCTGGGCTGACGCGACGCCGATAACTCTGGACCGCCCCGTTCATGCCTCGGGCGACGAGACTCCCTATATACCACTGGGAGACTCCCGGAAGCAGGCCCCGGCCGAAGACTGGTTCCGCTTTGAACTTCCGGCCGGCGTACCGAAGTTGCTGCATCTGGCTCTCGACGTGCTGGACCGGGATAACATCCCGGTCGACGTAAGCCTGCATCGCGTGGTGAATGGCAAGTTGGTCGAGCATTCCGAGGGCGAAGACCCGGTGACCTTCCCTCACGAAGTGCAGGCGCTTCCGGGCAATAAGTTCACCACGAGAACGCTTCGCGAGCCCGGCGCGTACTACCCGCCTCTACGACGCGCCCCCTTATGCCAAGCCCCAGCAGGCCGTGCAGGCTGCTATCGACTACCTAATTGGCGCGGGCGATTCCTGGCATGCGAATACTCCTCGCCGGGGCGGGGTCTACGATCGGGTCGCCACCCCGCATCAAGAGACGACGCTCTGCGTCGCTTGCCACCCCACTCACTTCACCCTCCGTGCCCAACTGTACGCCAACCGGCACGGCTACTCTACTCACTACCCGCGCCAACTCGCTTTTCTGGCCGAACGGTTCTACAACAATCCCCGGCCGCTGTATGGCTTTGAAAAAGAGGGGGCGGTCTGGTCCCGGGTGATCTCGGCGGGGGCCAATGTGTTGAGCCGGATGTCCCACCTGACCTCCCTCTATGAGCAGCAGACCGGGGCCCCTCGGCGGCAGGATTTTCATCAGGGCGTCGGCGAATACCTGAAGCTCTACTATCGCGACCGGACCAAGCTGCCGCCGGACGAGACCAACGGCAATACCCCTTTGGTGTCCACCTACGAGGTTGCCTGGTATGCGTGGGAGAACACGCGCGATCCGCAAGTAGCCGCCCTGATCGAACAGGACGCGGTGAAGAACACGATTGACCTCTGTTACCAGACGCTGGCCCTGGCCGCGATCGACAAGGGGAAGTATCAGGCCAAAATCGCGGCTAATGCCGCCCGCCTGCTCGCGCTGCAGCGCGGAGACGGGCAATGGTCGGCCAAGCTGGAGCCGGAGTCGCTGCCGGTGGAGTTTCAAACCGGGCACGCTCTCTGGACCTTGCACGCCGCCGGCATTCCGCTCTCGAATCCCCAGGTGAAGAAGGGTCTCGACTTCCTGCTCCGGCGCCAGCAGCCGTTTGGCGGCTGGTTGGATCCGCTGCAAACTTACGAGAATTTCCGGACGCCCTTTCGGGAGACGCAGATGGCCGTCCTGGCGCTGAGCGCCTACTATCCGCAGACCGGCGAAGCGGCCAAGCCAGCGCATACCAAGCCGAACCCTGACTTTAACGCTCTCGGCGACGCCTCGAAGCTGGTGCAGCGAGAGACGGCCCTGCAGATCCGCCAACTTTACAGCGAATACCCGGCCACGCCAGTTCAGCCGCTCATCGCAGTCCTCACCTCGAAGCATGAGCGCACGCGCTGGGGCGCGACACGCGTGTTTTCTTCGCACTTCGCGGCCTTGGCCCGGAGGCCGGAGTTGGCGGCCCCGCTCGCCAAGCTACTGGACGATCCCGCCCCGGCTATCCGCCTGCAAGCGGCCAAAGCGCTGTGGCAATACTGGTTCTGGTCGCCCGATTTGGCGGCGCGCGAAACGATTGAAGACGCGCTGTTGGTGGCACTGGCCAAGCCGCAGCATCCGTGGCTGGACCGGGCGTTGAAAGAAGCCGTTTACAATCTGGCCGATGAGAACATTCGCTACCTCTACAACAACTGGGTGCCGGGAATTTCGCGAGCGGCTGACCGGGAGCAGGTGGTGAAAGGACGGTTGGCGGTGGAAGACCGGTTGTCGCGCAAGTTCGCCAAGGTGCTCGAGACCGGGACGGCACCGCAGAAGAAGATGCTTCTAACCGGTTTGACTGAGTTCGAACTGCGGCGGGGCGACGTTTATGACCCAACCGCAGACCACGCAACGGCCTTCCCGCCGGTATACAACCGCATCGGGAACGACGTCGAACAAATCGTGTTCTTTGGCCCGGCGAATGACCGGTTGGCCCGGGCGCTGCGACCTTTGCTGAATGACCCGGAGTTGGGTGCGTTGGCGCGCAGCGCCTCGATCATCCTGCGCGACGTGAATTTCGGTGAGGCTTCCCGTCTAGCCGGTCCGCTGCAAGGCGATCGCGAACCGATCGTGAAACAGCTCCTCTCGGAGCTACCGGCTCAGCCGTCGCCCGGAAGCCGGGCGGCCCGCGCGCGAGCGCTACCGGCGCACGGCCCGACGACGACTACTTCCGCGGCTATGTCGAGCCGATTCTCACAACCCGCGGCAAGGATGGCCAAGCCTGCGTCCATTGCCATGCCTCCCACACGCTGTTTAACGCAACGTTGACCACCGCAAAGAATGTGATCAATCTCGAAGATCCGGAACAGAGCCTGATCCTTCTGAAACCGATCACTGATGCCGAGAGCGAAGGAACGCTCGGCGCCAAGAAGCTTGCTCACGGCGGCGGAGTCCGGTTTGAAAAGGGCTCGCCGGAGTACAACACGATCCTGAACTGGATCCGCGGAACCAAGCCTTGATGAAGCATCCCGCCGTTCCCTACGTCGCCCCCTTCGCGGCGTTTCTATTGCTCCTGGTCGCAGCGCCGTATTGGCCGTGGGACCCGCGCCTGGAGCAGTACTTTCGCGTCGTGGTTCTGACGGCGGTCATCTGGTTTTTCTCCCGGGAGGTGGTCGACTTCCGCTGCGCCGCGCCGCTGCAGAGTATCGCGGTGGGAGTCGGGGTGTGGCTCCTGTGGATCGCTCCGGATACGTTGTTTCCTGGCTACCGGCAGCACTGGTTGTTTACGAACTCGCTCACTGGGCAGGTGTCGAGTTCCATTCCGGCGGAGGCGCTAGGCTCGGCGGGCGTGCTTGTTTTCCGGACATTGCGGGCGGCGATCCTGGTGCCGATTCTTGAGGAACTGTTCTGGCGCGGATGGCTAATGCGCTGGTTGATCAACCCCGATTTCCTGAAGGTGCCGCTGGGCGCCTATTCGCTCTCGGCTGTGCTGATTGCGGGTGCGCTGTTCGCCTCCGAGCATGGACCCTTCTGGGAGGTTGGTTTGGCGGCGGGGTTGATCTACAACCTTTGGATGGTGAAGACGAAGCGGCTGGGCGACCTCTTCCTGGCTCACGGCGTCACCAACCTGTGTCTGTCGCTGTTCACCATCTGGACTGGGCGTTGGGAATACTGGATGTAGCTTGAAGGTTTTTGTCTACTTCGTGGGGAAGGTGCGGGACCAGCACGCCCAGGCGTTGACGGTGGAGTATTTGAAGCGGACGACTCGCTATGCTCCCGCCGAGGCCCGGGAGGTGAAGGCGGGGGCAGTGGACTTCCTGGAGCGGCATCCGTCGGCGTACAAGATGTTTCTGGATCCGGCGGGCAAGCAGATTGATTCGCCCCGATTTGCAACGCTGGTGGGGAAATTGGAGGACGAGGGGCGCGACTTGGTGTTCCTGCTGGGGGGGCATGACGGGTTGACGGATGCGCAGCGGGAGCGGGCGGATCTGCTCCTTTCGTTGAGTACGATGACGTGGCCGCATGAGCTGGCGCGGGCGATGTTGGCCGAACAGATCTACCGGGCGTTGGCGACGCTGCGCGGGCACCCGTATCCCCGGTAAAAAAGTACTGGGCCAAATGATACGGGTAAGGTCGGCTTTCCGAGGGGGCCTAGGAGGTTTTCCTAATGACTCGTACTTTACTCCTTACCGCCCTGCTGGCCTTGCCCGTCTTTGGCGCACAGATTCTGGCGCCTTTCGAACTGAGTTCGTCGTCGCCTTTCTACAATCGGCCCTTCAGCGACGGGCTCAGCGTCAGCCCGATCAACGTGCCCTACGCCACGGTGAACTTCACGATGGAGTTGGACTCGAACGTGCTGCTGTCGCTCTATCCTTCCGACGGCGCTTCCATTTTTCCGGCTGGCGCGAACACGCTGCTGGCTCTCTACAGCACGGCGTTTGACCCCAATAACCCATTGACGAACCTGATCGCCTTTAACGACGACGTCGACCCCAATGTCCTTTCTCGGATTGCGAATGTGCCTCTGGTGACGAACACGCAGTATATCGCCGTCATCACCAGCTATACCAACGACGGGGATCCTAACAACCTATTCCCCTGGAACGGCAACTTGCGAATCCGCGGCGATGGGCTGTCGGAGACCGTCTCGACCCTCTCGTCTCCCGTTCCGGAGCCCTCGACCATGCTGCTGGGAGCGGCCGGTCTGTGCCTGTTGCTCCTGCGGCGCGCGCAGCGGTAGCCCGATCTTCCTTGCCAGGGTATCGCTCCACGCGATACCCTGTTAACAATGTCCTGGTGGACCCGTAAGACCCCGAGCGTTACTACCGAGCCCGAAGATGAACGCAAGCTGAAAACCGAAGGCTTGTGGGAGAAGTGCGATGGCTGCGGCCAGATCATCTGGAAAAAGGATCTCGAGGAGAATCTGTCGGTCTGCACCCAGTGCGGCTTTCACTTTAAGCTGAACGCCGAGGAACGGCTGAACCTATTGTTCGACGACGGCGCATGGCAGGAACTTGATGCCACCCTCCGGTCAACCGACCCGCTGCATTTTGTCGATTCCAAACCCTACTCCGACCGGATGGTCGCGATGGCCAAGTCGACCGGACATCGGGATTCTATCATCTCGGCTGTTGGCAAAATCAAAGGCCGCCGGGTGCAATGCTGCGCATTCAACATGAAGTTCATCGGCGGCAGCATGGGCGCCGTGGTGGGTGAGAAGATCGTGCGGGCGATTGAGCGTTGCTTGGCCGAACGTACTCCGCTGTTGATCGTTTCGGCGTCGGGCGGTGCGCGCATGCAGGAAGGCGCGGTGAGCCTGATGCAGATGGCGCGGACGTCGGCGGCGCTGATGAAGCTCGACGAGGCCGGTCTGCCGTTCATCAGCCTGCTGACGGACCCGACGACGGGCGGGGTCACCGCTTCGTTCGCGATGCTGGGGGACTTGAATATTGGCGAGCCGGGCGCCTTGATCGGATTCGCCGGGCCGCGCGTGATTGAGCAAACTATCCGCCAAAAGCTGCCGCCCGGGTTCCAGCGTTCGGAATTCCTGGTCGAGAAGGGCTTTCTCGACGCTGTCGTCAAGCGCGGGGAGCTGCGCGATTTTCTAGCCAACGCTTTCCATTTCTTTCTCGGCCCCGTAGCCCAGTAACGTAAGGACTACACCATGCGCCTGCTGCTGTTCCTCTCTCTGGCTGTCGCCGCGAGCGCCGCCGACTTTGACTTGCTGATTCGTAATGCCCGGGTGATCGATGGGACGGGCAATCCTTGGTTCCGGGCCGATGTGGCCGTGAAGGCCGGGCGGATCGCCGCGATCGGAAACTTGGCGGGGAAGACGGCGGACCAGACGATTGACGCGGCCGGGCGGGTGCTCGCGCCGGGATTCATCGACGTACATACGCACATTGAAGGCGCCGTTGAACTAAATCCGCAGGCGGCGAACTTTCTCTATCAGGGCGTCACGTCCGTGATCACCGGCAACTGCGGCGGCTCGCGGACCGACCTGGCGGCTTGGTTCAAGCGGCTCGAAGAGATCCGCGTGGGTTTGAATGTGGGTTCGCTCGTGGGCCACAATGCCGTGCGGCGCGACGTGATGGGTACGGCCAACCGGAAGGCGACGGCCGAAGAGATTACGAAGATGCAGGGGATTGTCGACCAGGCGATGCGCGACGGCGCCGTGGGTTTTTCCACTGGCCTGATTTACATTCCAGGGACCTACTCCGATACGCCGGAAGTGGTGGCGCTGGCCCAGGCGGCGGGGAAGTACAACGCGGTCTACGCGAGCCACATGCGGGACGAAGGGCGGAAGGTGAAAGAGGCGATCACGGAGGCGGTTACCGTGGGGAAGGAGTCTGGCCTGCGCGTGCAGATCTCGCACTTCAAGATCGACACGCCCGCCATTTGGGGCTATTCGAAAGAGACGATCGCGCTGGTGGAGCAGTTCCGGCGGGAGGGCGTGGATGTGGTCGTCGACCAGTATCCGTATGACCATTCGTCAACCAATTTGGGCATCACGCTGCCGAGTTGGGCGCTGGCTGACGGGCAGGCCGCCATTGTCGAGCGGCTGAAAGCGCCGGCGACCCGGGCGCGCATCACCAAAGAGATGCTGGCGCAGTTGGCGACCTTGGGCCACAAGGACTATTCGTACGCCATTGTGGCCGGCTACCGGCCGAATAAGGACTACGAAGGCAAGAACATCGCCGAGATCGCCAAGCGCGAAGGGAAGCCCGAGACCGAGACAATTCTCGACATGATCGAGAAGGGTGGGGCGCAAATGGTGTACCACTCGATGGGGGATGAAGACATGCTGCGGATTCTGCAGTATCCGAACACCGCGATTGCCAGCGATGCCGGGGTGCGCGATTTCGGCGTCGGGATGCCCCATCCCCGCGGCTACGGGACCAATCCGCGGGTGCTGGCCGAATACGTGCGGAAGCGGAAGGTGTTGACGCTGGAAGACGCCATTCGCCGGATGACCTCGCTGCCCGCCCGGACCTTTAACCTCAAGGATCGCGGCCACCTGCGCGAAGGGTTTGCCGCTGACTTAGTCCTGTTCGACCCCGAAAAGGTCCAGGACACCTCCACTTACCAAGCTCCCCACGCGTATGCGGTGGGATTTGACTATGTCTTTGTCAACGGGCAGGCCGCCGTTGCCGAAGGCAAACTGACAGAAACCCGCGCAGGCCGCATTCTTCGCCACCAGCCATAAATGATCACGCTAAACCTTGCCGGCAAGCGCTTCGGCCCCAAACTGCTTTTTGAGAATGTTTCGTGGCTGATTACGCCGCAGGAGCGCGCCGGCCTGGTCGGGGGCAACGGCACCGGCAAGTCGACGCTGCTGAAGATCCTGGGCGGCATGGATACGCTCGACTACGGGACCATTCAGTTCACCAAGGGAATGACCATCGGGTATCTGCCGCAGGATGGTTTGTCGCTGCGCGGGCGTAGTGTCTTCGCCGAATGCATGAGCGTGTTCGACAACGTGAAGGCGATGGAGCAAGAGATGGAGGCGCTGACGGTTTCCATGTCCGAGCTCGATCCGTCGAGCCCGGAGTACAACGCCGTCACCGAACGGTTTCATCGGCTGGAAAACGAGTTCACCTCGCGCGACGGCTACAACATCGAGTCACAGGTAGGCATGGTGCTCGATGGTCTGGGCTTTGCCAAGGACGATTGGCGGCGGCCGACTGAAGAGTTTTCGGGCGGCTGGCAGATGCGGATTGCGCTGGGCAAGCTGCTGCTCGAAAAGCCGAGCCTCCTACTGCTCGACGAGCCGACGAACCACCTGGACATTGAAGCGCGGGATTGGCTAGAGCACTATCTGCAGACCTATCCCTACGCGTTCGTGATGATCTCGCATGACCGCTACTTTCTGGATGTGACGGTGAAGAAAATCGTCGAAATCTGGAACAAGGGCATGCACTTCTACAGCGGCAACTACGAGAAGTATTTGCAGCAGAAGACCGAGCGGCGGGAACAGCTCGAAGCGGCCTATCGGAATCAGAAGGAGCGCGTCGACGCGCTCGAAGCGTTCATCAACCGGTTTCGCGCGCAGGCCACCAAAGCCAAGCAGGTGCAGAGCCGGATTAAGGAACTCGAAAAGATTGAGCGCATCGAGATTCCGCCCGAAGAGAAGACGATCCATTTCTCTTTTCCGCAGCCGAAAGCCAGCGGCCGCGTTGTGGCGGAGTGTAAAGGGATTGCGAAGGTCAACGGGGCGAGCGGATCGTGCTGGTGGGTCATAACGGGGCGGGGAAGTCGACGCTCATCAAGCTGCTTTCGGGGGCGGAGCCGTTAACCCGGGGCAGCTATACGCTGGGCCACAACGTGGACGTCGACTACTTCGCACAGGACCAATACAAGGAGCTCGACGTGAACGCGACGCTGCTCGACGACATTACGAGCGTCGGAGGCGGGAAGACGCAAACGGAGCTGCGGAGTCTGCTGGGCTGCTTTTTGTTTAGCGAAGACGACGTGTTCAAGCGGATCGGCGTGCTTTCGGGCGGCGAGCGGAATCGCTACGCGCTCGCGAAGATGCTGCTGCGGCCTTCGAATTTCATGCTGCTCGACGAACCTACCAACCATTTGGATATGCGGGCCAAGGACGTTTTGCTTGAGTCGCTCGCGTCGTTTACCGGCACCGTGGTGCTGGTTTCGCATGATCGTTACTTCATCGACAAGCTGGCCACCAAGGTGTTTGAGGTGGGTGGCGGCGGGATCGAAATCTATCCTGGCAACTACGAAGAGTATTTGTGGAAGAAGTCCGGCCAGGATGAGATTCTCGAAGCGAAGATGACGGAACAGTTGGCGGCGGCCCCGGTGGCCGTCGCCGCGGCGACCGCGGCGGAACCCAAAAAGCGGGTGAACCCGATGAAGTTGAAGCAGATGGAGGATCGCTGCAAACAGTTGGAGCAGGCGATTGCCCAGGCAGAGACGGACATCGCGGAGTTGGAAGGCCGGCCGTACGTGAACGCCGAAGAGGCGTTGCGGGTGGCCGGGATGCTCGAACAGAAGCGCGGTGAGCTCGAAAAGGCGATGGCGGAGTGGGAAGAGACCTCGGCGGCGCTCGAGGCGATGGCGTAGGCCCGGGCGTCGCGCCCGAATTGATGTTGAGTTGTTAACTATTGAATAAGAAAGAACTTATTCCGAAAATGGGATTAAAGAAAGTTCTTGCTTACGCATTGATCATCCGTAACAATCAGATTAATGCTTCGCTTCCAACAGGTCTGTATTTTGGCTGCCGTGTGCGCTGCCACTCTCCCTGCTCAAGATGTGACCGGCGCGCTGAGCGGCACCGTCACCGATTCCTCCGGCGCGACGGTCGCCGGGGCGAACGTCACCATTGTGAGTAGCGCCCGCGGCACCGTCGTATTTCAGGGTAAAACCAGTGATTCCGGCGCCTATACCGCTCCGGCGCTGACGGCTGGGCTGTATTCGTTGCGCGTGGAAGCCAAGGGCTTTAAGCGGGCTGAGGTTTCCTCCATCACGCTCCAACTGCAGCAACGCGCCCGCGTGGACGTGACGTTGACGCTTGGCGACGTGGCCGAGACGATTACCGTGGTCGGCGAAGGCCTGGGCCAATTAGAAGCGGAAACATCGGCCATGGGCGCCATCATCAATACCACGCAGGTGAAGGACCTGCCGATGCCGAACCGCAACATCCTCAACCTGCTGACCCTGGTCGGCGGGGTTTCGAGCGGCGGTGCGGCGACGGGCATTAACGCCTCGCAGCTTTCGATCAACGGCTCCCGCACCCTGAACTCCGAGTTCGCCGTCGACGGCGTCAGCGTTGTTTCTGGTTCCACCGGCGGGGTGCAACGCATTCCGTCGACGGAGGCCATTCGCGAGTTTCGCGTGTTGACCTCGGGGTATACGGCCGAGTATGGCCGGACTTCCGGCGGCTTCATCAGCGTGGTGTCCGACAGTGGCACCAACGATTTCCACGGCAGCCTGTACGAATACTTCCGCAATGAAAAGCTGAACGCCAACAACTTCTTCCGTAATTTGCGCGGCCAGGAACGGCAGTCGGATCGCTACAACCAGTTCGGCGGCAAGATCGGCGGCCCGGTCGTGATTCCGAAGTTGTACAACGGTAAGGATGAGACGTTCTTCTTTTTCAATTACGAAGGACTCCGCCGCATCTCTCCGTTCAACAATCAGTCGACGATTCCCGACGCCGCCGCTCGTCGGGGTGATTTCTCCGGCAATCCAGTGGCGCTGTTTGATACGGCCAGCAACGCTCCGTTCCCAAACAACCAGATTCCCCCGTCCCGCCTCGACCCCGCGGCGCAAAGAGTCCTCGGCTTGTTACCGGCGCCGAACCAGTCCGGCGTGCCGGACCTTGCCAATGGGCGTACCCTGAACAATTATCTCAGCGCCGGTTCTAACGGCACCGTCGACAACCAGTTCACGGTGCGCGGGGACCACGCCATCGGTACGGCCGCCCGGCTCAGTGGGCGTTACACGAGCTTCAAAGTGAACAGCCCCAGCGGCCCCATTCTCCCCGGTCCTCTCGATCCCCGGGTCGGCGATAGTCTTACGACCGGCCATCAGGTCTCTCTCTCGTGGACGCACATCTGGTCGCCGCGGATCATCACGGAGGCCTTCGCCGGCTTCCAGCGCAACAATCCGCAGATCGACCCGCCCAGCCTGGGCATCAACGTGCGCGAGACCCTCGGCATCGAACGCTCCTCGTTTGCCGCCACTCCCATCATGAACGTCAGCGGGTGGCGGAGCATGGGAATTGATGTCAACACGTATCGCCGCCAGATTGACAACAACTACCAGGGGTCCTTCGCGCTGACCCGTACCACTGGCGCGCATACGATTAAGACGGGTTTCCAACTCCGCAAGAATCAATTCAACGTTTTCAATCCGGGCGGAAACTTCGCCGGGGTCTACTCGTTCAATGGAGAACTGAGCGCGGCCAACCGGAATGCGGGGAATCCGATTCATTCGATGGGCGATTTCCTGCAAGGCTTGGTCGCGACGGCGAACTATGACCTGCCCCAGCCCCCCACCGGCCGCCGGAACAGCAATCTTGGCGTTTTCGTCCAGGACGATTGGAAGGTGTCCCGCCGGCTCACGCTCAACCTGGGCGTCCGCTATGAATACGAGTCGCCGATGACGATGTCCAACGACATCTACTCGCGCCTCGACATCGTCACCGGCAAGCTGCTGGTGGCGGGAGTGAACGCAAGCCGTTCGCTGAATTTGGAGGCGGCCAAGACGAATTTCGCCCCGCGCGTGGGCTTTGCCTACTCCCTCGACTCAAAGACCGTCATCCGGTCCGGCGCGGGTGCCTTCTTCAGTCAGATCTTCTCGAATCTCGGCGGGGTGGTTGGCTATCCCGGCTTTACGGTCGCGCAGTCCTTCCCGGACCTGGGCGTCGGCGTCCCGCAGGCGTTCCGCTTCTCCCAGGGTATGCCGCAGATCGCCGTGCAGAACTTCGCCGATCCGTTCTTCGTGGAGCGCAACGCCACGCTCAACAATCCGCTCAACTCCGGCGCGCAGTTCGGCGAGATCAATCCGCTGCCCCGCAGCTACCAATGGAACTTCGGAATCCAGCGCGAAGTCATGCGCGGTACGGTGGCGGATATCAGCTACGTTGGCAGCCGGGGCAACAATCTGCCGCTGAGCTTGGCCTTCAACCCGATTCCGTTCGAACGCGGCGAAGAGTTGGCCCGCATCGGCACCGCGGCCGCTAACCAGCAGGCCCGCCGCCTGCCGCTTGTCGGCAACCTGAACTCGTTTGTTCACGCCGGCACCTCAAGCTACCACTCGCTGCAGTTGAAGGCCGCCAAGCAGTTCTCCCGCTCCTTCGGTTGGAACGCGACGTACACCTTCTCGAAGTCCATTGACGATGGCACCGGCTTGTTTAGCTTCTCGCAGCCGAATGACGTCGATGGCGGCCAGTTTCCCACTTTCTTCCGGAATCTGGATCGCGCCCGGTCGAACTTTGACCGACCCCATGTCTTTGCTGCCTCGGTTCAGTACAAGACCTCCGGCCCCATTTGGCTGCGCGGGTTCACGGTCAGCCCGATCGTCATCGCCCGCAGCGGTTTGCCGGATACGATTACCCAGAACAATGTGTGGCCCGGCATTGGCCAGCAGCGCCCGTTCGTGAACGGAACCGATGGAGAGGGCAAGGCCCCTGAAATCACGCCCGAGGGGCAGGCCATCCGCTACCTGCAGGCCCCGACCTCGGCGAACTTCCCGTTCCGCCCAGCCGGTCCGCTGTTTGCGGGCACAGGCGCGAACCGCACCCTGGTCCTGCCCGCTGCGCTCGGCAACCTGGGCCGCAACACCCTCCGTCAGATTGGCGAGTTCAACATCGACCTGGCCGTCTCCCGGATCTTTTCGATCAAGGAGCGGATGCGGTTTGAACTGCGCGGCGAAGCGTTCAACTTCCTGAACTACACCAATTTCGACGGTCCGAACACGGCGTTGAGCGTGCAGGTGAATCCGGCCGGTCAGGCGTTTTTCAACTCGCCCAGCTTTGGCTTGATCACTTCGGCCAAGTCGGCGCGCTTCGTGCAACTCGTCGGCCGGTTTGAGTTCTAACGGTCCAGCCGGGTGGCGCGGACCACGGTGCCTACGGAACTGGCGTTCAGATACTCCGTTTCGAGCAGCACCTCGAAGCGCCGCCCGGCTTCGGCTTGGCGGAGAATCGGCGCCATGTTCTCCTCATTAAACAGAAAGTCGGTGGCCGCTTCGATTCCAGCGACGGTAGTGCCCTGCACGAGAAGGACGGCTCCGGACTGGTCAAGATTCTGCCGGAAAGCCAGCACGGCATAGGCGCGCCGGTTGGGCGTAGTGGCCACGTACTCGTAAGTGGCCCTCTCTCCCGGGAGTGGTTGGCGGTTGATGACGGTTAAGGTTCGGGCGGTCTCGTTCGAATGGATCTGAAAGTTCAGGTCCTTGTGAAATAGTTCCACCCACGGATTTCCTTGCGGGGCGCCAACCAGAATGATGTTCGCCGCCTTCAGATCGTCGACGTGCAGATCGCGCGCGAATCGGATGGCAAACCGCTCCCGGGGGATCTGCGGCAGCATGGCGAGACGGGTGGCGAATTTCAAATCGGCGAAACTGGTGTAGCGCCGGTCGGATAGGTCAGCGACGATATCCTTTCGCAACGCTGCCGCGTCTGTGGCCTGCGCCGCTCCACCGGCGTAGTCTGCCACGGAGATACTGCGGCCGGTCAGGTTCTGCCGGATCACCGTTCCGCTGTCTCCGGGAACCAGGAGTAGCGGTTTCGGAGACTCGGTCAACCAGTCCCAGACCGTCTCGGGCCGCGGTCTCCAGGTCGCCCAACCGGCGCCGGCCAATGCCGTTGCGGCGAGCCCAACAGTCATCCAGCTGCGGCGCGTGGAGACCGGAGCAGGGAGGGGAACCGGCGGAACGGCCACCGGCTCAGGGGTCTGTTCCTCAAAGGCAGGCAGATAGGAACCGCGGGCGAGGACAATGCGGATGGGATCCTCCTGGCCCTCCTCCTGATAGTAGAGCGCCAGCCGCTCACGAACCTGCCGGGCGGTGCTCCGGACGATGTTGTCTTCGGCGGGGTTGTAGCCGGGCGTCCGGCCGAAGACATGAATGCCCACCTGCTGTTCGGTCGCCTCCTCCGGCTTGCCGGTCAGCGCTCGTTCGCTGACGTACCGGAGGAATCCGGACAGCCGAGTCGCCTGGCAGAATTTCGGGCTGGCGAGAACCCGCTCCACCGCCAACCAGCGCCGATCCGTCACCCAGCTGCGCTCCTCGATCGTTGGAAATTGCCGCACGTTTACTCCCCTGTCTGACCAAGCTTAACGCTTCTTCTTTTCAATAAGATGACTCAGGGGGGGCCCCGTGCTACCCCTCCGCTCCCCCTGCCGTTCCCCGTAGCGTCCGTAGGAACCTCATGGCATGAACTCTCTCCTGCGTACGGCTCTCGCCATCGCTTTCGTCCTCGGCCATCTCACCCACATTTCAGGCCAGGAGACCACCGGTTCCATCTCCGGCAGCGTGCTCGACCCCTCCAGCGCTCCCGTCCCGAACGCCACCGTCAACCTGCGCGAGGCGCAAACAGGGTTTGCTCGAGTTGTCCGGACCTCCAACGATGGCGGCTTCCAGGCGCCCCTCCTGCCTCCGGGCCGGTACGAACTGACCGTTCAGCAACCCGGCTTCTCCCTCTTCCGCCGGACGGGCGTCGTCGTGAGCGTTACCGAACGGGTCTTCCTCGAATGCAAGCTGTCCGTTGAAGCAGTAGAGCAGTCGGTCTCCGTCACCGATACCATCCCGCTTGTGCAATCGGAGTCGGCGACCCAAGGCCGGGTCATCAGCGGATCGACGCTGCGCAGCCTGCCGCTCGCCACGCGAAACTACACCCAGTTGCTCGCGCTGACGGCTGGGGTCTCCCAGGCGCTGACCAATGCCGATACCGTCGGTTTGGGAAATGTGAACCCGAACGTGAACGGTCTCCGGGCCGGCAGCAACAATATCCTGATGGACGGCCTGACGGCGCACGGCGCACTGAACAACTCGCCGGCCAACATCGGCTCTCCCGCTCTCGACTTCCTTGCGGAATTCAAAGTTCTAACCAGCATGTTCGCCGCCGAATACGGCAAGCAGGCCGGGTCGGTGGTGAACGTGGTCACCCGCAGCGGCGATAACGACCTCCACGCCTCGTTCTGGGAGTTTTTCCGCAACACCAAGCTGAACGCCCGGAACTTCTTCGGCACGCGCCTCGGCCAAAACAATCAGAACCAGTTCGGTTTCACCGTGGGTGGGCCGGTCATCCTGCTGCGCCTCTATAACGGCAAGAACCGGACGTTCTTCTTCGCCGGCTACGAAGGTCTGCGGCAGCGGAACGCCAACTCCACCGCCGCCATCAACAGCTACAGCCTCCCCACGGCGGACAACCGGGCCGGACGCTTCACCACATTGATTCGCGATCCGCTCACCGGCCTGCCCTGCAGCGCCGCCGACAGCCGCGGTTGCTTCCCCAACAACACGATTCCCGCGAACCGCATCAACCCCATCTCCCGCAACATTATGGAAGCGTTCATTCCCTTGCCGAACGTCGTCACCGGCACGGCGATCAACTATATCCGTTCTGGCAATCTGAAGGGCGAAAACAACCAATATTTCTTGCGCGGCGACCATGCGTTCAGCGACCGCCAGCGGATCAATGTGCGCTACTTCCGCAGCCCGGCGCAGACGGAAAGTCCTGGAGTGCTACCGGGATTCGCTGCAGCTAGCGTCACCGGCAAATGGGACCTCGGCCTGACGGCGACTCAGTTGATCAGCCCCAATAACTTCAATGAACTGCGGCTCGGCTGGGCCAGGAATCTCTCCATCGGCGGCAACGCGAACTTGAACACGACGGATCCGCGTTCGCTCGGCATTCCGGCGACGAACGATCTGCCCGGTATGCCCGTCATCAACATTAATGGTGTCGTGAACTTCGGGCGCGACCAGTACTTCCGCGATAACGTTCACAGCTACACCCTGAGCGACAATTTCACCAGCATCCGGGGCCGTCACACCCTGAAGTTTGGCGCGGAACTGCGGCAGGCGCGGATGCAAGCCAGCAACACCTTGACCAACCGGCCCCGCTGGGTTTTCAGCGGCCAGAGTACGACCAACTCCTTTGCGGACTTCCTGCTCGATCTTCCTTCCCAAGGAACCTATGGCGCCGGCAGCGGCGTCGTCAACTTGTTGAACCTTTCGACGAATCTCTTTGTCCAGGATGACTTTAAGGTCAATCGTCACCTGACGCTCAACGTCGGGTTGCGGTACGAATACAACAGCCCGCCCATCGAGGCCCAGAAGAACTTCATCGGATTCTGGCCCGATCGCTACACCGGCCCGGGAAGCCCCGAAAGCGCGGGGATCATCACCTCCGGGGTGAACGGGGTTCCGAAGTCCACCGTGTTTGCGCCCCGCACCAACTTCGCCCCCCGCTTTGGCTTCGCCTACTCACCGGGACAGTCGGGACGCTTGGCCATCCGCGGCGGGTTCGGCATCTATTACGATCAGGCGGCCGGGCAGGTGGCGCAGCAGTATTTCAATAACCCGCCGGTCCTGGCGCAGCGCAACATCGTCTTCCCGGTCACTGGTGTCCCGGACGGCTATGTGTATCGCGTCGAAGGCCTTGACCCGAATGTGCTCCCCGTTCCCACGGCCACGAGCAACATCACTCTAACGGCCCTCGAGAAAAACCCCAAAAACGACACGGTGAAGCAGTGGAATCTCGACCTGCAGCGCCAACTGCCCGGTAATGTCGTTCTGCAGGCCGCCTACGTCGGCACCCACGGCACCCACCTGTTCATCGCCCGCAATATCAACTTTCCGCGGCCCGGTACCGATGGCGTTTTCCGCCGGCCCTACGTCGGGTTTGGCCCAATTCGCTACATGGCCAACAACGGCAACTCCATCTATCATTCCGGCCAGTTCACGATTAACAAGCGATTCGCCCGGAATGCCCAGATCCTGGCGGCCTACACGTTCTCGAAAGCCATCGACGATGCGGCCGGCACCGATCGCTACTTCGTCAACGGCGCGGGCAATCCGCTGGACTTCCGGTCGAATCGGGGACCTGCTACGTTCGACCGGCCCCACCGGTTTACCACCAGCTTCAATCTGGAAATTCCCAACCCCTGGCAGGCGGCTCGGCTTCTGCTAGGCGGCTGGCAGTTCGCTGGGGTGGCGGTGCTCCAGTCCGGGACGCCATTTGAAATCACGAACAACCAGAGCGCGCTCGACCTCGACGGCGATATGGGCAGCGCCGGCACAGGTGGCCGCGCCGACTACGTCGGTGGCGACATCTACACCGCTGGTGGGACGATGGATCGGCTCGGCGGCTGGCTGAATCGAAACGCGTTTGCCCGTGCGCCCCGGACCCGCTACGGCAACCTCGGCCGCGGCGTCGCCCGCGGTCCCTCCCATGGCAACATCGACGTGGCCATCGACAAACAGTTCCCTCTCTGGGAGCGCTTCCGGCTCTCGTTCCGGGCCGAGGCGTTCAACCTGCTCAACAACCCGAACTTCTCCAATCCATCGGGCAATCTGGATGCTCCCAACTTCGGGGTGGTCTCCTCAACCGTAAACAATGCCCGCATCGTGCAGTTCGCGTTGAAGTTGCAGTTCTGATTGCAAGTTATTGGAAAAGGGACGGTTGCTATTTATCTCGTCCCTTTTCTTCCCACTGCCTACAGCCGTGATTCGCAGGCGCGGATCAGGCCGAACGCGTTAAACCGGTCGATGCCCAACCCACAGTCGATCAACGGGACCGTGTCGTTGGGAAGCCCGGTGCCGAAGATGCCCGTGTCGGTGGTCAGGATCAGCTCATCGTCCCCATCGCCGCCGAGCATCGATGTCCGCAGGATCTGCGAACTTTGGAACCGGCCCTTGATCACCTGCGCCAGCAGATCGGCGCCCGGTCCTCCATTGATCGTGAGCCCCGTCACGGTGCTGAAAGCGTCGGTCTCGAACTGCACGGTGTCATTGCCGCCCCGGGTCAACACGCTGCCGCGCTGCGTGACGGTGCTGCCGGAGGCGGAAACCAAGGCGTCCACCTTGTCCTCGCCCGCACCGGTGTCGATCGCCCAGTTTAGGTTCACTTCGGCCCGGCGGGCCTGCATGACTTTGTAAATCATCTCGTCCGCCGCCGGAGTGGCTCCGCCGCGCACATCGACTTCGAGCGCCGAGGCGTTCGACCCAACCTCCAGTGACGTCCGCGGCGCCGCGGAAGCAAAGGCAACCCGCAGAAACTCGGAAGCGTTCGACGAGATCACTTTCGCCGCCACCTGGTTG
The DNA here is from genome assembly GCA_001464575.1 of Acidobacteria bacterium Ga0077553. GTDB lineage: Bacteria > Acidobacteriota > Terriglobia > Bryobacterales > Bryobacteraceae. The sequence goes on along the minus strand of LNFE01000068.1, from coordinate 6,731 downwards.
GCGGATCCAGTGTCGATCGAAACCGCTGCCCGGTTGCTCTCCGACTCTACATCCACTTCCACCAATCGATGTTGGCCGCCGGAGCCAATCCGCCCGCCAGGATCTTCCATTTCACCTTGGTCTCAGCCGGTCCCGCGCCGGTATCGACGCGGATATCGAAGCTCTGTGCGGAAAGCAGTTCGAACTCCACCTTGTCGTTACCTGCTCCCGTCGTGACGGAGACGCCGGACAGCCCGCCGTATGGCGTCCCATCGGCGATGCCGGGGAAACCGAACACCCGGGCCAGCCCGCTCCCGCTCACCTCCACCTTGACCGATTGATCTCCACTCGGAGTCGTCAAGGAGAGCCGGCCACCGGAGACGCTCACGGCCGTTTGCGCGCTGGCGCTTGCCGCCAAAATGGTCGCGGTGGCGGCACACTGAACCAGTCTGTGACTTAGATTACGAAAATTCATCGAAATGCCTCTCTACTGTCGATTCCGGCGGATCTATCCGCCGCTGGATCGTTAGGGTGCCTCGGCAGTGGCGAAGATATAGGGTGAGGAATATTTAAGATTTGAAGGGAATACAATGGCCGGGTGGAACCGGAGCCCAGCGGCCTTGACCTTGCACTGATCATCCTCGTAAGCCTGCTCGCTTTCTGTCTGATCTGGCTAGGGGTGATCTTTCTGCTTAGCGAGCTCTCCGGCTGGCGCTCGCTGGGCGTCCGATACCTCGCCGGAAAGGAGTTCTCCGGCCAAATCTTTCGGCTGCAGAGCGGCCAGATGCGCTGGGTGGGCATCAATCGCTGCTTGAACATCGGGGCCAACCGCGAGGGGTTGCATCTCTCCATGCTGCCGGTCTTCGCCATCTTTCACGCCCCTCTCTTCGTGCCGTGGCGAGACATCGCCGTCATCCCGAAAAACAAGTTGATTCGAAAAGGTATGGAGTTCCGCCTCGGCCGCGACCCGGGCGTCCCGCTCTGGCTTGAGACGAGACTCGCCGAAAGGCTCCGCGAAAGCGCTCCGTAGACTCTGTTTCCGGCGGGCTGCATCCTGCGCGTGCCGAGATGAATCCAACGCTCGTGGATATTCTTAACTGGTTTCAAGCTTCCGCTGGCACAGAGGAAACAAAAGGCGGCGATTTGTCTGCCTTCACCCAGCAGGAGCTGGCTGTCGTCTTCAAGCACAGCCAAACCTGCCCGGTAAGCTGGATGGCAAATCGCCACGTGCAGAGCTTTACGCAAGCTCATCCAGAGGTTCCGCTATACACCCTCATCGTGCAGAAAGAAAGGGGTTTATCGAATAATCTGGCTGAGGTCACCGGCATTCGTCACGAGTCCCCCCAGATTCTCGTCTTCCGGCGTGGCCAAGTGGTGTCCGATGCCTCCCACGGCGACATTACCACGCAGTACCTAGTCGATACGACCCGCGGCTAGACGAAAATTTACTTGACAGACCGACCGGTCGGTTTTACTCTTGCGAAAGAGACCGACTGGTCGGTTTTATGACTGTAAAATCTGAACACTCCCGTTCGAAAATCCTGAGCGCCGCCCTCGCGGTGCTGGAAAGCGACGGCGCCCGCGCCTTGACGCTTGATAAAGTCGCTTTTAAGGCTGAAGTTAGCAAGGGTGGGCTCACGCATCACTTTAAGTCGAAGCAGGAGCTCCTGCTCGGCGTCTTCGACCTCGTGGTGCACTCGATGAAGTCCAGAACCGAGGCTCTCCTGCTCGAAGAACCCGACGAGGGCGTCCCCGGACGCTTCACCCGCGCCTATATCCGGGCCAACCTCGAATGCATCCAGTCCGGCGAAGCCGAATCCATGCGCGCGTTACTCGAGATGCTCGTCACCGAGCCGCAGATCGCCGCGCTCCGCCGGTCCGACATTTTAGGCCTCCACGAACGCCTGGAGTCCGACGGACTGAATCCCATCCACGCCCTGGCTCTGGCGAGCGCAAGCGATGGCTGCTGGACCGATGTCCTGCTCGGCTTCTGCGACTCGAGCGATCCCCGAATTGCCCTCGTCCACGAGCACCTCATCGCTCTCTCCCGCGTCCCCATGCCACTCCCTGAGGTTTCCCGATGACCTGGCTGTTCCTCCTCGCTTTCGCCGCCGAGCCGCTAGCCCTGCGCGACGCCATCACAATGGCGCTCCAAAAAAATCCTGAACTGGTAGCCGAACGTACCGGCCAGGAGGGCGCCGCCGCCGCGCTGCTAAACGCTCAAGGCGCGTTCGACCCCATCCTCGGCCTCCGCTTCACGCAACGCAGCGCCACCACCCCCGCCACCTCCATTCTGCAAGGCGTCAATGGCCGCCTAGATGAACGCAACTCGACCCAGGCCACCACCTTCCGCCAGCGCCTGCCCTGGCTCGGCGCCACCTTCGAGAACGTCCTCGAAAACAATCGAATCTCCACCACCAACCCCTTCACCTCGCTCAACCCCTACTACGCCCCCGTCTGGCGCACTACGCTGTCCATCCCCATTTGGCGCTATCGCAAGGACGACCAGTTTCGCTCCGCCCTCCGCGTCCGCCGGGCCAATCAGCAGGCCGCCGATCGCGACTTTGAGGCTAAGGTCCTCGATATCGCCGCCCGCGTCGAAGCGGCCTACTGGAGTTGGGTCGCCGCGCTTGAAGCCGAAGCCGCCGCCAACGACAGCGTCAAGTATGCCCGGGAAGCTCTGGACTCCACGGCCCGTCTGGTTCGTGCCGGCGAACAGGCCGATAACGAACTCGCCGGAGCCCGCGGCCAGCTCCGCCGCGCCGAAGAGCAGGCGGCCCAAACCAGTGGCGCCGCCCGCGAAGCCGCCCAACAATTGAAGTCCCTCCTGGCCAGCGGTGGTTCGGACGCGATTTGGGACCAGGAATGGCGGCCGGTGGAAACGCAACTCGCCCTCGAAGCCAAGTCAGGCAGCGAACTGGCAGAACGCGCCCTCCGCCTCCGCCCGGAACTCGCCGCCGCCAGCCAGCGCCTGACGGCGGAGAAGGAGAACACAAAGTTCGCCGCCGAAGGCCGCAAACCCGCCGTCGACCTGTCTATCTCCCGTACCGCCCAGGGCCTGGCCGGCCGTGCCGTTCCGCAAGGGGAACTCTTCCCCGGGTTCTCGCTCGACCCGCCCCCGCAACTCGTCGGCAGCTACGGCCGGGCCTATTCCCAGGTCTGGCGGAACAACTACCCCACCTATGAAGCGACGTTGACGATCGAACTCCCCCTCCGCAACCGCGAAGCCGAAGGCCGTTTCGGCCAGCAGAAGGCCATCGAGCGCCGAGCCGAAGCGCAGATCCGCCAACTGGAAGTCCAAACCGCCCTCGAAGTTCGCCGGGCGTGGGAAAACTATACCGCCGCCCAGGCCCGCATCCGCGCCGCCGCCGATAGCCAGGCCGCCAGCCGCGAACGCCTCGAAAGCGAACTGCGCCTCTATAGCGAAGGCCAGTCCAACAACCTCAACCTCAACGTCCGCCAGAGCGAATTGACCGAGAGCCAGCAGCTTCTCGTTAACTCCCGCCGTGCCCTCAACCTCGCCGCCGCCGAACTGCGCCGCGCCGCCGCGCTCACCCTCGAAACCTTTTCTATCAAAGTCGAGTAGCCGCCCTCATGAAACCCGTACTCATCCTCATTCCATTTCTCATCCTGCTCTCCGCCTGTGGCAGCAAGACCGAACCGGTAGCCGCCGCCGTCGTCCCTCCCACGGTTGTCCGCCTTGGCGCCATTGAAGCCTTCGACGCCCCGCCTACGCTCACCAGCACCGCGAGTTTCGCCGCCATCGATGCTGCCGAAATCGCCCCGGAAACCGAAGGCGTCGTCCGCGAGATCTTCGTCCGCCTTGGTGACGCCGTCAACGCCGGCCAGCCCCTGCTCCGCCTCGAAGACCGCGACGCCCAGCTTCGCCTCGCCGAAGCCCAGGCCCGCGTGCATGAGATGCAAGCCGTCCTCCGCCAGGCCGAAGCGCGTCTCGGCGCCGAGGGCCAGCGTAGCGTCGAACTCAGCGCCGATGTGCTCAACGCCCAGGCCGCCGTCGACAACGCCGAAGAAGAGGTCCGCTTGGCCGAAATTGAAGAGGCCCGGGCCAGCCGCCTCCGCGCCACCAAGGACATCTCCCAAAGCAGCTACGACCGCACCCGCAGCACCCTCCTCTCCGCGCAGGCCCGCCTCCGCGGCGCCCGTCAGCAACTGGCCCTCGCCACCAATACCGCCCGCCAGTCCGCCCAGGGCATCGCCATGGCCAAGGCGCAGCTTGAATCCGCCCAAGCCCAGGAAGCCCAGGCCCGCAAGCGCACGGCCGACGCCGTGCTCCGCGCCCCGTTCGCCGGCGTTGTCACCGCCCGTTCGGTCTCCGTCGGCGAATTCGTCAACCCCCAATCGAAGCCCCTGCGCCTCGAAAAGGTTGACCCGCTGAAGCTCGTCTTCCAACTGCCGGAGGCCCAAGCCGCCTCGCTCGCCGCCGGCCTCACCGTCGAAGCGCAGGTCACGGCGCTGCCCGGCGAGACCTTTCAGGGTAAACTCCGCGCTCCCAACGGCTCACTCGACCCCTCCTCTCGCGCCCTCACCGTCGAAGCCGAGTTCCCCAACCCGCAACGCCGCCTCAAACCCGGCTACTTCGCCGAAGCCCGTATCCTGCTCGGCGGCGCCCAGCCCCGCCTCCGGCTCCCGGTGCGCGCCCTCGATTTCGATCCCCGCACGGAAACCTACCGCGTCTGGACCCTCGCCGAGGGCCGAGCCAAGCTCCACCTGATCGGCGTCCCCCAAAAACGTGGCGAAACCGCCGAACTGGCCCCGGCCCCCGGCCTTTCCGGCGGCCTCTCGGTCATTGTCGATCCCCCCGCTAACCTCTATGACGGCATGACCGTCACCTCCGCGGAGAAGAAGTAACATGCAGAAACTGGCTGAAATCTGCGTCCGGCGGCCGGTCTTTGCCGCCATGCTCATCCTGTCGATGACCGTCGTCGGCGCCGTCTGTTTCTTCCTTCTTGGCCTCGACCGCTTCCCCAACATCGACCTCCCCATCGTCACCGTCACCACCGCCAACCCCGGCGCCAGTCCCACGGAAATTGAGCGGGAACTCACCGAGCGCATCGAAGCCACGGTCAACACCGTGGCCGGCATCGAAGAGCTTCGGTCCGTTTCAAGCGAAGGCGTTTCGAACGTCGTTGTCCAGTTCCAACTTGGCCGCAGCGTCGATGCCGCCGCCGCCGAGGTCCGCCAGAAGGTCGACCTCGTCCTCAACGACCTCCCCCGCACCGCCGAAAAGCCCGTTGTCCAGAAGATCAACTCCGACGCCGCCGACGTCCTCCTCTACGCCATCACCTCGCCTCGCGAACTCACCGCCCTCACCGAACTCGTCGACAAACAAATCGTTGATCGTCTCTCGAGCGTCAGCGGCGTCGGCAAGGTCACCATCTACGGCGGCCGCAAACGCGAACTCCATATCCTTGCCGACCTCGATAAGCTCCGCTCCTACGGTCTCACCGTCAGCGACTTGGCCAAAGCTCTCCGCGCCCAGAACCTCGAACTTCCCGGTGGCGCGCTCGATCAGGGCCAGCAGTCGCTCACCGTCAAAACGATGGGAAAAATCCAACAGGTGGACGACTTCGCCCGCATCGTCGTTTCGCAGCGCAACGGCTATGCCATCCGCATCGCTGATGTCGCCTCCGTGCGCGACGCCGGCAAGGAAGCCAAAAGCATCGCCCGGCAAAACGGCGCCAACGCCGTCGTCCTCGCTATCGCCAAGCAGTCCGGCGTGAACACGGTCGCGGTAATCGACTCCGTCCACGAGCGGCTCGAAGAGATTAAAGCCGATCTCCCCGCCGACCTGCAACTCACCAAGATCCGCGACCAGAGCGAGTTCATCCGCGCCAGCCTGCACTCAATCGAAGAGCACCTCGTCGTCGGCGCCATTCTCGCCGCCATTGTCGTCTATATCTTCCTCGGCAACCTGCGCAGCACCCTCATTGCCGCCTTGGCCATCCCCACGTCCATCATCACCAGCTTCGCCCTCATGGCCGCCCTCGGCTACACCCTCAACCTCATGACCATGCTCGCCCTGACCCTCATGGTCGGCATCGTCATCGACGACGCGATCGTCGTGCTCGAGAACATCGTGAAGGTGATGGAAGAGCGTGGCCTCTCGCCCGAACAGGCCGCTATCGAAGGCACTCGCGAAATCGGCCTGGCCGTCATGGCCACCACGCTCAGCCTGCTCGCCGTCTTCGTCCCCATCGGCTTCATGGGCGGCATCGTCGGCATGTTCATGTCCAGCTTCGGGCTCACCAGCGCCGCCGCCATCGCTGTCAGCCTGCTCGTCAGCTTCACCCTCACCCCCAGCCTCGCTGCCCGCTGGCTGCGGCACACGAAAGGCGAACACTCCAGCGCCGACTCCCGGCTCAACCGCTGGCTCGATGCGACCTATACCCGCCTTCTGGTCTGGAGCATGGCCAACCGGGGCAAGGTCGCCATCATCTGCGTGCTCGTCATCGGCAGCACCATTCCCCTCGGCATGCTCACCGGCTTCCAATTCATCGCCCAGGATGACGAAAGCGAGTTTGAAGTCTCTGTTCGCCTGCCCGAAGGGTCGAGCCTCGCCGCCACCGAAAGCGTGATGGAGGATATGGCTCGCCTCATCCGCCGCGACGTGCCCGGCGTCAAGAGCACGCTCACCGTCCCGGGCTTCAACGCCCTGCAAAAGGTCAACCAGGGCAGCATCATCGTCCGCCTCGTGCCGCCCGCCGAACGCCAGTTGGATCAGCAGGCTCTCG
>LNFE01000067.1 GCA_001464575.1 Acidobacteria bacterium Ga0077553 | reverse complement strand
TTTTTGCTGGCCACGGCGGTATTCAGCAACGGCGCGCTGGTGGGCGGCGGCGTTGGGAGAGAAGCGGTGTCCCCCGGAGCCATCGGCGCGGGCGACGAAGAAGAGATTGTCGGTAGGAGCGGGATGGAGAGCGGCGGCGAGGGCGGCCGAGCCGGGATTGGCAATGGGGCCGGGGGGGAGGCCGACGGTTTTGTACGTGTTGTAGGGATGATCGCGGTCGAGGTCGGACCGATAGATGGTGCCGCGCCAGTTGCCGAGGAGAAGGGTGGAATAAATTGTCGTGGGGTCGGCATCGAGCTTCATGCCGATGGCGAGCCGCTTGGCGTAGACGCCGGCGACGAGGGCGCGTTCGGCGGGGATGGACGTTTCCTTTTCGACGAGGGAGGCGAGGATGACCGTGGGGAGGACGGGTTGGGTGGGCTTGAGCGCGGCCCATTCGCGGCGGAACTGGGCGACCATGAGGGCGCACAGGGCTTCGGCCGTGGTGGCGCGGGTGAGGCGGTAGGTGGACGGGAAGAGGAAGCCTTCGAGGGACGGGGCGGTGGGTGCGAGATCTTGGATCAGTTTCGGATTCTGGGCGGCTTTGAGGAAGGCGGCTTCTGAGATCAGGCCTTGTTCGCCGACGGCTTTGGCGATGTCGAACATGTTGTAGCCTTCGGGGATGCGGAGTTCGTAAAAATGGACGTCGCCGCGAGCGAGGCGGTCGAAGACTTGCCAGGGGCTGGCCCGTTCGGTGAACTCGTATTCGCCGGCCTGGAGTTTTCGCTTGGGCTGGAAGAGGCGCAAGAGGGGGAGTTGCCAGCCGTAGCGGAGGACGCCGACGCGGGCGAGTTGGTCGCCGATCTGGCGCGTGGAGGATCCGCGATCGATTTCGACAATGGTGCCGGGCGGCGGGGCTTGCGCGGGGGCAAGAAGCGAGGCGGCCGCGGCGGCGAGCACGACGAGGAAGGCGGCGCAGGACCAGAGCAGGCGTCGTTTCATCCGATGGTTCCGAGGTAGCTGTTGAGGATGAGTTCGGCGGCCATGCGGTCGACGGTGCCGCGCTTGCCTTTTGCCCGGCCGGACTCGGCGAGGTAGCGGTTGGCTTCCTTCGACGACATGCGTTCGTCCCACATGAGGAAGGGGACGCCGGACTCCTCCGAGAGCCGGGAGGCGAAGGCACGGGCCTCGCGGGAGAGTTCGCTTTCCTGGCCGCTCATGTGGAGGGGGTTGCCGACGACAATTTGGCCGACTTGCTGGTCTTGAATCAGGTGGCGAAGGGTCAGCATGTCGGTGCGGATGTTGACGCGGTGGAGGGTGTCCTGACCATGAGCCATGATGCCGAGGGGATCGCTGAGGGCGATGCCGATTCGGCGGCGGCCATAGTCGAGAGCCAAGATGCGCATCTACATGTTAGATTAACGGATAATCGGGGTTTCCCTGTTGGCCATTCAAGATCCTTCCACGTTACCGATTGTAAAGGTGCGCAACACGGGCAGCGTGTTGTTTACGTTGGGCGTGGTGTGCGCGTTGCTGTACCTGGGGCGCTTGTTTTTGGTGACGCTGCTGGTGGGGATCTTCATTGCCTTTATCCTCGATCCGCTGGTGCAGCTGTTCATGCGGCTGCGGCTGCCGAGAGGGTTTGCGAGCTTTCTGGTTTGCAGTTTAGCGCTGCTGATGTTGTACCTTGGGGCGCTGTTAACCTTGTCGCAGGCGCAGGGATTATGGGAAGAGTTACCGAGCTACACGAAGCGGGTGAACGACCTCAGCGATAAGGTTCTGATGGAGGTAGAAACCGCCGAGAAGACCATCAATGACATGATGGCGCCGAAGCGGGTGCGCGAGATGGAGGCGCAGCGCGTGGAGCGGGAGCGGCAGTTGGCCGAGCAGCAAAAGCAACGGCGGCGGCGCGCGACGGACCCGCCGATGGCCCCACTGCTGCCGCCCGCAGTGCAGGAGGTGCGGATCCGTCCGGAGCGGTCGCCGGTGGTGGAATACCTGTATTCGAATTGGCAGCAGTTCTACGACATCGCCCTAATGGTTTCTTTCGTGCCGTTTTTGGTTTACTTCATGCTGGCCTGGCGAGACCATTTCGTCTACAACTTCTTGCGGGTGTTCCGGGGGGAGTCGCGGGCGATTGCCTCGGCGACCATCGATGGGATTGCCCGGATGACCCGGGCGTATGTGGTGGGGAATTTTTTGCTTGGAGTGGTGTTGGCGTTGGTGAGCACGGGGTTCTTCTGGATGGTGAAGGTGCCGTACTGGTTGTTGGTGGGGCCAATCAGCGGGTTCCTGTCGCTTGTGCCATACATCGGACTGCCGCTGGCGATTTTGCCGCCGGTGTTCGCGGCGTTGACGGTGTACGACAACTTGACGGCCTATGTCGTGATTGGCACGACGGTTGCGTTTTTTCACCTGATGGCGCTGAACCTGCTTTATCCGAAGTTGGTAGGTTCGCGGGTCCACTTGAATCCGTTGGTGGTGACGGTGGCTTTGATGTTCTGGGGATTCTTGTGGGGTGGGATTGGCTTAGTGCTGGCAATTCCTTTGACGGCGGCCTTGAAGGCGGTGTGCGATCACTACCCGGGCTTGTCGGCATACGGCAAGTTGATGGGGGATTGATTGAGATAAACTGGGGCTCATGAATCGTCGTGAACTCCTGGGCGCCTCTCTCGCTCTACCGCTGGCTACGTGGGCAAAAACCACAAAGATTGACCGACGGCGGTTGAGCAGCATCACCGATGAAAGTGGCGCGACGCCCGCCGAAGGCATTGCTTTTGCGCAGAAACATGGTCTGCAGTGGATGGAAGTGCGGGCGGTTCCCGGCGCGAAAAAGCACTATGCGGATATGACGCCGGAGGAATTGAAGCAGGCGGTCAAGGAATTCAAGGATGGCGGGGTTAAGGTGTCGTTCTTTAACTCCGGGCAGTGCAAGTATTTGTTGCCGGGGACGGTGGCGTTGAAGCCGCGGCAGGAGAGTCCGGAGCAGCGTTCGGCCCGGTTGGCGCGGGAACAGCAGGCGTTTGAGCGGCGGGAAGAGGATTTGCGA
>LNFE01000066.1 GCA_001464575.1 Acidobacteria bacterium Ga0077553 | reverse complement strand
CCCGCCCGCGCCGTCGCGTCCTCAAACGTTCCATCCCCCCGGTTCCGGTAAAGGAAGTTCCGCTCCACCCCGGCCACAAACAGATCCTGATCCCCGTCGTTATCGAAATCCGCCGCCGCCCCCCCAATCCCGAACCCTTCCCCTGCCAACCCGGACTTCGCCGTCACGTCGGCAAACGTTCCGTCTCCCCGATTCCGATAAAGCCGGTTGCCCTCTCCGGGACGCGACGCGCCGTTGACGAAAAACAGGTCCGGACGCCGGTCTCCATCAAAGTCAAACGCCACCGCGCCGGCCACCATCGTTTCGATCTGCCGCCATTCGCCCGCGGCCCCATTCCGCAGAACAAACTCGATGCCAGCTCGCTGCGCCACGTCCTCAAACGTCACCGCCGGTGCCCCCGGCCAACCCCACAAACACAACCCCGCCGCCCCTGCCAAGGCAGCGAGTACCCACCTGCTCACACGGCGTCTCCGGACGCACCCGCCACCACCACCACGGCCACACCCTTCTCTTCAAGAACCGCTTTGTGCAGCGCGGAGATTCCGCTATCGGTGATCACCCGGTTCACGCTCGAAATCGGGGCGATCATCGATAAACTCGACCGGCCAATCTTGCTCGAATCCGCTACCACCGTCACTTCTTTGGCCGAACGGATCATCGCCGCGTTCAACTCGGCCTCTAGAATATCCGGCGTCGACGGTCCCATCTCCGGCTCCAAACCATCCACGCCCAGAAACAGATGATCCACCCGCAAGTCCGCCAACAGCTTCTGCGCCTGCGGTCCAGCAAACGAGCGCGAGATATGCCGGTGCATCCCGCCCACCATAATCAAATTGATCTCAGTCACCGGGCTCAGCTCCCACGCCACGGTGAGCGAGTTGGTCACCACTGTCACCCGCGCGAGCTTCCGCCGGCGGATCGCCCGCGCCACTTCAAGCGTCGTCGTGCCGGAATCGAGCAGCACCGTCTGCCCCTCGCGCACTAGTGCCGCGGCGGCTTCCCCAATCCCTACTTTCTCATCGTGATGCTGCGACTCTTTCACTTCAAGCGGCGCATCCGCCGCCAAGTCATGCTTCCGAATCGCGCCCCCGTGCGAACGCACCAACAGGTCCCGTTCCGCCAACGCATTGATGTCGGCCCGCGCGGTCACCGCTGAAATATCGAAGTGGCGCGAAACCTCCGAGATCACCACCCGCCCTTGACGCTCGATCATCTCGAGGATCGCTCTCCGCCGCTCTTCCGTCAAAAGCCGAGGCTTGCGCCCGCCGTTCCGGGCAGTCTCTTTGTTCTTCGCCGCTAACATCGATGGTTATTCTCTCTTACTCATTGTGGCGTAGGTTGCCCGCCCGTGCAGCATGCGCTCCACTTCCGGCCACGCCGCCTGCCCCCCGCAGCCGCCTAGCCGTCGCGTTGAGAGTCCCCCGCATATCGAGCCACACGCCAGACTTTCCTCAATCGTCGCCCCGTGCAGCCATGCCCGCAGAAAACCCGCGTTGAAGGAATCACCTGCTCCGGTGGTGTCCACCACGTCTACGGGAATCGCCTCGGCCTCATACATCTGGCCGTCCCCCCAAGCCGCGCAGCCCCGCGGCCCCAATTTGACTACGGTCAATCGCGCATTCCCGCCAATCGCCCGCAGGCCCGCGGCCACATCGTCCGTCCCCGCCAGACCCGCTAACTCCACTTCGTTCAAGAAGAAGACGTCGCAGTGCCGCAGCACTTCGAGGATGTTCTGGCTCCACCGTCCCGAAGGATCGTACCCCGGGTCCAGCGATACCGTCAGGCCCAGCGCCTTCGCCTTGGCGAATAGACCCGCCAAACCCGGTTGCAGTCCCGTCTGCAGGTAATAGGAGCTAACGTGCAGATGTTGAAACTCCCCCAGCGTCGCCATGGGGATCTCGCTGGCGGTCAACTCCGCAATCGCACCCGGATAGGTCACCAGCGCCCGGTCCTCCGCGCTGCAGGAAGCTGTAATGCCCGTCTTAAGTCCGGGGTCCGCGCGGACCAACCGAACATCCACCCCCGCTAATCGCAGCGCCTGGATGCAGAACGCCCCCATCTCATCCGCGCCCACCTTACCCAGAAACGCTACCGTCGCTCCCAGTTTCGCTAACCCCGCCGCGCAGATC
>LNFE01000065.1 GCA_001464575.1 Acidobacteria bacterium Ga0077553 | reverse complement strand
AGCGGCAAGGACTGAAGACCACCGAAAACAAGATCGGCGTTCAACTCCCCAACCACCAGGATTTTCATCAAACCTCTCCCGCTTCCGTCCTATGTAATTTGAAGTTCCCGACCACCCGCGTAATGGAATTCTCTACCGATGGCTCATCCGGACGCAACCCGTCCGCCCGGCAACGACGAAACGCCAGGAGTTGTCCCACCACCACGCTCGCCACCGCCACCCACTCATCGGGCATGCCCTCTAACTCCGCAATCTCCACCCCCAAATCGTCCGCTCCCACGCTTACGCCCCGCAAGCTCGCCCCCACCAGCACTTTCCAGCGAGCTAAACCCTTGCGGTCAATCTCTTCGAGCAAGTCCTCGACGAAAGCACGCCGCATCCGCTGCGAAGGGAGCGGCACAAACAGCAGACTCTGCTCCCGCAACGCGCACATCGGGCCGTGCCGCAGGCCCAGGCTTGTCTCCGCCCGCGTCAACACCCGTCCGTCCGTCATTTCCAACATCTTCAATGCCGTCTCGAGTGCCGCGCCCTGCAGCGCTCCGCTGCCCACCGCCAACATTCGTTCCACCCGCTCCACCGGAAACTCTTCCACCGCGCCCAACGGCCCGCCAAGAAACGTCCCCACCCCAGCCGCGACCCTCTCCACACTCGCCAGATACTCCGCTTCCGGGTATCCCAGCGCCAGCGCCGCCACCACCAAACTCGTAAAGCTGCTCGTCATTACCAGACTGCGGTCGCAGCAACGCTCATTCAGCACGACCGCCGCCACCCGCGCATCCCCACCCGCCGCCAACGCCAACCGACCCTTCGGGTTGCACGTGATCACCAGATGCCGCACCTCCGGCTCTTCCTCCAGCAGCCGTTCCACCACGGCCGAACTCTCCGGGCTATCTCCCGATCGGGAAAAAGACACCACCATCAGCGGACGAGCCGCGGGAAGTGCTCCGGTTCCCAGCACCAGCAATTCGCCGGCTTCGATCGCGCATACCGTCTTGCCCAGCCGCTCCTGCAGAGCGACTTCCACGGACTTACCGACGTAGTGCGAACTGCCCGACCCGGTCAACACAAGTGCCGCCGACCCGTGCATCAAATCCGCCCAACTACCCCGCGCCTCCACCCTGCGTTGAGCGGCGTCCCGCCACATCTCCGGCTGCTGCCAAATCTCTTCGAGCGTATGTCCGAAGCCCTCCCCCATCTGCAGGTCCTCGGCGCAATCCAGTAACTCGCCAAAGGAAGCCTGCGACGCGACAGAGCGAAGTGTTGTGGAACAGGAAAACTTAACCACTAAAACAAATCATAGCAAAATCCGGCATGGGGATTGATTGACTATTTCCTATAGAATCTTTCATTCACCGTTCGCATACGTAACATTCTGCGACGGCAGCACCTTTCCGGGGTTTAGGACTCCTCGCGGGTCCAACATCTGCTTCATCATCCGCATCACCGCCACCGCCCCCTCCCCATGCTCGGCGGCAAGAAACTCCCGCTTGCCCATGCCCACCCCGTGCTCTCCCGATGCCGTCCCGCCCAACTCCATGCTCTTGCGCACCGCGGCGCCATGAAACGCCTCCACGGCCGCCCACTCCGCCGCGCTGCGCCACGGCAGGATCACATGCAAGTTGCCGTCTCCCGCATGGCCCAGCAGGTATCCCGTCAATCTCCGGGTTGCCAACTCCTGTTGCAGAAATTCCACCATCTCCCCGAACGCCCCCAGGGGCACCGCCGTGTCGGTCGTCAAAAGCCGAGCCCCCGGGTTTGCCTCCTGAGACGCCGTGTACGCCCGCAACCGCGCCCTCCACAGCTCTTCGCCCGCCCGCTCTACGCTCTCGGCCCCCCCGGCGCGGCAAATCCTCTCCGCGGCCTCTCCATGCCCCGCCGTGTGGAATTCGCAAAACAAAGTGTCCGCGACCACCTCACCCAGGAATTCCATATAGGACCGGTCCAGAAACTCAATTGCCCCGGCGTCGAGTCTCCGCAGCTCGCCCAAGCAGTCGACTGCGGCCCGGACGCTGCCAAACCGGGCGGCCACTACCTCTCGCACGGCCGGCGCCGGAGTCAGTTTCACGATGGCCTCCGTGATGACGCCCAGGGTACCCTCGCTTCCCGCGAAGAGCTGGGTCAGGTTATAGCCGCAACTCTGCTTCCACGCCCGGCCTCCCGTGCGGATCAATCGTCCATCGGCCAACGCCACCTCTAGTCCTAAAACATGCGCCTTGGTCGAGCCATACTTCACGGCCTTCGGCCCTGCTGCATTGTTGGCGATCATCCCTCCAATCGTCGCGTCCCCGCCAATCTCCACCGCGAACTGCCAGCCGGAACCGGCCAGTTGCCGATTCAACTCCCGGTACTTCGTCCCGGCTTCGACAACCGCCAGCCGGTCGCCGAGCCGGATCTCCTTAACGCGGTTCATCCGTTCGAGACTCAGGCAGATTCCGCCCTTAACCGGTATGGGGTTCCCCTCCACGCTGCTCCCCGCGCCCCACGGGGTTACCGCAATCCGCCGATCATTGGCCCAACTGAGAACCGCGGCCACCTCCCCCGCGCTAACCGGTAGAGCAACCGCGTCCGGCCAAACCGCCTCATGCCCGCTGACGTCGCTCGCATGCCCGGCCCGCGCCACCCCGGTAGACTCCACCGCCACGATCGCCGCCAGTTCGTTGACCCAATTCATCCCGACAGTCTACCGTCTAGGGCCCATCGATTGTGAGCAATATTTCATGTGACTTAGCCATTGCACCGCGAATTCGAATTCGATTACCATCAACCATTACTTACGGGTCCCCGTCCGGGTTAGACGGGATTGTCGTCATTCAGTTGGGGGATTCCATGAAAGCTGTCTTGCCGGCGTTGCTAGCCATCGCCACGCTTGTTCCGTCTGCGCTTCTGGGCCAGACTCAGGGCGCGCGGGTTGAAGGTACGGTCCTCGACTCGTCCAATGCTGCCATCGCCGCCGCGAAGTTGACGCTGCTAAACAGCCGCACTCAACAGAAGTTGGAAGTTACTTCCAACGCCTCTGGTTATTACCTGTTCGCCGCCGTCGTTCCTGGTCTGTACACCCTAACGGCCGAGGCGCAGGGCTTTCGGCAATCGACCATCGCCAATCTCGAAGTGAACGTGGGCGTCTCGCTCCGCCAGGAAATCAAGCTGGAAGTGGGCAGCGTTGCCGAGTCGATCACCATCGAAGCCAGCGCCGTCACCATCCAAACAAGCGACGCCACCATCCAACGCGCGGTTACCCTGCGCGACATCGATACCCTGCCGCAGCTAGCCCGCGGACCCATTGCCTTGGCGACCTTTCAGCCCGGCGTCCAGCTCGGCACGAGTAACAACGATCCCAGCTTCGCCCGAATCAACGGAATGCGGCAAGGCTCGAATAACAATACCCTGGACGGTATCGATGTCAACGACGCCGTTGTCCCCCGCCTCGGCCTGACCATGAACGCTAATAACTCCGATTCGGTAGAGGAGTTTCGCATCATCACGAATGGCGCCAAGGCCGAATACGGCCGAAACGCTGGAGGCACGGTGGAACTCATCACCCGCTCGGGCACGAATCAGTTCCACGGCAATCTTTTCGAGTACCACCGCAACACGGTCCTGAACGCCAATAACTTTTTTAATAAGAGCAGCGGCAGGGAACTGCCGCGGCCCAAGTTCATCCAGAATCAGTTCGGCGGCTCCATCGGCGGACCGGTTAGCATTCCGAAACTCTTCAATGGCAAAGACAAGCTCTTCTTCTTTTATAACTATCAGGGGACGCGCACCGCGCAGGAGGTAGTTCGCAACCGGACCGTATTGACCAACGAAGCCAAGGCCGGCATCTTCCGCTGGACCGCCGGCGGCGCCACCCAGTCGTTCAATATCCTCCAGGCGGATCCCCGGCGCCTCGGCATCGATAAAGCCGTCGCCACTAACCTGGCGCTGCTGCCCGCTCCGAACAACACCGACCTCGGCGACGGCTTCAACACCGCTGGGTTCCGCTTCAACGCGCCCGCCAATAACCAGGGCGACCAGCATACCTTCAAGACCGATTGGCAAGCCCGGCAGAACATCCGCACCTATTTCCGCTACTCCTGGTTCGAAACGATAACCTTGGCCGACTCGCTGAACAATGCCGAAGCCACCTTCCCCGGGCAGCCGAACGGCACCCAAGGCGGCGTCCGCGACGGCTATTCCATCGGCATGAACTGGACGGTCAGCCCGACCGTCGTCAACGAACTTCTTGTCGGCACCTCCGGATCGTCAGTTGTGTTTGGACGCGTCCGCAGCGTTCAGTTCCGTGGGCAGTCTCTCATCGGCTCTAATCTGTTTACGAACCCGATTCCTACCGGCTTCGGGTCCGGTCGCTACTCCCCAGTCAATCCGCAGATCTCCGACAATCTCACCCTCATTCGCGGGAAGCACACTTTCAAAACGGGCTTCCGCTACTCGAACACCCGGCAGAACTCCTTTAACGACGCCAACATTTTCCCCACCATTTCGCTTGCGTTGGGCAACGGCAATGCTGTGGCCGCCGCCAACGGTCCGGCTGCCTCCGCCATCGACTCCGCCGCGCGCGGACGCTACGACCTGCTCTACAACGACCTGTTGGGACGCGTTTCAAGTGTTCAGCAGACCTTTTACAGCGACCTCACCACGTTCACGCCCGGCGAACCGCGCGTTCGCAACTTCCTGTTTCGCGACATCAGTTTCTATTTCCAGGATGACTGGCGCATCACCAATAAACTCACTCTGAACATCGGATTGCGCCATGAGTACTTTGGCCTGCCCTCGGAACGGGATGGCCTGCAGGGCCGCTACCGGCAAGCCTTTGCCGGACAGGTCAACACGGTTGGCCAGATCGCGGACCTCACCATCGAGAAAGCAAATACTTGGTTCAATAAGGACAAGAATAACTTCGCGCCCCGTTTCGGCTTCGCCTATGCGGCGAACTCCAAAACCTCGATTCGCGCATCCTGGGGCGTCTTCTACGATCGCATCATCGGCGGGGCGGCCATTGACCCCGATGCCACCACGCCTGGGTTCGCCCAGGCCAGCACGGTGTTCCCGAACAGCGCCGGCACGGATAATCGCGTCAGCGACCCCAACCTCCTTCGGCCCTCCACGCCGTCGACTCCTCTGCTGACCCCCGCGGCGACCCGTGGATTTGGCAGCACGAATATCATCGACCCGAACCTGCGGACCCCCTATGTCCTCCAGATGAACTTCACCATCCAGCGGGAGTTGGCGCGCAACACGGTCCTCGAAGCCGGCTATGTGTCCAACCGGGGTATCAAGCTGCTGCTCGATCACGATCTCAATCAAACCCGCATCTACTCAAGCGGCTTTCTGAAAGACTTCCAAGAGCTGCAGGCCTTCCAGGCCAGCAGTACCCCAACTTCGGCCGGTAACAATCTGGTCCGAATCTACGGCACGGCCGCTGCGGCCATTACGGCCATCGGCCCGAATCCGGTCCGCCAAGGTGGCGTGGGTTCGGCCGCGAACACCGTCGACACCACCGGGTACACTCGGTTCGCCGCCGCGGGTGTCTCTCAGTATTACCTCCGCAATTACCCCCAGTTCACACAGGTTTGGCTGTCCACGAATCTGGGTCGCTCTGCCTACGACTCACTACAGGTCAGCGTCCGTCGCCAGCAGGGTGCCCTCAAGGGAGCGATTAATTACACTTGGTCAAAGACGATCGACAACGCTTCTGTCGATGGCAGCGGAAACACGGCGTTACTTGATAGCTACAACCTGAAGATCAACCGGGCCCTGTCGGATATTGACCGCCCCCACACTCTGAATTGGATGGTGAGCTACACGTTGCCCATCGGCCGCGGTAGGCTGCTCGGCGGTGGCATGCCCGATTGGGTCGATCGCTTCGCCGGCGGTTGGGAGATCGGATCGTTGGGCATTATCACTTCCGGCTCGACGATGAGCATCTCCTCGGGCATCGCCACCGGTCCCAATCAGTTTTCCTTTGCCACCTCCGGCCATCTGGCGGACTACGCAGGGACAGATCGGAAGATCGGCCAAGTCGAGCGGATTGGTAGTGGCGTCCGCTTTTTCACGCCGGAGCAGTTCAGTCGCTTCTCCGTGCCGGTTGCCGGTTCGGTGGGCAATAGCGGTCGCAACGCTTTCCGTGGCCCGGGTTTCTTTAACACCGACCTCTCGCTGGTTAAGCGCTTCCGCTTGGCGGAACGGAAGTTCATTACGTTCCGCGCCGAAGGCTACAATCTGCTCAACACGGTAAACTTCCTCAACCCCAATTTGAATCTTCAGGTGCCCGCAACCTTCGGACTCATTTCGGGAACCCCGACCGGCGCGGCGAACCAATCTGGTGCGCGGATCCTCCAGGGTGCGTTGCGCTTCGATTTCTAAACTTCGGCGTCTCTAGTTTCGCTCTCTGCCAAGCCCCCGACTTACAGTCGGGGGGCCCGCCGATCGCCCCACCCCATCGAACTCCCCGCCTGGTCACCAGACTACAATAAAGAAGCTTTAATGGACCTCGTCATTGTCCTTCTTCTCACCGCGGCCGTCGTCTATGCCCTCGCTACCGAAAAGCTCGCGGTCGACCTTGCCGCCATTTTCGTCGCGATCGTCCTGATCGTTACCCGCATCCTGACTCCCGAACAGGGCCTCTCCGGGCTCGGCCACCCGGCCACGGTCACCGTCGCTGCCATGTTCGTCCTCTCGGCCGGGCTTTCCAAAACCGGCGCCCTCAACTCCGCCACCCAGCTCCTCTCCCGCCTCGGCCGTCACCGCCCCGGCCTGGCCACCCTCTTGTTAATGACTCTCGCTGGCTTCTCTTCCGCTTTCGTCAACAACACCGCCGTTGTCGCCATCTTCTTGCCCATCGTCCTCGAAGTGGGCCGCGCCGCCCGCCTCAGCCCCTCCCGCCTCCTCATGCCGCTCTCGTTCGCCTCCATGTTCGGTGGCGTTTGCACTCTGGTCGGAACGTCCACCAACATTCTGATCTCCTCCATCGCCGAGCGGAGCGGTCTGCGCCCCTTCGGCATGTTCGAGTTCACCGAATTCGGTCTCGTGATGGCCGCGGCCGGCATGATCTATATGTTCACCATCGGCATTCGACTCATCCCGGAACGCCGCCCCGACGCCGGGCTGTCGGAATCCTTTGGCATCGCCGAATACCTCACCGACGTCGTGCTACTTCCGGAAGCCAGATCCATCGGCGCCACCGCCGCCACCGCTCCACTCACCCAGGAACTCGACACCGAAATTCACGCGGTCTTCCGCGACGGCCAACCGCTCGAAGTCCCCCTGAGCGAAATCACCCTGCAAGCCAAGGATGTCCTCCGGCT
The DNA here is from genome assembly GCA_001464575.1 of Acidobacteria bacterium Ga0077553. Classification (GTDB taxonomy): domain Bacteria; phylum Acidobacteriota; class Terriglobia; order Bryobacterales; family Bryobacteraceae. The sequence continues at coordinate 10,633 of LNFE01000065.1, read as the reverse complement.
TCGCTGTGACCTCTCTCGCATCGAAAAGTTGAAAGACCGAGTCGGCGTCGCCCTTGTCTCTCACCTCGGCTGGCAGGATCACGATCTCTCCGCTCCCGATATCGAACTTGTCGAAGCCGTTGTCTCCTCGAACTCCCCACTCGCCGGCCAGACCCTCAAAGCCTCGCACTTTAAGGAAACGTTTAGCGCCAAAGTCCTCGCCATCCGCCATCAGGGCCGCCTGGAACAAACGAAACTCGACAACTCCCCCCTCCATCCCGGCGACGCGCTCCTCCTCGCCGTCCCCGTCGAACATCTCGCCGCCCTGGCGCGCAATCCCGCCTTCGTCCTCATCACCCCTACTGCCGCACCCGTGTTCCGGAAGTCCAAGGTACTTTTGGCTCTCCTCATTTTGGCCGGCGTCATCGGCGCCTCCGCACTCGGCTGGGTCCCCATCGTCGTTTCTGCCTTGGCAGGCTGCACCCTGATGGTGCTCACCGGTTGCCTGAAGCCGGCGGAGGTTTACCCCGCCGTAGACTGGAAGGTGATCCTCATGCTCGGCGGCTTGCTTCCTCTCGGTTTCGCGCTCGAATCCACGGGTGCCGCCAAGCTTCTCTCGAGTGGTATCGTCACGGTCTTTGGGCCCTTCGGCCCGTGGGTCCTTCTCTCGGCCCTCTACTTTGCGACGTCGTTGTTGACCGAGATCATGTCCAATGCGGCGACCGCCGTCCTCATCACCCCCGTCGCCATCACCGCCGCGGCGTCCATGGACGTCGATCCCCGGCCTTTTCTCATCGCGGTCACCTTCGCCGCCTCTTCCAGTTTCATGACCCCGGTCGGCTACCAAACCAATACGCTCATTTACGGACCGGGCGCCTATCGCTTCGCCGATTTTCTGCGGGTGGGAACTCCGCTGAACATCCTTTTCTGGATCTTGTGCACGGCGCTGATCCCCCTCTATTGGCCGTTCCATCCCTAGCGCACCATGAAGGACTTCCTCGAAATCTTCTTGAAGCCGCTCGTTCCTCTCGGGTCCCAGGGAGTGTCGCTTTGGGTTCTCACGCAGATCACAATTTCCGTATTTGTCCTGTTCTTTCTCTCTGCCCGCATTCGCCAATGGCTCCTCGGTGGAATTCTCGCCCGGACTTCCCTGGACACGGGTATCCGTCATGCGATCGGGGTCATTTCGCAGTACGCGGTCGTCTTCATCGGCCTGCTGTTGATCCTGCAGACTGCTGGCATTGACCTTACCGCGCTCTCGGTCGTTGCCGGCGGCCTCGGCATTGGCATCGGTTTCGGCCTGCAGAACATCGCGAACAACCTCATCTCGGGACTGATCGTACTGCTCGAGCGTCCCGTCAAGATCGGCGACCGCATCGAGGTGGCTGGCTCCGAGGGGCAGGTTGTCGCCATCCGCGCCCGCAGCACCACGGTACTGACGAACGATAACATCGCCATCATCATTCCCAATTCCCGGTTTATCACCGAAGAAGTAATCAATTGGAGTTACAACGATTCGAAGGTGCGTTTTCGGATCCCGGTTTCGGTCAGTTACTCGAGTGATGTGCGCTTAGTAGAGCAGTTACTGCTGCAGGTCGCCCGCGCGAATCCGGATGTGCTATCGGATCCGGCCCCGGTGGTCCGCTTTCTCGAATTTGGGGAGAGCGGCTTTAAATTCGAGTTACGAGCGTGGAGTTCGAGTCTGATTCAAAAGAAGGGAAAGCTGATCAGCGACCTGAATTTTGCAATTCTCGAGTCGTTCCGTTCGCGGGGCATCGAAATGCCATATCCGCAGCGGGACCTCCATCTCCGCACCGGGTGGCCCGAGGGTAAGCCGTAGGTTTCAGGGTCCGCGCAACCGTTTCGAGCGGCGACATTTCTTCTGCAGTAGTTCAGTCCGCGACTGATCGGCCCGCCGGTGCCAGCCCAGATGCTGTGACGGCCCTGATCGATCTAGTGAGGTCACATCGCAAATCGGCAGGCGTTCTGACATCCGAGGCAACTCCCGTCGGAATCCCGCGATGTGGCACCGCCACTCGACACGCGTTCGGGGTCGCGACCGTCGGGCTGCAGCGGGGGTGTCAACTAAATTGTATAAACTGCCTCTCCTTGGTTGATTGCCACGGTTACGAACGATGCCCTATGCTGCCCGGGCGGCCTGCAGCCGGCCGAGGTAGATCAACTCAAACTGCCGCATGGCCTCGCGCCAGCCCTGCACGGATCGCCACCGCTTCCCGGCGTTCCGCAGCGCCAGATACCGCAGCTTGAACGGCGCCTCCTCGCTGGGAAACGAGCCCCGGTTCTTCGTCACCTTCCGCAGGCTGATATGCAGGCTCTCCACCGCATTCGTCGTCTAGATCACCCGCCGGATCTCCTCCGGAAACTGGAAGAACGGAATCACCCGCTCCCAGTTCCGCTCCCACACATCCGCCACCACCTGGTGCTTCGGCCAACGCACGCGGAACTCCTCGAGCGCCCCGGCCGCTGCCTCGGCGTTCACCGCCCGGTAGACCGGCTTCAGGTCCGCCGCCAGCGCCTTCCGCTCCTTCCAGGAGGCAAGGTTCAGGCTCGCCCGGATCAGATGCACGATGCACGTCTGCACCTGTGCCTGCGGAAACACCGTCTCAATCGCCTGCGGAAAACCCTTCAACCCATCCGTACAAACCACATACACGTCCCGCAGCCCCCGGTTCTTCAGCTCCGTCGTCACCGCCAGCCAGAACTTCGCGCCTTCGTTGGCCGAACTCCACAGCCCCAAAACCTCCTTGTCCCCCTCGTCATTGATTCCGATCGCCACATACACCGCCCGGTTTTCCACCCGGCCCTCGTGGCGCATCTTCACCATCAGCTCGTCCAGATACACCACCGGATACATGCTGTCTAACGGCCGGTTTTGCCACGTCTTCACCTCTTCGAGCACGGCATCGGTGACCTCGGAGATCAAGCCGGGGCTGACTTCGACTCCATACATTTCGTGCAGTTGCGCCTGGATATGGAGGACGGTCATGCCCCGCGCATACAGGGCGATGATCTTGTCGCCGAGCCCGTCCCAGCGGGTCTGATGCTTGCGGATCAGCTGCGGCTCAACGGTACCCTGCCGATCCCGTGGAACGGCCACTTCGATCTCCCCCTGTTCGTTCTTCAGCGTCTTTCGGGTCTTCCCGTTGCGCGACTTCCCGCTGCCGTAGCCGGCCGGATCGCTCTTCTCGTAGCCCAGGTGATGGGTCAGTTCGCCTTCCAGCATTCGCTCCAATAGAGCCTTGCTAATCGCCTTCAAGAGCCCGTTCGGCCCTGCCAAGTCGTCTTGGGTCTTGATCCTCTTCAACAACTCGTCCAGTACTTCGCGCTTGATCTCCATCGCTTCTCCTCTTTGATTGCCAGAGAGAAGCATTTACACAGTTCTTTTTACACCCTCGAGACAGCGATTGTACCCAACCCCCGAATAGGTTGCTCGATTCATCGTGATCCCACCTTCGACCGCCACCCGCTCTGGCAGCCGACGCAACTCTGAGACTCTGCCAAACGCACGCCTCATAATCGCCGGGCCCGGCCTACCCTTCGCATTTCCGCCAGGTGGCACCGCCACTCGGCAACCGCTCGGGCATGTGACAATCGGGCCGGAGAGCCCATACCCAAACCCAAATATGCCACTCGATTCATCGTGATCCCACCTTCGATCGCCACCCGCTCTGGTAGCCGAGGCAACTCCGGGACTTCGTCAAACGCACACCTCGTCCTTTCCAAGCTCGACCCTACCCAAGCCCGAGTTATCGTAATCCCACCTTCAATCGCCACCCGTTCTGGTAGCAGAGGCAAATCCGAGGCTGCACACCTCATCCTCGCCGGGCCCGGCCTACCTTTCGCATTCCCGCGAGATGGCAACGCCACTCGGCAACCGCTCGGGTAGGCGACCGTCGGGCTGTAAAGCCTGTACCCAACCCCAGAATAGTCTGTTCGATTCATCGGAATCCCACTTTCGATGGGCAACCGTGCTGGCAGCCGAGGCAACACTGAGACTCTGTCAAGGGCACGCCTCATTCTCGCCGCGCCCATCCGACTCTTCACATTCCCGCAAGCTCGGCACCCGCTCAGCTAGGCGACAACCCAAGGCAGTTCTCAACTTTCCACTTTGGGGCGTTCGAGCCACCGCAACGGATACGTCGGCCGTCCGCCTACCAGAACACCCACTCCGCAAACGGCTTACGGGGTAAGCAAAACCTTTAAACAGCCCCGCTCCGCCGCCCGAGCAAATGCGCGTTCGGCCTCCCCTAAGCAGAAACGGTCCGCGATCATCGGCCGGACCGCAATCTTCCCTCCAGCCAACAACCGCAAAGCGGGAGCAAATCGCCCGCACCGCGACCCCACCAAGCTAATCTCCTTGACGATCACCGGCGCCATATCCAAACTGACCGGCTCCGCCACTGTCGACTTCATCACCACCCGGCCCCGCGCCCGCGTCATCCCCACTGCTGTCGCCAGTCCCGCCGCCGAACCCGTGGCGTCTACCGTCACATCGAACTCGCCCGCCCCTCCAACCCGTACCCCCACCGCCTCGGCTATCGCCATCTTCTCTGCATGGCGACCGAACAAATGAACCTGTGCACCACCTAGTTGCAGAACCTGAGCAATTAACAGTCCCAACTTCCCATCTCCCAGAACCGCCACTCTTTCGCCCCGCAGCCTGCCTAACTGCTCTTGAATCTCGCATGCCGCCGCCACGGGCTCGCAGAAAACGGCCTCCTCATCGCTTAACGAAGCCGGAACCTCCAATAGGTTCTCCTCCGGCAGAGTCAGCCATTCCGCGAACGCACCCGGGTGCCGCAATATTCCCAGTACCGTCCGTCGAGGGCAGTGCCGCCCAAGGCCACTTGTACACCAATCGCAGCTCCCACATGCCAGATTGATCTCACCCACCACCCGCTTTCCCACCCAAAACGCCGAATCCGCCTCCTCCACTACCCCAACAAACTCGTGTCCCGGCCGTCCGGCGAAGCCGTAGTAGCCGCGCAAGAGCTCGAGATCTGTATTGCAGATCCCTGCAAGTCTCAGCCGGATGCGGGCAAAGCCCGTGGCCCGCCTCGGTCGGGAGGCCTGCTCAACCCAGATCCGCTTGTCACAGATTCGAACAGCTTGCATCTTCCCATTATCGAGTAAATTATTTAACGATAAGCGGATCTGCTTGTCTTGTATTTAATCTCGGAGTATTTTATCCTGTATCCAGGAGGCTTCATGTTCCTAATTTCGATGATCATCTGGGCGACTGCCTTGCTCGGCGCCGTGATGACCGTTTGGGCCCTGACTTGGGCGATCAAAAGGGGAGAATTCCGAAATTTGCGCAAAGGCGCTTCGTCCATTTTCGACGCGGGCGAGCCCATCGGACGGCAAACTGACTTCTTCCCGCCTGTACGCAAAGGAGTCCGCTAATGACCCCTGTTCCGGAAGGTCCCGCCGAGTCTCGCCTCGAGCAAATCTCCCGCATTTTGATTGACGACTCATCTCGAGTACCGGTGCTTCTCTGGTTTACGAGTTCCGTGATTTGGCTACTGCTCGGCTCCGCCGCCGCCATGATCAGCTCGATCAAACTGCACCATCCCGATTTTCTGGGCGGCATTGAATGGCTCACCTTCGGCCGCATTCGCCCCGTTCACCTCGACATCGTCTTCTTCGGCTGGAGCTCAATGGCCGCCATCGGCGCCCTTCTCTGGCTCCAGGCCCGCCTCTGCCACGTCAGGCTACCCTGGCCGTTGCTTCTGAGCGGTCTAGCCATGGTCTGGAATGTCGGCGTTGTTGTCGGCTCGGTGGCAGTCCTTGCAGGTCACGGATCGAGCATCGAGTATCTGGAGTTTCCGGCCTATTGCGCCCCGTTCTTCGCCATTCCGGCACTTGGCGTTCTCGCCGCGAATGTGAAAATGTATCTGACGAAAAACAGCGAACATACTTATGTATCACAATGGTATTTGCTCGCTGCGACGGTCTGGTTGCCCGTGCTCTATGTCACGGCAATGTTATGCACTTACTTCGGCCTCGTGCAGGGTGTCTCTCAAGCGATTACTAATTGGTGGTTCGGGCACAACGCTCTCGGCCTTTGGGTTACACCAATCGCCGTCGCTACGGCTTACTACTTGATTCCGAAGGTAACTGGGCGGCCAGTGCATAGTTATCACCTGTCGCTGCTTGGCTTTTGGAGCTTGGCCATCTTCTATAACTGGGCCGGTACTCATCACCTGACCGGAGGTCCTCTCCCCGCTTGGACCATCACCGTTGGCGTCGTTGGCTCCATGATGATGTTCATACCCGTCATCACGGTTGCGATCAACCACCACATGACGATGAGAGGCGTCTTTCATATGTTGAAAACGAGTCCAACCCTCCGCTTCACCGTCTTCGGTTCGTTCATGTATACGGTTGCGAGCTTCCAGGGCTCCCTCGAAGCCCTCCGCAGCCACCAGGAAATCACTCACTTCACCCAATACACCATCGGCCATGCCCACCTAGGGCTCTATGGATTCTTCTCCATGATTATGTTCGGCGCGATGTACTACATATTCCCTCGCGTGACGAACAACGAGTGGTCTTCGGCCCGACTGATCAAAGTGCACTTTTGGGGTTCGGCGATCGGTGTCCTGGCTTACGGCATCGGTCTTTGTTGGGCGGGTTGGTGGCAGGGATTAATGATGAATGACCCTTCGATTCCTTTCCTGCAAACTGTCGAATATGTCAAACCGTATTTGATTTTGCGCAGCGTTTCCGGAGCGGGGATGACGATCGCGCATATTGCGTTTGCGATTTCCGTATGGCGAATTCTCTCTCGTCACCACTTCGTGATGAGCGGCCCGACGCTGTTCACAACCCAGCGTCCGGCTTGGAAAGAGTTCGTGAATGAACAAAATCAGCGCGAGGAGATGGCGCAATGAATAGGACATTTCTCGTGATACTCGGGGCGTTTCTGACCATCGCGTTCTCCTTGAGTGGTCTGGTATTGATCCCGAACTGGCAGTTCCAGGAACACAAGCCGGTCGTCAATCCGCGCGACGGCAGCCAGTATCCGGCTCCCTACTATGGGTTGGCGTTGCAGGGCCGCGATGTCTACGTTGACCAAGGCTGCGCTTATTGCCATACGCAGCAGGTCCGCCCAAAGGGCTATGGCGGCGACATCCGCCGGAACTGGGGCAACCGCCGGACGGTGGCTCGCGACTACATGTACGAGTACCCCATTCTGCTCGGAACGATGCGAACTGGCCCGGACCTCGCCAACATCGGCGCCCGGCAACCAGCTCGCGACTGGCACTACCTACACCTGTTCAATCCGCAGATCACTTCGGCGGGTTCGGTGATGCCGCGCTATCAGTACTTGTTCCGGACGGTGAAGGCTGGAGAGATGGTCCCGGCGGGAGCGATTCCGCTGCCGGCTGCGTTTCACAGTGAAGGAACGCATATTATTCCGACGGCGCGGGGGGAACAACTTGTTGAATACTTGCGCGCACAAAATAGAACTTTTCCTCTTCCGGAGGCGAAACAATAATGAGCGCTCCTCATTCTGACAACTTACCCGATCGCATCATTCAGATGCACGAACAAGCGGTACGAGAGATGGTGGAGCCGCGGGACGGGATTTCTCCGACTCCTGTCACATTTTTGTTGATGTGCTTTTTTTTCACCGCCTGGGGTGGCTACTACATCGCCGACAATCCAGGAGCGTGGTCGGGCATGGAGTATAACGAAAAGCCGGCGACAGTCGCAGCGGGGCCATCCGCTCCGGTTGATCCGATGGTGATGGGCCGAGAGGTTTTCGGCGCCTGCACGCAATGCCATCAGGCGGATGGAAAGGGTGTCGCGGGAACGTATCCGCCGCTGGTGGCGAGCGACTATGTCACGGGCGACGAACGGCGGCTGGCGGCGATTCTGGTGAACGGCGTCAACGGGCCGTTTGTGGTGAATGGCGCGACCTACAACAGCGAGATGCCGAAATGGCGGGACTATTTCAATGACGAGGAGCTTGCGGCGGTGATGACTTTCGTCCGCAACTCTTGGGGCAATAAAGCCCCGGCGGTTAGCAAGGACACCGTAGCCAAAGTCCGTGCCGAACTCGTCGACAAGCCGAACGCTTGGACGGCCAGCAGTCTGGCGGAGTTTTCCGCCCCCAAAGGAGACACCAAATGACGTTACCGATCCTCCCCGAAGCGCCCAAGGCGCCGTGCAAGAACTGCTGTGGCGGCGAGTGCAAGAAGTCTAAGGAGAAGGCGAAGTAGTTGATGAACCCGACGACGCCAGTATGCGCCTGTTTCGAACCCCGCAGCGGATCGGGCGCATGGTGGCGTTTGGGATCGGCGGCGTTTCTTGCCGTCAACGCGATGGTGTTGGGCCTGGCGGTGAATGGTTCGGAGGTCACCGCCAGTGAACGTTTTGCGCTCGAGAGCGCGACGGGGCTGATCTCGCTCGGCATTGCGGTTTTGTTGGGAGGGGAGTTGGTCACGGCGGCTTGGCGCGCGCGGGGGCTGAGTCTGGAGTTGCTGTTCTTGTCCGGGATCGCAGCGAGCTTCACGGCCAGCCTCCTTTCTCTGTTTCAAGGGATTGGGGGAACGTACTTCGATGTGGCCGGGTTGTTGCTGCTCGTCTATTCGCTGGGAAGGGAAGTGGGGCGGTATGGTCAGGAGCGGGTGCTTTCGGAGTTGACGGTCTCGATCGCCAATTCCGGGGTGCAGAAGGGTGATACGGTGCAAGTGCTTCCGGGGCAACCGATTCCAGCGGATGGGTTGATTTTGCGTGGGACCGCGCTGGTGCAGGACACGAATTTGACGGGCGAGTCCTTCGCGCGGCCGATGCAGGAGGGGGACTTGGTGCGAGCAGGGTCCTTTCCCCTCGATGCCTCGATTTGGATTGAGGCGACGGCGACGGCGGCGGATAGTGAGATCGAAAAGGTGCGGGCGCTCATGGTGGAACGGTTGGCTCGACCGGGACGGACGCTCGAATTGGCGCAGCGGGCCTTACGCTGGTTTATTCCCACGGTGACCGCCGCTACGCTGGGCACCTTCTTCTGGCATTGGCAGGCGAATCCCTGGCCGGTGGCGTTGTCCCATGCGATGTCGGTGCTGGTGATCGCGTGCCCATGCGCGTTGGGGTTTGCGGCGCCGTTGACGGTATGGAGCGCGATGGCGCGGCTGCGTCAGACAGGTATCTTGTGCCGGTCGGGTGAGGCGCTCGAGCGGCTGGCGGACGTCGATACGGTCGTGTTCGACAAGACGGGAACGCTGTCGGCGCCGGAGGCCTATGCGGCAACGCTGGAGGTCGACGCCAGTTGGACGGGAGGACGCGATCGGCTGCTGCGGCTGCTGTCGACGGCCGAGCAGGCGAGTGCCCATCCAATTGCACGGGCGATGGCTCCGCTGTGGGAAGGGGTGGCGCCGGCGGAGTTGGAGTCGATCCGGTTGCTGCCGGGGCGGGGGTTATCGGCGGCGGTGATCGATGGGGGAAAGCCGTTTCTGGTGGAGGTGACGCTGGGGGCGGATCCGAGCAGGCATTCGGTGGAGGTGCGGGTGAATGGCCGGGCGGCGGCGACGGTCTATCTGGACGAGAGCTTGCGGCCGGCGCTGGATGAGACGCTGGACGGGTTGACGACGGACCGGTTGCGGCTGGTGTTGGCAACGGGTGACGGGGCGGCACGCGCGGCGGTGATCCCGATTGCAGATCAGCACTCGCGGCAGACGCCGCAGGAAAAGCTGGCGCTGGTGGACGGGTTGAACGCGGCTGGTCATCGGGTGTTGTTTTTGGGGGACGGGCTGAACGATGGGCCGGCGATGGCGGCGAGCCATGTCGGCATGACGGTGGCGACGGCGTCTCCGGCGATTCAAGAGGTGGCGAGCCTGTTGAACCTGAACGGGGATTGGCGGGCGCTGCCGGTGACGCTGCGGATTGCGCGGCAGGCGGTGGGGGCTTTGCGGCGGAACATCGCGGTGGCGTTGGGGTACAACTTGGTCGGAATGGCGATCGCGGCGGCGGGCTGGTTGAGCCCGGTGACGGCGGCGCTGCTGATGACGGTGTCGAGCATCACGGTGGTCCTGATGGCTCTGAATGTCCTAAATATCGAGGTGACGGGTGAAGAGCGCGTTCTGGTTGACTAGTTTGGCGCAGGTGGGATTGCTGGCGCTGCAGTATCCGGCGGGGCCGCAGGTGTTGGTGGGGGCGGTGTTGTGCGCGGTGGTGGTGTCGCTACTGTGGCAGGTGCGGCGGGTGATGCCGGTACATGTGGACATGGTCCTGATCATGACGGCGTTTGGCGGGTTTGGGATGGTGGTGGGAGGCTACGCACAGCCGACGTGCCATCACTCGTGGGGCGGAACGGTGGGGATGCTGGTGGCGTCGCTGCCGCCGAGCTGGTGGTTTGCGCGGTGCCTGCAGGTGCCGGGGCGGTATGCGCTGTTGGTGGTGGACACGGTGGGGATGCTGGTGGGGATGGAGTTGGGCCACCGGCTGGCGATGGGGGCGGACCCGTGGTTGATGCACGGAGCGATGCTGGTGGGGATGAACCTGGGGATGACGCTGCGGTTTGTGGTGCCGGTGGAGCTGCTGGGTGGGGGCGAGTTGGGGGCGGGGAAGTTGGGCGAAAGCCGGCGGTAGGGTTTTGTTGTGGCGGCTTGGCAGGGCTCGATGCCCTGCC
>LNFE01000064.1 GCA_001464575.1 Acidobacteria bacterium Ga0077553 | reverse complement strand
CTCGGCGGCGCGCTAGGTGGCCGAGGGAAGGCGCAATGGTTTGTAATGCCGGTGGAGCTGCTGGAGGTGGTGAGTTGGGGGCGGGGAAGTTGGGCGAGAGCCGGCGGTAGGGTTTCGGTTTGGCGACTTGGTGCCGGCTCTTGGGCGAGCAACCGAGCTAGAGGCACTCGGGCCCGGAATGGCTTGGGGTTTCGGCTTAGCGGCCACGGGCTACCGAGGGTTTCGCGTTGGGGATCGATTGATGCGGACTTTTATGCGGACATTGTTGCGGACTGACCAGTGGTTTGTGGTCGATCTATGTTATTGATAGAAAGAGAGATCGTAGCAATGAAGAGGCGGTCATGAAAGCGGACATTCTAGCGGGCGACAGAGGCGAACTGGTGTCACTCATGGAGCCGACGCACCTGGGGGAAAGCTATCGCCATCGGAACCGGCTAATGGACCTCGCCATTGACCTTGCACAGAAGTCAGAAGGCTTTCGGCGGAGCCTCCCACCGAGTTTGACCCCATCTCTAGCGAGCCTCGTCCGGTCCATGAACTGCTACTACTCCAACCTGATCGAGGGCCATGACACGCACCCCATTGATATCGAACGGGCGCTCCAAGCGGACTACAGCGAGGATGTCCGCAAGCGCGACCTGCAACTAGAAGCTCGCGCCCATATAACCGTCCAACAGTGGATCGACGAGGGTGGTCTGTCCGGCTCCGCGGCACTTACTGGCGAAGGACTTTGCGAAATTCATCGGCGTTTCTACCAACTGCTGCCGGATGAACTGAAATGGGTTGAGGATCCGGCGACGAAGGAACGCCGCCAAGTTGAGCCCGGAAGCCTTCGGCTCCACGATGTTCGCGTGGGGCAGCACGTGGCCATTAGTCCCGGGGCTATCCCGCGATTTCTGGAGCGGTTCGCCCAAGTTTATGGCCGGACCGGAAAGGCGGAAGCCCTGCTCGCGTTGGCGGCAGCTCACCACCGAATTCTTTGGATTCATCCGTTCCTCGACGGGAACGGCCGAGTATCCCGGCTGATGTCCCATGCGCAGATGCTCGAAGTGCTGAATACCGGCGCCGTTTGGTCCGTGGCTCGTGGATTGGCTCGGAACGTAGCCGACTATAAGCGGCTGCTTGCCAACTGTGATCAAGCTCGACCGAACGATTTGGAAGCTTTGGGGCAGTTTACTGATTTCTTTTTGCGGGTCTGTATCGACGAGGTGGACTCGCTCGAAGGCCTACTGCAGCCGGATCGGCTGCGGGCGCGGATTTTGAATTGGGCGGACCAGGAGTACCGGTTGGGCCGATTGCCGGGCAACGCCGCTGCGATCTTGGAAGCCATTCTGTTTCGCGGCGAACTGCCTCGCGGGGACGCCGACACCATTCTAAGAACAGGCGAGCGACAGGCCCGCCGGGTGGTCTCGGCTCTGCTCGATACGGGTGCGCTAGTTTCCGATGGACCGCGAGCACCGCTGCGGCTGGCGTTTCCGGCGATTCTGGCTGCACATTGGATGCCTGGCTTGTTTCCTGATCATTCGCGCTAAATTAAGCGGCGGTGGGGGTATACGGTTGGGTTTTCGGGGAGTCCCAGGAGACTGGGGTGATCCGTGGTCGCTTGCCAGGTCGCTAGGGCCAAGGCCATGACCAGGTCGTCGTGCTCCTGCTGGTGGCCGGCGGTTTCGAAGTGAATCAGCTCCCTTTGTAAGATTTCCGCTCCCGGGGCGGTTCGCTCGATCTTGATGAGCTTTCTTTCGAATAAGAGCTTTAGCCTCATCAGTAAGTCGCTCCTCGGGATGCTTAGGTAACTGTCCTTCAGGTGTTTGGCCGTTCTTCCCGACGAGATGCAGACGGGGTTCAGCCTCAGGCCGTGGTTCTCCCTTCGCATTAACTCCACTACCGTGTGGCCGTTTCCGGTCGCGTCGATTAATAGGGTCCCGTTCGTCTTGGGGCCTTCATACCGCGGGGCATACTGCTGGACCGCAGCGCGCACAAAGCCGGGGATGCTGACCGTTTCCGTGTCCAGCGGCAACCTGGGGGCTTGGCGCACCGTTAACTTCGGGTGCAAGGCCAGGGCCTGGGTCGCGGCATTCTTCGGGCCGTACTCCCAGGTCAGCTCGACGACTACTAAGGCCGTATGGTCCTGACGCTTTCCCAGGTCGAGGCCGTAGTAATGTTCTGTTTTCTCCTGGAGGCCGAATGGCGGAACGGGAGCTTGGTCGACCAGGGCCGCGGTGACCTGTTCCCGGGTTAACATCTGAAGGCCGTGGCTGACGAATTGACAGTCGTACTCCTGGGCGTAGGAAAGCTCTCCGTGCAAGCGGAGCTCGGCGGCCAAAAAGTCCGCGGGCAGCCGGGGGCATTCCGACGCTCGGATCTGGAAGCGGGCCCAGCCGTTGCCGGGGTCGTGCCAGATTTGGGCGAACATGTTGTTGTGCCCATAGGGCGTCGAGAGCGCCCACAGTTTCCCTTGGGAGACGGCTAAGATGGGCGACAGGGCTCGATAGGCCGCCGTCGAGACGAACGCCGCTTCGTCCACGATGATGAGCGAGGCCTTCGAAAAGCCGCGAACCGACCGCGCGATGGACGAACGGGCCACGATGCGGGAGCCGTTCGGCAGTTGGAGCGATCGCGGATTGTTGCCATCGCCCCGGAGCGGAAACCCAAGCTGTTCGGCGAATTCCTTGAGTTTTTGGAGGATTTCGCCGGCTTGTGTTTCGATGGGCGCCACCATGAAGATGAGCGATTTGGGCTGATGGACCGCGATATAGAGCGCGCGCAGGGCCGCGATGGTGCTTTTGCCGACCTGCCGGGAGGTGAGCAGGATGACCCGCGGGTCCGGGCAATCGAGAATGGCGGCCTGCTTTTCATCGGCGACGAAGCCGAAGACGTGGAAGGCCCATTCCGAGGGTTTCATGCTGGCGGTTTTGGCCAAAGCGGCCGGCGCAAAGGCGCCCAGGGCGCCTGCGGCGGCAAGGAGCATATCCGTGGGCAGCGAGGGCCAGTACAGTTGGCGCCGCATGGGTTCAGGCCGCCTTAGGCCGTTTTGGCAGGCATCCCGATCCGTCTTCCGGCAAGACCAATCGCCCATCGCAGATTTCGAGATGATCGCGCGCGGCGACGATTTCGAGTAACTCCCTATCTTTCATGAGCCTATCGACCCAGGACGGCACTTTGTGGCTGGGTTCGCTTTGGGCTTTTCGGACATGTTCAATGGCTTGGGCGACAACCTCCGGGGACGGCAGCGGATCCTCCTGCGGGTGCATATCCACGGCAACACTCACGGGTTCGGGAGGCACCATGGGCGCATCCCGGCGCAACTGGCGGAACATGCGGCGGTAGCTAGCGACGGAGACTTCGTGCGATCGACGATCTCGCAGCAGCGCGCGCCACATTTTGTCGTTGCCCATTCCGGACTCGTAGGCGAGCGCCTGAATGTGCGGGTCCGAGAGGTTGGCATAGGAATCGAGCTTTTTTTGCTCTTCGACTTGGCGCAAGATCCGTTCGATGCGCAGGATCCGCTGGACGTGAAAGGAGTGTACGGCGATCTGCCGGATGAGGTCCATTTCGCACTCGGAGGCTGGCTGCAGTTGCCGGGCGTTGATTTGCAGGAACCGGCGGTATTCCTTCCAGTCGGCA
>LNFE01000063.1 GCA_001464575.1 Acidobacteria bacterium Ga0077553 | reverse complement strand
AGAGTTGGGGTTACAAGTGGTGGGCTACCTTGAGGATGGCGACGGCGAGCCGTTCGGAACCGCGCTTCCAAAGCTCGGCGGCATTGATGAAGTGAGCCGGGTGGCCGCTGAAGTGAAACCAGATCGGATTGTCGTGGGGATGTCCGAGCGCCGCGCCCGGATGCCGATCTATCAACTGTTGGATTTGCGCCTTTCGGGAATTCTTGTCGTGGAAGCTTCTGCGCTCTACGAATCGACTTTCGGGCGGGTGTCGACCCGCGACCTGCGTCCGTCGCAGTTGATCTTCTCAAGCGAACTAGGACCAGCGCCGGGTAGCGTAGCGCTCCAAGTGATTTATTCGTGGATTTTGGCATTGATCGGCTTGATTCTGCTGTCGCCGGTCATGGTGATCGTAGCGATCCTGGTCCGCCTTTCCTCCAAGGGTCCGATTCTGCACCGCCAGACCCGGGTCGGACTTAACGATGCGCCGTTTACGGTGCTGAAGTTTCGATCGATGTACGCTGACGCAGAGGCCCGGACCGGGGCGGTTTGGGCGACCAAGAACGATCCCCGGATTACGCCGATCGGCCGATACCTTCGCTTATTCCGGCTGGATGAGCTGCCGCAGTTCTTTAACGTGCTGAAGGGCGAAATGAGTTTCGTTGGGCCTCGCCCGGAGCGCCCGGAGTTCGTGAAGGCTCTGTCCGAGAAGATTCCCTTCTACCGGCAGCGGCATTTCGTCAAGCCAGGCATTACAGGCTGGGCTCAGATCAACCATAAATATGGAGACACGGTGGAGGACACCATCACGAAATTGGAGTACGACCTCTACTACATCAAGCACATCTCCCCGTCGTTGGACTTCTACATTGTGCTCAACACCCTGAAAACCGTTGTGCTTGGCCGGGGGGCGCAATAGATTGACCTGGAGTCGCCAAGCCGTTAGAATGAGAATTCCTCACGTGAGCGGGGGTAACTCAATGGTAGAGTCACAGCCTTCCAAGCTGTTGGTTGCGAGTTCGAATCTCGTCTCCCGCTCCATCGCTCCTCATCCGTCTCCATCCCTTCCACTCTACAGGCCAGCGCCCTCTTCATGATTCTTTCGATTCTGGTGCCGGTCTACAATGAGCGCACTGTGGTTCTGGCCAGCTTGGGCAAGGTGCTCGAATCGCCCCTGCCCGACGGGTTGCGCCGGGAGATTATCCTCGTCGACGATTGTTCGACGGACGGAACCGGGGAGATCCTTGAGAACTTCGTTAAGTCTCATCCCGACATCCGGTTGTATCGCAAGCCGAAAAACGAGGGGAAAGGCGCGGCGATCCGGACCGCACTCGGTATGGCGACCGGCGATTTCGTGCTCGTGCAGGATGCCGATCTCGAGTACGATCCGTCGGAGTATCCGATCCTGCTAAAACCTCTCCTCGAGGGCAGGGCCGACGCCGTGTTTGGCTCCCGATACATGGCTGGAGAGCAGCGGCGCGTGCTGCGGTTCTGGCATTCGATGATCAACCACACCATCACGTTGATCTGCAACATGTTCTCGGACCTGCACTGCACCGATATCGAAACCTGCTATAAGGTTTTCCGCACCGATCTGCTCAAGAGTATTCCGATCCGGTCGGATCGGTTCGGTTTCGAGCCCGAAATCACGATGAAGACATCGAAGCGCAAGCTTCGGGTCTACGAAGTACCGATCAGCTACCACGGCCGGACTTTTGAAGAGGGCAAGAAGATCGGCTGGAAGGATGGAGTAAAGGCTCTCGGGGTAATCCTTTACTTCTGGCTGGTGGACGATCTGTACGCCGAGAACTATGGCCGCCAGCACCTGAACAATCTCACGGGCACGCCGCAGTACATCGCCTGGGCGACCGCCTTGCTGCGGCCCCATCTGGGGGACCGGATCGTCGAATTGGGAGCAGGCATTGGCGACTTCACCGGCCGTTTGATGGGCAAGAAGTTGGACTACTACGCCTGCGAGAGCGAAGCAGTCTATCTCCATGCTCTGCGCAACCGGTTTTTGAAGACGCCCAGCGTGCACTGCCCACAGGCTTCGACACGGCTCTAGTGGTCAATAGTCTGGAGCTGGTAAAAGACCCCGCGGCGGTCATTGGGCGGCTGACGGCAAAAATGGCGCCCGGTGGACGGCTCGTGGTTCTGGTGCCCCACGGCCCGGCGTTGTTTGGTTCGCTGGACCGGGAGCTAGGCCATCTGCGCCGGTTCAGCCGGGCAGACATCTCGAAGCTGTTCGCCGATGCCGGGCTGGAAGTCGCCTCGCTTGAAACTTACAATCGGCTCGCCACCCTGGCTTGGTGGACTAATTCCCGGCTGCTCGGTAGCCGCCGGATCTCGCGGATCACCCTGAAACTGTTCGACAAGACGGTTTGGCTCTGGCGATTCCTTGACCGGTTGATTCCGCTGCCCGGGCTGAGTCTGATCGCGGTAGGCAGGAAGCGGTAGTGCGAGCCCTGCTGCTCGACTACAACGAGCGGCGTCCGCGCGTAGGTGAAATGGCGGAGCCGCCCGACGGCGAAGTCCGGCTACGAATAATGGAATGCGGTACTTGCGGGACGGATCGCGACCTAGCCGCGTTCGCCTTCGGCGCCCCGCCTGCCGGAGAGTCCTCCCTGATCCTGGGACATGAGGCCGTGGCGGAGGTAGCCAGTTCCTCCGTTCCGGGAATGCCTAAGGGCACCCTGGTCGTTCCGGCCGTCCGGCGCGCCTGCGGCGGGCCTTGCTCCTCGTGCGCCCGGGGTCGCCGCGACCTGTGCGTGACGGGGAGCTATCGGGAGCGGGGAATTCTCGGATTGCACGGTTACTGCGCGGAGTGGGCGGTCGACCGGGCGGAGGACTTATTCGTTGTTCCGGCGGATCTAGCCGAGTTTGCGGTGCTCGTGGAACCGATGAGCGTGGTCGAAAAGGCGTGTGATGTGGCCGTCCGCCTGCATCCGGAAGAACCGGCCCACCTGCTGGTGCTGGGAGCCGGGGCGGTCGGCATTCTGGCCGCTTGGGCGGGGGTACGGCGCGGGTGGCGCGTAACGGTGGTATCGCGGGAGCCAGAGGATGGGCCGCGGGCCCGTTTGTTGCGATCGGGCGGCGTGAGATACCAAAATGCCTTACCGGGTATGGAAGCAGATTTGGTGGTGGAAGCTTGCGGCTCGGCGGCTCTAGCGGCGGCAGCGGTAGCCTGTCTGAAGCCGTTGGGCGTGATGGTGGTGCTTGGCGCCCGGAACGAGACGGTGCGCCTGCCGTTTCTCGACTTGATTGTGGGTAACCGGACCATCACGGGGAGCGTGAACGCGGGTCCCGAGCATTTCCGGCAGGCGATCGACACGCTGGCCGTCGTTGATCCGTCCTGGCTACGGCCCATGATCGAGCGGCGGCCGCTTGATCGCGCTCTCGAGTCGTTCTCGGCGCCGGCAAACGATGCAATCAAGGTCGTCCACGCCTTACACTAGGAGTTCCATGAGTTATCCATTCCGCCAAGCGATTTGTAATGAGGTGTTTCAGGGTTGGGATTTCGCGGAGCAGTGCCGGACGATCAAACGGCTCGGCTACGACGGCATCGAGATTGCCCACTTTACGCTGGCGGACGACCCGGCTGCCATCAGCCCGGCGCGGCGGCAAGAGATGGTCGACATCATGTCGAGCGAGGGACTTACGTTCGCCGGCTTGCACTGGCTGATGGTCGCTCCGAAGGGGCTGCACGTGACGACCCCCGACTTGGCGCTGCGGACGCGAAGCTGGCTTCATATCGCCACGTTGATCGACCTATGCGGCGACCTGGGCGGAGGGAAGATGATCTTTGGCTCTCCGGCGCAGCGGAAATCCACCGGCGGCGCGACCAAAGAAGAGGCTACGGCTCGCTATGTCGACGGGTTGCGGCAAGCGGCTGGTCACGCCGAGTCGCGCGGCGTGACGCTGCTGATGGAGCCGCTCTCGCCCAACGACACCGACGTTTTGAATACCCTCGAAGAGGCCGCCCGCTATGTTGCGGAGATTGGCAGCCCCGCCGTACAGACGATGTACGATTCCCATAACGCGGTCATGGAAGCCGAGCCGCACGAAGGGCTCGTCGACCGCTACTTCGATATCATCAAGCACGTTCACGTCAACGAGATGGACGGCAAACATCCCGGGACCGGCGATTGGGACTTCAAACCCGTTTTCCGGGTGCTCGCGGCCCGGGGGTACACCGGCTGGATCTCGATGGAAGCGTTTGACTTCACCGCGGGCGCCGAGCGCATCGCCGATGACTCCTTGCGGTACCTGGAAGCGGAAATCAAAAAACTATGAGACCGAAATTCGTAGTCACGGGCGGAGCCGGCTTTATCGGCTCTGCGATCGTACGGGCGCTGCTGGCCGAAGGCGCCGGCCGCGTAGCGGTGGTGGATAACCTCGCCAGCGGCAAGCTGTTGAATCTAGAAGAGGTCAGCGACCATGTCGAGACGCATGTCTCCGACATCCGCGATTACGACGAGATGAAGGATGTTTTCGCCGGGGCCGAGGTGGTTTGGCATCTCGCGGCGATTCCGTCGGTGCCGCGGTCGATTGCCGACCCGGTTCCATCGCACGACGTTAACATCAACGGGACGTTTGCCGTGCTCCGGGCCGCCCAGGACGCAGGGGTGCGCCGAGTGGTCTACGCCGCCTCCAGTTCCGCGTACGGCGACACAGATGTCTTGCCAAAGGTGGAGACAATGAACCCGCGGCCGAAGTCGCCTTACGCGCTGCAGAAGCTGGTGGGGGAGTATTACTGCAACCTCTTCACCGAGAACTTTGGTCTCGAAACCGTTGCCTTGCGCTTTTTCAACGTCTATGGGCCGCGCCAGGACCCGTCGAGTCCGTATTCGGGTGTACTGTCCCTGTTCATGAAACACCTGCTGGCGGGGACGCAGCCTACGCTTTTCGGCGATGGCGGGCAGAGCCGGGATTTCACCTATGTCGAGGATGTCGCGGGGCTTTGCCTGAAAGCAGCCCGAGCGCCCGGGGTCGCCGGCAAGGTGTATAACGCCGGCAACGGTGGCCGGTACACGCTGAATCAGATCTGGACGATGCTGCAGGAGATGGAAGGCGTCTCGTTGCCGCCGCTGTACGGTCCCCCGCGGGCCGGTGACGTGCGGGACTCGCAGGCCGACACGACCGCCGCAATCCGCGACCTGGGACACGCTCCCCGGTTTACCATGGAAGAAGGTCTGCGGGCGACACTCGCCTGGTACCGGACCGCAATGGCATGAACTTTCCTATCCAGAGTCAGTTTGAACGCAATTTTTTGACGACCTCGGTTGACTACGTTTTCAACTGGGCGAGAAAATCTTCCGTTTGGCCGCTTACCTTTGGTTTAGCGTGCTGCGCGATTGAGATGATCGCCTCGAGCGCCTCGCGGTTCGATATTGCTCGGTTCGGCTCGGAGGTCTTCCGCCCGAGCCCACGGCAGAGCGACCTGATGATCGTGGCCGGCACGGTTTCTTTGAAAATGGCGCCGGTCGTCAAACGAATTTGGGACCAGATGCCCGAGCCGAAGTGGTGCATTTCGATGGGAGCGTGCTCCAGTGTCGGCGGGCCGTTCAATACCTATAGTGTTTTGCAGGGAATTGACCGGATTGTGCCAGTTGACGTCTATGTGACGGGTTGTCCCCCGCGACCGGAGAATCTGTTCTACGCCTTGCTGAAGTTACAGGACAAGATCGACGCCACGCCGAACCTGATTCGCCGGCCGACCGAGGTCCGGTTGCATGAGCAGATGCTGGCCGATTTTAAGCGGCGGGTGATGGTGGCGCAGGTGCAGAGCCCGGTGGCGTAATGATGACGGCGCCGCCGCTTGTGGCGTTCGACTGGCTCCGGCACGAGTTCGGCACCCGGCACACCGAGCCTTTGAGCGGCCGGGTCGTCACCCTGCGGCAGACGCACTCGGACATTGTTTGGACGGTCCGGCAGTCGGAGGGGTGTTTGGGCGATGGCGATGCGCTCATTACGGACGAACCCGGTCTGTTGCTGGCGATTCGAACGGCGGACTGTGTTCCAATCCTGCTGGCGGATCCGGTGCGCCGGGTGGTGGCGGCCGTTCATGCCGGCTGGCGAGGCACGGTCGCGGGGATTTTGACCCAAACCCTGGGTCAAATGCGCGCACATTACGAAACGAACCCATTGGACGTGGTCGCGGCGGTTGGGCCGGCGATTGGGCCGTGTTGCTTTGAGGTGGGTCCAGAGGTGCCGCTGCCGGTGGTGGACCGCAGGGCGGATCTGTGGAAGGCCAACCGCGAGCAGTTGACCAAGGCCGGGGTTGGTCAAATCTGGGTGGCGGAACGGTGTACGATGTGTGAGCCCGAAACGTTCTACTCGTTCCGGCGAGCCAAGGATACCGGACGGATGGTAAGCGCGATTGGAATACGCGAGTAGACGAAAAAAGCCCCGCAGCCGGGTAGCTGCGGGGCAGAGTGAGATTTTCTATTCGTAAGAGGGTAGAACTCGACGCGGGCTTTCCGCTCGCCTTTAGGCGGAGACCAGCATGTCGTCGAAGGTTTCGTCCTGCACGAACTGTTTCCGGTCGTATTGCTCTTGGCACTCGATGCAATACGGGGTCCAGGGTACGGCGTTGAGGCGTTTCACGCTGATGTCCTCTTCGCAGTGCAAACACACGCCGAACTGGCCGTGGTCAATGCGCTGAATGGCGGCGCGAACGTTGCGCAACAGCGCGGATTCCCGATCGAGCGTGCGAATGGCAAACTCGCGTTCGGAGGCGCGCTGCACTTCGTCGAGCGCGTCCGGGCTCTTTTCGATTTCGATTCCTTCGCGATTGCGGAGGAGGTAGGTCAACTCGGCCTGCTTGGCTTCGAGCGTTTCGCGGTACTTCTTGATTTCTGCGTTTGTCATGGTGATTCTCCCTCTAATAAATTTTTTGGTAGCGGTGATTGTTTCAACTTCAAAGCATCGAGGTTACGATGCTTTCTGGACTAAGAGACGCTGGAACCAACGAAAAGGTTCAAGTTTCTGTATAAAATTTTCTGCGCGCGCTAGACGCAGATTTCAACCCCGGACGACCCCAATTCCATTGGGGCATTGTCGTGTCAGTAAAACGACGTTCAGCGATACAACAAGCGTGGAGTCTGCCAAAAGAGTATACCACCTTTGCTCAGCAATTCCAGTGCCAACTACATCTAAAGGCGGATTTAACCGCGCGAATGGTGCAAACTTTCGTTCCGAAAGGGAATTTCGTGAACTGCAGGTCTCTATCGGCAACTTTTCGATGGAACGTTAGTACTTTCCGTAGACGAGAATTCTCGGGGGTGGTTCCAGAAATATTTTAGACGTTTCAATTTTGGACGATTTGAGGCAGCGTGGATCATTTGCGTCCAATCGTGCCGAAAGCCAAGCCGAGTTCGCGGCTGTCGGGCGGTTGTGTGAACGAGGGATGAGCGGTGAGCTCCAAGCGGAGCTCGCCAACATTCCAGAGGGGCTCGGGGAGAGTGAGTTCGCCTTGGCAGCGATCCTGCGGGAGGGTGAGAGAGCCGAGCTCCTGCCCCTGGTGGCGGATGGTCAAGGTGACGGGGCCCGGACGCGACTCGGACGTGGCCCGATAGCAGTTAACGAACAGCGTTTTGCCCCGCCCGCCCAGGGTGATTTCGGCCTGCGGGCGCATCCAGCGGAATCCGTCTTCGATCGGCTCCCAGCCCGGTCCGAGTTGCGAATCGAGATATGGCCGGGCGAGTTCGACGACCGGGGCGAGTTCGCGGGCCCATTCGAGGGCGGCTTTTTCGCTGTAGTATCCGGTTATGTTCCGCAGGGGCTTGCCGCCGGCGGCATAGACGATCGCTTCCCCTGCGGCCAAGGCTCCGCGGGCTTCCGGACGAGGCAGGATGTAGCGGAGGGGGTCGCCGTACTCAGGATGGGGATCGATGTTGGTTTCACTTCCGGGAACCAAGTGCACTTTGGCCCCGGGGATCAGGCGGAAGGGGTCGTCGAGAACGATGTTCCAGAACTGGTCGGACGTGATGCCAGCCAGAAGAATCGTCTTCCCCGGGTGGAGGGCTACCGCTTGCTCAACCCCGCGCACGAGCACGCGCGCCGATTCCGCTTGCCGCCGGTTGTACAGCAGGACCTCCTGCGAGAGCAAATACGACCCGGCCCCGTAAGCAACCAGAGGGAGGGCCATGAGAATAGGCCGCTGGGCGGCGGCAACACCGAAGGCGAGCCCTAGCCCGGCGGCGGGCACGGCAAGGTAGTAGTCCGTAATGTGATTCGGCAGAAGCAGCACTGGTCCCAGGCACACCACGAACCAGGCGCACCCATAGGCCATCAACCGATCGCGCTCAAGGAGCCAAACCAAGCCGAACCCGCCCAGGGCGAAGAGTGACGCGCCTAAGAAATACGGAGAGAGCGGGTTGTTCGACCAGGGGACGTAGGACCCCATCGACATGAGGACATACTGTCCCAGGGTGTGGAGGATCGAGAGAGGATGGGCATTGATGGCGTAGACGGAGCTCGTGTTGGGGCCGGCGAGCCAACGGTTGACCAGAGCATAGGCGGCGCTTACCGCGAAGAGAGGCACGGTGGATCGCCAGCGGTCCGGATAGCGCAGCAGTGCCAAGACGGGATAGACGACGTTCAGTTCAAGCACCCCGAACCCAAGGAGAAAGAACACCCACTCTCCGGCGCGCCGTCCCGCCTGACGGAACGAGAGCGCGGCGAGCAGGCAGGTGGGCCAGAAGATCTGATTCATGGCGCTGGCCCAGGTGAGCGGCTGAGCTAAGGAAGAGTGCAGCGTCCAGAACAGCGCGGCGATCACCGCGGCGGGACGGGAGGAGGTCCACAGATAGACAAGCCGCCCGAACAGGACCAGATTGGCGCAATGGATGACAAAGATGGCGATACGGAGGGGTTTCGCGTCGAGGCCGAACATCGAGTAGCTGAGGAGGAACGGCAGGCGGTCGCTGAGTGGGCGGATCGTGCCTTGGGCCTGGGGAAGGAATAGGGCTTCGAGCAGGGACCTGAAGTCAACCACATATAGCCCGATGCCGAGCCAAGCGAAATCATCGCGGGCAAACCAGACGACAAACGACTGTCGGTAGACCACCAGGCAGACGAGGGGGGCAAGGAGGAGCCAGCTCCAGCGGCGCAGCCAGATCATGGCTTATAGAGACCAGCCTTGATAAAGATAAGGCCAAGTTCGCGGGGGTCGACGGCTCCAGGTGACAGTGCCTTGTCGAGGCGGAACTCGATGGTGATGGTCTCCGAGGTCAAAGCCGCCGCAGGAATGGTGTAGCTGACGGTGTGGCCGCCGACCCTGGCGAGCGACTGCTCCCCAAAGGACTGGTTGCCAGCGGAGGCTGTTAGTTTGATGGGCCCGGTAGTTTTGAAGATCACTTCGGGAAGCACCAGATCGGCCTTCAGCACCGCGCCTTTCCCTCGCACGCCGTCAGGAAGCAAAAAACGGATGGCGAACTTGGGCATGGTCCACCGCCAAGCGCCGCTTTCGAGTTCGTAGAAGCCACGGGCCAGTTGGGCGGCGACACGGGAGTCGTTCGCACGCACAATTTCGCTGACGGTAGACTCGGAGTCGTCGACCAGCACCTCATGTCTGGGTTTCCGGGTCTTGCATGATCCGCCGGCCAACAGAGCCACCAGGGTGAGGGTACCGATTAGTCTCCGCATTTCTCTACTTGGACGAGGCAACTATAAAACGTAGCGCCTGCGCCAATATCGGTCAAGCGCTCGCTGACGAGGGCGTTGATATTCAGGCCGCCCGGTTGGCGCTTGGGCCAGCGGAGGCTGGGGGAGCTGACGGTGCCGGGGCCAACGACGCCATCGACGGAAGCGCGGAGGACGATGCTGGCGCGGCTGTTGAAGACGCGGACGCTATCGCCGGTGGCAATGCCGCGGGCGGCAGCGTCGGCGGTGCTGACGTACAGCACCGCGGTCTGTTGGTCCACGTCGGCACGATTGCCGAAGGTCGAGTTCATACTATCGTGATTTTTGGGGCTGAGGAACTCGAGCGGATAGCGGGACCGGAGCGCGGCGTCGCCATGGCGGGATTCGATGGGAGGGACGTAGTCGAGCCCAGCGGGGCTGAGGTCGGATTTACCGTCAGCATGGCCGTAGCCGCCGTCCTTGAAGGGCTGGAACAGGCCTTCGCCAAGGTTCAGGCGAACGGAACGCTCTTCGTCGAGCCGTTCGAGGGTGATGCCGTCGAGATGCTGGTGGCCGCTCGAGAGGATGCCGCGGATCATGTCGTCTTCGCTTTCGGTGAAGGCCGCTTCGGTGAAGCCCATGCGGTAGGCCAGTTCGCGGAAGATTTGCACGTTCGAACGGGCCTCGCCCGGAGGCGGCAGCGCAGGGCGGGCGAGTTGGACGTAGTGGTGGCCGTAGGCGCCGTAGAGGTCGGTGTGCTCGAGGAAGGTGGTGGTGGGGAGAACGAGATCGGCATAGTCAGCCGTATCGGTTTGGAACTGTTCGACGACAACAGTGAAGAGATCCTCGCGGCGGAGGCCAGCGAGGACGGCGCTTTGGTCGGGCGCGACGGCGGCCGGGTTGGAGCAGTAGACGAAGAGCGACTTGACCGGCGGGTTGTCGACGCGGGTGAGCGCTGAGCCGAGTTCGGACATGTTGAGCATCCGGGTGGGGCCGGGCTGGAGCTCCGGCATTTCGAGCGCCGTGCGGTTGAAGTGGAAGGCCTGGGACGTGGACAGTTGCAGGCCGCCGCCGATGTGCCGCCAGGCGCCGGTGATGACAGGAAGCATGGCGATGGCGCGGACGGCCGTGCCGCCGCGTTCACTGCGCTGGACTCCGTAGTTGAGCCGGATGACCGATGGCTTCGTTTCGCCATAGGCGCGGGCGAGTTCGATAATGTCCGCGGCAGGGATGCCGGTCCAGGCGGCGACCCTCTCCGGGGTGTAGGCCTTGGCGGTCTCCCGGAGATCGGTCCAGCCGGTGGCGTGGGCGTCGAGATAGGGCTGATCGAACTGGCCGCTCGCAAAGAGCAGGTGCATCAGGCCGAGTGCGAGAGCGAGATCGGAGCCGGGGTTGATGCGGATGTGTTGATCGGCGAGGGAGGCGGTCTTGGTGCGGACCGGATCGATCACGATAAACTTTGCGCCGCGGCGGCGGGCTTCGACGATGAACGGCCAGAGGTGGACGTTGGTGGTGAGGATGTTGGCGCCCCAGGCGATGATGAGCTTGGAGTGCACGAAGGCTTCGGGGTCGATGCCGTAGCGGATGCCTTGGGTGGCCATCAGCCCGGCGGTACCGGCGGAGGCGCAGATGGTGCGGTCGAGACGGCTGGCGCCGAGGCGGTGGAAGAAGCGGCGGTCCATGCCGTTGGCCTGGAGCAGGCCCATGGAACCGCCGTAGGAGTAGGGCAGGATGGCTTCGGCGCCATGTTCGCTGATGATGGTGCGGAACCGGTCTGTGATGGTGGAGAGGGCTTCGTCCCAGGAGATGGGTTCGAAGCGGCCTTCGCCCTTGGCGCCGATGCGGCGGAGCGGCACGGTGAGCCGCTGCGGGGAGTACTCGCGATCCAGGTAGCGGGCGACCTTACCGCAGAGGAAACCTTGCGTTACCGGGTGGCCCGGGGTGCCCTGAATCCTGGTGGCGCGGCCCTCTTCGATCTTGAGGACGAGGCCGCACGCATCGGGACAATCGAGAGCGCAAACGGAGTGCCGAGTCTCTGCCATAGCTCATTATAGCGATGGGCCGGCGGCAGAGTCCTTACCAAGGGGACGCAAGGTGACCTGGATGGAGTAGTAATAGAGTTGGGTTAGTCCTTCATAGCCGGAGTCGGTGCCGACGAGGAGCCAGAGTCCGCCGTCGTTGGGCCGGCTGGTGACGATTTCGGGGTGGTGATAGACGCGATGCAGCAAGACCCAGGGGCGATTGGTCTCGGCGTTGTCGCACGGGCGGCCGTTGCCGATATCGCTGACGACGCCGACGTCGCGGCCGCCGCTGATCTGGTTGCTCTTGTCGATGTTGATCTCGACGTAGTCGCCGATGAGCCGGGGCAGGGGTTCGACGGCCGTGATGCCGGCCTTTAGGGTGACGCTGTCGCCGGGCGAGCCACCGATACCGAAGCAGCCGCTGGGCTCTTTCGAGAGGAACTCGATATCCACCGTGACGCTGTAGCGCATGTCCGGTTCGACGCCGAGCGAGGGCGGCAGGGGCCGTTTGAGAAACATGAAGAGGTCGTCGGAGTGGTTCATACTCTGAACGAAATAGCCGAAGCGGGTGGAGTCCACTTCGGGGGGAAGAGGCCGGATTTCGGCAACCCGTTTCATATCGACGGGATTCGAAAGGGTGTAGTCGGTGAAACCGGGGAGCCAGCCGCCGGTGCCTTCGCTGAAGTCCCAACGAAGGACGATCTCGGCGGCGGACTTCTTCACAATCTTATGCGCGGAAAGAGGAGCCGCGGCGAACGAGGCCGCGGCTAGGAGTACTAAGAAACGCATGAACACCTTTGGGATGGAATGAGTCGGTCTTTCGAAAGCGACGCGTCGAGCGACGATCCGGTTGCGGCTTCCGCTATCGGTTTTCCGCTTGTAACGGAAGGGTGCCGACTGGCGCCAGGGCCATGGCGGCGTAGGCGGTGGCGTGGGCGGAGATCCACTGGTCATGGCCGTAGGGGAAGCCGCCCTCGAAGTACGGCTGGAACTTTGGCGCGCGGCTGGCGACGTACCAGGAGCCGTCGGCGCGCTGGGTACGGACCAGGTAGGCCGCGCCCTTCCGATAGGACGCCTCTTTCGGGGAGAGCGTGCCGGACTCGTGAAGAGCCCAGAGCGCAAGCCCGGTCGCGTAGGCGTCGGGGGCTAAGTGGGCGTTTTGGGAGAAGCCGCCGTTCTGGTGCTGTTGAGCGAGGAGACCTTGGGCGGCTGCTTGGACCTCCGCGCGCGCGGCGCCGGCCCAGTGGAGGCCGAGTAGCTTTTCGGCGTGCTCATACGCTGTGAGGGGCTTGGCGGCGAGAAGGAAGCTACGGGCCTTGGCGATGCGCTGGTCCATCTCCGCTTGGCGTCCGGCGAGGGGATAAGCGCGAATGGCACGGACGGCCCACGCGGTACGGCCAACGATGGACTCCTCCGCGGGCGGGCGAGCGATGCCGGCGGTCTGGTTCCAGGAGCCATTCGGGAGTTGGGCCAGGGCGAGATAGTGGACCAGCGCATCGGTTACCACGTCGGCCGGGTAGTTGGCGGCGGCCATGCCGACGAGGTAGTTCATGGCGGTATCGCTAACTCCGCCGAAATCGAAGCCCTGCAGAACTTGCGGAATTTCTGGAGCCATGGGGACGGCGATCTCGCGGCCGAGCTGCCGGCGGCGGGCTTCGTTGACCGGCAGGCCAGCGGCGTGGACGGACTGGAAGGCGAGGGCGGTGGCGGTATGGTTGTGGCAGGCGCCGCAGCCGGACTGGGCGAAGAACGAGGCGGTCGATTTGTCGAGCAGCTGCAGGGCGCGAAGCGTGGCTGCTTGTGCGGTTGGGGCAGGGGAGGGAAGCGACGGCTCGACGGCCGGGGCGGCGCCCCGCGGAGCACTCTTGACGAGGGCCAGGGCCGCGGGATATCGGGAGCGATGCACCCAATCAGCGGCCGTATCGCCGGAGGTCATTTTTGCGTCCAGTTTGGCTCCACGAGCGAGGAGGAGCTTGGCGGTATCGACCCGTGGGTTCTCCGTCGACAGGGCAAACATGAGGGCGGTCATGCCGCGGACATCCTGCTGGTTTGGATTCGCGCCGGCGTCAAGCAGGAGCTGCACCATTTCCGCGGAGGCGGCGGCGCTGGCCATCATTAACGGGGTGATGCCTTTGAGTGCAATGTCGCCGTGCTTCACGCGGCCGAGGAAGGTGTTCGCCGCATTGACGTTGGCGCCCTTGGCGATCAGCGTCCGGGCAGAGGCCAGGTTGTTGGAGACGGCAGCCAGATGGAGCGGGGTGAAGCCGGCCCCGTCAGCGCCTTCGGCAACCGGGAATCCCTGGCTGAGTAGAGCGCTGGGGTCGGCGAAGGCGGAGGGGAGAAGGAGGTTGAAGCCGCGGACGTCGCGGGCCTTGGGGTTGGCTCCGTGCTTCAGGAAAAGCGGAACGGCGGCCACGCCAGAGGGGCTGCTGGCGGCGACGAGAAGCGGGGTTCGTTTTTGCTTAGAGGGAACATCGGGAAGGGCGCCCTTGCTGAGGAGGAGCTGAGCGCGCGCTGGGTCCCAGGCGCCGTAGTGAAGCGGCGTCGAGTCGCGGGGGTCCTTGGCGTTCACGTCGGCGCCTTTCTCAAGCAGCGCCTGAATGGCTTCGAGGCTGCCGAAGGCGGCGGCGTAGTGGAGCGGCGCGAGGCCATAGCGGCCGGGGGCGTTGACGGCTTCTTTCGGAGCGTTGCGGATAGCGTCGAGTTGATTGAGACGAATGGCGGTGAAGAGGTCTTGCGACACCGCGGGCAGCGAGGCGAGGAGGAGCAAGGAAACGGAGCGCAGCATAGGGCACCTGGGAGTTAACTTCGATCACTCAGATAAGCGCGATTTTACAGAAGAAAGGCTCAAGCTGCTTGAAGCGAAGTTAGGGCGGGTGTAGGCTGAAGCCATGCGGACGACTTTACTCATGGGATTGGTGATGGCGGTCGAGGTATGGGCGCAACGGCCGCAAGCGCCGCAGTTTCCGCAGCACTCGACGGGCTGGCCGGCGGTGTTGCCGCCGCAGGTGCAGAACCACGGGACAGGGTTGGCGGCGTCCGTGTCGGGACGGCCGATTCCTTTAGGCCCGCCCCGCGGGTCTCGCCCGTTCTATCCGATTGCCACGCCGATCTGGTATCCGCCGGTGCAGCAACAGCCGATCTACTGGGTGCAGCCGCAACAGCAACTGCCAGTGACCGTGGTGCAGCAACAGAATGCGCCGGTGGTGACGACGAACCCGAATTATGTGCCCGATACGGCCAAGCCGTCGATGCGCGAATACTTTGCCGAGAGCAAGCCCTACGAAGCGGCCGAGGCGAAGAAGACGGCGGCTTCGGTGACGTTAATCGCGTTCAAGGACGGGACCCTGGTGCAAGCCGTTGCCTATTGGTACGAGAACGGCACCGTGCATTACGTGAAGCCGGACCACAAGGTAGCGAGTGCCGCCTTGGCGCAGGTGGACAAGGAGTCGTCGGAGCGGTTCAACCGGGAGCGCGGACTTTCGTTTAGAATGCCGGAATGACCCGGCGATCGTTACTGCTCGCGCTGCTCCAGAAGCGGCCCAGAATTCTGTTGCGGACGGGGTGGCAGACCCGCAACATTGGCGATGTCTGCTTTACCCCGGCAATGTTGTCGGCGGTGCAGCGGTATATCCCAGAGGCCGACGTAACCTGCTGGGTCAAGAACGCCAATGAGGATGTGCGGCGGATGATCCGCCGGGATTTTCCAAACTTTCGCGAGGTGAGCGGGGAGATTGGCGATGCGCCCGTGAAGCAGGCCTTCGAGGAGATGGACCTGTTCCTCTACAACTCGGGCATGGTGATCAACTACGGGTTCGTCTATCAGCAGGCGACGAGTTGGGACGCCGTGATCGGATCGCTGCTGCCGCTCTACCGCGCTAAGGAGTTGGGCAAACCGTACGGGATCTACGCGCAGACCTTTGATGCCTTCGCTGAGCCCAGTCCGATGGTGGTTCGGCGGGTGTTGAGCGAGGCGTCGTTTGTCTACACCCGGGATACGATTTCGCTGGACGTGCTACGGGGGACGGGCGTGAAGCCGCCGGCGATGGACTTTGCACCGGATATCGCCCTGCAGTACCGGCAGCGGGACGACGCGCGGGCGAAGGCTTACCTGCAGAGCGCCGGCCTGGAGCCGGGGAAGTTTCTGATTTCGATTGGGCACTACGCTGTGCTGACGCGGCCGAGCGTGAAGGATCGGGGTCCGGAGCATTGCGCGCGGATGCGGGCGGTGATCGAGCGCTGGGTGCGGGAGACGGGGCTGCCGGTGCTGTTGGCGCCGGAGGACGACCGGGAGATGGCTCTCAACAAAGAGGCGCTGCTTGATCCGCTGCCGGCGGCCGTGAAGGCGAAGGTGAAGCTGCGGGAGACGTTCTGGCTGCCGGATGAGGCGCTGAGCGTGGCGCTGGCTTCGCGGACGATGTTCAACATGGAGCCGCACTTGAACCTGATGGCGCTGGCCAATGGGTTGCCGTGCCTGCATTGCTATGACTATGCGTTTGGGAAGAAGGCGCAGATGTTCGCCGACTTCGGCATGGGCAAATGGGCGTTCGACTTGAACAAGGCTTCGGCGGCGGAGATGGGCGATGCGCTGCTGGCTGTGCACCAGGACTACGCCGGGGCGCAACGCTACCGGGAGCAGGGCATGAAGCAGGTGGAGGCAAAAACGGCCGCGGCGTTTGCCGTAATGCGGAAGGCGCTGGGGCTAACTGCCGCTCGCGGCTGAGCGGGCGTGGCCGCGGGCGAGGCGGCGGACGAAATCGACGTCGCCATCGAGAAAGTCATACGACGGGAGCTTGGCCGGGCTTTCCCAGATCATCTGCTCAAAGATTTGGTTGTGCAGTTCGCCGGCGAAGGTGGTGACGCGGAAGAAGATCAGCAGGATGGGGGTGCGGCCGGAGTATTGGAATTCGTAGCGGCCGATCTCTTCGCCGATCTCGGCGGTGATGTCGAGCTCTTCCTGGAGTTCGCGGCGGAGGGCCTCGCGGGGCTCTTCGTCGGGTTCCACTTTGCCGCCGGGGAACTCCCATTTCAGGGCGTGACGGTCCGTACTCTTGCGCTGGCAGATCAGCACATGGCGGTCGGCGCGTTCAATGACGGCGGCGACGACGCGGATTTCGCTGCGCGGCTTCATCCGCGACCCTCCAAGCAACTGCCAAAGGTGAAGGCGAAGAGTTGCAGGCCAGTCGTGGTGGAGCGGAGTTCGAGCAGCGCGGTATCGAAGGTGGAGCGGTTGACGACGCGGTACATGCGGGGGCGATCGACGAGGAGGTAAGTCTGGCCGTTGGCGTCGAGACGGATGTCGGCCCCTCGGGCGGCGGGGGGAAGGGGGGCGCCGTTTTCAGTGATGTCGATGCGGCCCTGCGGCTGCGAGAAGGAGGGACAGAGAACGAGATTCACTTCGGCTGCCGAGTATAACAGGCAGAGGCGGGAGGGATCGGACTGGTCGCGGGAGCCGACGGTGAGGCAATCGGGCAGCGAGTTCCAGAGGCCGGCGAGTTCCGGGGTATCGGCCTGGGGTCCGGCGCCGAGGTCGTAGCGATGGAGGTCGTCTTCCTTGAAGCCGTTGGGGTTGGCGAGGCGGCCGCGGCGATGGCCGAGATAGATTTCGGGGCTGGGCTGCGGGCAGAAGGCGAGCGCGCCGGGTTCGTCGAGAGCGCGGACGAGGGGGAGGGTAGGAGGCAGGGCGACGGAGGGGTCCTGCTCGCGGAGGAGTTCCTGAATCGCCTCTTCGGTCTCGGTGTAGGCGCCTTCGCCGAAGTGGGCGTAGCGCATGTAGCCTTCGCCATCGATGAGGTACTTGGTAGGCCAGTAGCGGTTGGCGAAGAGCTTCCAGACGGTGTAGTCGTTATCGAGCATGACAGGGTAGTCGATGCCGAGTTCGGCGAGGGCGCGTTCGACGACTTCGGGCGCGCGGGAGAAATAAAACTCCGGGGCGTGGATGCCGAGGACTTGGACGCCGAGGGGTTGGTAGCGGCGATGCCAGGCCGTGATGTAGGGGAGGGTGCGCAGGCAATTGACGCAGGTGAAGTCCCAGAAATCGAGCAGCACGATGCGACCCCGAAACTGACGGAGAGTCAGCGGGGGCGAATTCAGCCACACGGGGCCGATTTCGGGCGCGTGCACGCTCTGAGGGTCGATGCGCATTACACTTAGGAAAAGACCTTAAGAGTATCTCATGTATAGCGCCCAACTCCTTGACCACTTCCAATCGCCCCGTTTTTCGGGAGAATTGGCGGCGCCGGCCGTGACGGTCCGGGTGGAGAATCCGGTGTGCGGGGACATTCTGCAACTGTCTGTACTTTGGGACGGCGAGGTGGCTCGGGAGGCGGCGTTTAAGACGCGGGGATGCACGGCTTCGATTGCCGCGGGGTCGGCGTTGGCGGAGTGGGTGACGGGGAAGTCGCGGGCCGAGGTCATCGGGTTCTCGACCGCAGTGATTGAAGAGGCATTAGGCGGCTTGCCGAACGAATCGAAGCACGCGGCGGTGCTGTGCGTCGATGCGGTGAAGGCGCTGCTGCGGGCTTAGTACTTTTTCTTTTTCTTTTTGGCTTTGGGCGGGCGGTGTTCCCAGAGGCTGAAGGTGAGGCGGCGTTCGACGCCATCGACGCGATCGAGAACGACGCGGATGGGATCGCCGATCGAGAACTCGCGACGGGTTTTTTCGCCGATGAGGCGGCGGGCTCCTTCAATGAAGCGGAAGCGTTCGCCGGGGAGAGCGTCGATGGGGAGGAGGCCTTCAATGAAGAGGTCCGTGAGTTCGACGAACATGCCGTATTTGGTGACGGAGATGATGACGCCGTCGAACTCGTCGCCGACACGGTCGATCATGAACTGCACCTTTTTCCATTCGACGAGTTCGCGTTCGGCTTCGGCGGCGCGGCGTTCGGTGAACGAGCAGTCGGTGGCAATCTCTTCGAGTTGCTCCTCGGTCCACACCGCGCCTTGGCCGTCGAAGAGGCCACCGAGGATGCGATGGATCATGAGGTCGGGGTAGCGGCGGATGGGGGACGTGAAGTGGGTGTAGGTGTCGGCGGCAAGGGCGAAGTGGCCGACGTTCTCGTGCGAGTAGCGGGCTTGTTTGAGCGAACGCAACATCAGGAAGCTGAGGATGCGTTCTTCGGCCGTGCCCTCGAGTTTGGCGATGAGCTTTTGGTAGGCGCGGGAGGTGACCTGGATGCGCTCGTCGGCGAGGATGAGATCGCGGCGCTCCTTGCGGCCGTCGCGGCGGCGTTCGACCACCTTGTGCTTCTTCACGGGTAGAGCGGCGAAGCCAAGCGAATAGCCGAACTGGGCGGCGACCTCTTCAAACTCGGACACCTTTTTGAAATCGGGGGTTTCGTGGATGCGGTAGATGCCCGGGATGCCGGCGGCTTCGATATGGGCGGCGACGGCTTCGTTGGCGGCGAGCATGAACTCTTCAATGAGGCGGTGGGCGATGTTGCGGGGGGCGCGGGTAACGCCGACCATGAAGCCGTGCTCGTCGAACTCGATGAGGGGCTCGGGGAGATCGAAGTCGATGGAGCCGCGCTTGACGCGCTTGCGGTTGAGGACGAGCGCGAGTTCGCGCATGTTCTCGAAGTGGGGGAGGAGGGCGGCGTACTGGGTTCGTTCGGCTTCGTCGCCGTCGAGGATTTTGTGGACGGCGGTGTAGGTCATGCGGGCGGCGGAGCGGATGACGCCGCGATGGAAGGTTTGGGCGACGACGTCGCCGGTACGGTCGAGTTCGAGTTCGGCGGAGAGGACGAGACGATCCTGATGGGGGACGAGGGAGCAGAGGTTGGTCGACAGCTCGTGGGGGAGCATGGGGACGGCGCGGTCCGGGAAGTAGACGCTGGTGCCGCGGAAGATGGCTTCCTTGTCGATGGGGCTGCCGGGTTGGACGTAGTGGCTGACGTCGGCGATGTGGACGTCGAGCTTCCAATTGCCGTTGGGGAGAGGTTCGACGTAAATGGCGTCGTCGAAGTCGCGGGCGGTTTCGCCGTCGATGGTGACGATGGGGAGATGGCGATAGTCGCGGCGGCGGGCGATTTCGGCGGCGGGAATTTCGGCGGGGATGGCGCGGGCCTGTTCGAGGACGGAGTCGGGGAAGGTGTGGGGGAGATGGTGCTTGCGGATGGTGATTTCGACGTCGAGGCCGAAGTCGCCTTCGCGGCCGAGGACTTCGATGACACGGCCGATGCCGTCTTCGTGTTCGGTGGGGAACTCGAGGACTTCGACGTCGACGATGGCGCCATTCATGTCTTCCGCGGTGCGGTACTCGCGGAGGGCGGGACCAGTGCGGTCCGCGGCGGCGGAGCGGGGGATCTCGTAGCCGTCGGGGATGAAGAGCCACTGGTGAATCCGATCGTCGTGGGGCTTCACCCAGTTGCCGCGGTTGCGGACGCGGAACTCGCCGACGACGGTGGCATGGGCGCGGCTGAGGACTTGGAGGATTTCGCCGTCGGCTTTGCCATCGCGGCCGATGAAGCCGATCTGAACGAGCACGCGGTCGCCGTGCATGGCGGCGGCGGCATGCTTGGCGGGGATGAAGATGTCGCCGATGAGGCCGTCGATTTTGTGGGCGGGGGCGACGAAGCCGTAGCCGTCGCGGTGCATGCTGAGGCGGCCGGTGGCGAACTCGCGGCTGCCCTTGGCGGCGACGTACTGCCCGGTGCGGAATTCGATGAGCTCGCCTTTGCTCGTGAGGCGGAGGAGGGTTTGTTCGAGGGCTTCGCGCTGGTCGCCACGGGCGGAGAGTTCGCGGACGAGGTTCTTAAAGCTGGCTCGGCTGTGGGGGAGGCGCTGAATGCGATCGAGCACTTCGCGGTCGGACAGGTAGAATGAGGGAGTTTCCAAAACGTATGGACCTACTCAATGTTCCCATCAATTTTCCCGCTGATGCCAATGTCATCATCGGGCAGAGCCACTTCATCAAGACGGTCGAGGATATCTACGAAGCCATTGTGAACACGAACCCGACGATGGAGTTCGGGATTGCCTTCAACGAAGCTTCCGGGCCTTGCCTGACGCGGTTTGACGGCAACGACCAGGCGTTGATTGATTGCGCGGTGGACAACGCGCAACGGATCGGGGCTGGGCATTTGTTTGTGGTGGTGATGCAGAAGGGGTTTCCGATAAACGTGCTCGCGCGGATCAAGGAGGTGCCGGAGGTGGTGAACATCTTCTGCGCGACGGCGAATCCGCTGAGCGTGATTGTGGTGCAGGGGGAGACGGGACGGGGCGTTTTAGGCGTGATTGACGGCTATTCGCCGAAGCGGGTGGAGAACGAAGAGGATATTGCCGCGCGGAAAACGTTTCTGCGGAAGATCGGGTACAAGCGATGATTCGAACGATTGAAGAGTTGGAAGAGCTGCTGTCGCGACCGAGCGAAGCGGACATAGAAGCGATGGCCAAGCTCGATGGGGATCTGATGATTCTCGGGGTGGGCGGGAAGATGGGGCCGACGCTGGCGATGCGGGCGCGGCGGGCCATGGACCAGGCCGGGGTGCGGCGGCGCGTTTTTGGCGTGGCGCGGTTCTCCGACCTCGATACGCGGGACCGGTTGGCGGCGGCGGGCGTGGAGTGCGTGCAGGCAGACCTGCTTGACCGGGCGCAGTTGGAATCGCTGCCCGAATGCGAATTTATCATCCATGCCGCGGGACGGAAGTTCGGGTCGGCGGCGGATCCGTCGTTGACGTGGGCGATGAATGTGCTGGTGCCGGCGATGGTGTGCGAGCGGTACCGGACCTCGAAGATCGTGGCGTTTTCAAGCGGCAACGTCTACGCGTTTTCGCGGTTCGGGGCGACCGAGCAGGACGCGCCGGTGCCGGTGGGCGAGTACGCGTGGACGGGCCTGGGGCGGGAACGGATGTTTGAGTATCACGCCAAACGGCTGGGGACGCCGACCATTCTGCTACGACTGAACTATGCGCAGGATCTGCGGTATGGCGTGCTGTTGGAAATTGGGACGAAGGTATTTGAACGGCGGCCGGTGGATGTGACGATGGGCGCGGTGAACGCGATTTGGCAGGGCGATGCGAACTCGGTAGCGCTGCGGGCGTTTCCGCATGCGGCGTCGCCGGCGGCGGTGGTTAACCTGGCGGGGCCGGAAACGCTGAGCGTGCGGACGGTGGCCAAGGCGTTTGGGCGGCACTTCGGGGTGACGCCGGAGTTCACGGGCGAGGAGGCGACGGATTCGTTGCTGAACGACGCGGGCCGCTGCCAGCGGCTGTTTGGCTATCCGAGCGTGACGCCGGACGAGATGATTGAGTGGATGGCGCAATGGATCGGCATGGGCGGCGCGACACACGGTAAGCCGACCGGCTTTATGACCAGGGACGGGAAATTCTAGACATGGATTGGTTGGCTTCGTTTCGTAAAGGCGGGGTAATTCCCGCGCATCCGCTGGCGTTGACGGCGGAGCGGAAGTTGGATGAACGACGGCAGCGGGCCCTGACGCGCTACTACGTGGCGGCGGGCGTGAGCGGCGTGGCGGTGGGCGTGCACACGACGCAGTTCGCCATCCGCGAGGCCGGGCTGTTCCGGCCGGTGCTTGAACTGGCGCGCGAGGAGATGGAGAACGTGGTGCGGATCGGCGGGGTGTGCGGGCCAACGAAGCAGGCGGTGCGGGAGGCGGGGCTGCTGCGGGATCTGGGCTACCACGCGGGACTGCTCAGCTTGGCAGCGCTGGTGAACGCGAATAGCCGCAAGATGATTGAACACGTTCAAAAAGTCGCCGAAGTGTTGCCGATTGTCGGCTTCTACCTGCAGCCGGCGGTGGGCGGGCGGGTTTTGCCGTACTCGTTCTGGCGGCAGTTCGTCGAGATTGAAAACGTGGTGGGCATCAAGATTGCGCCGTTCAACCGGTACCAGACGATTGACGTGATGCGGGCGGTGGCGGAGAGCGGCCGGGATTTGGCGCTTTATACGGGCAACGACGACAACATCGTGATTGACCTGCTGAGCGAGTACCACGGGGTAAAGTTCGTGGGCGGGCTGCTGGGGCACTGGTCGGTGTGGACGAAGAAGGCCGTCGAGATGCAGGCGAAGGTGCGGAAGCACAAGGACCCGCTGCGGCTGAACATGGAAGTGACGGATTCGAACGCGGCGTTCTTCGACGCGGCGAATGGATTTAAGGGCTGCATTGCGGGGTTGCACGAGGTGCTGCGGCGGCAGGGGCTGCTCGAAGGGATCTGGTGTCTGGACCCGCACGAGGGATTATCGAAGGGCCAAGCGGAAGAGATTGACCGGGTGTACGCCGCGTATCCGCACCTGCACGATGATGCCTTTGTAGCAGCGCATCGCGACAAATGGCTTCGCGGGTAGAATAGCTCTTATGTCAGACTCCAAGATTGATCGACAGCTCGGGTTCAACACCCGGAGCCTTCACGCTGGCTATGCGCCGGACCCCACGACGGGTGCGCGGGCGGTGCCGATTTACCAGACGACTTCGTTTGTGTTTAAGAACTCCGATCATGCGGCGGCACTGTTTGGCCTGCAGGAGTTTGGGAATATCTACACGCGGATCATGAATCCGACGACGGACGTGCTCGAACAGCGCGTGGCGTCGCTTGAAGGCGGCGTGGCGGCGTTGGCGGTGGCGAGCGGACAGGCCGCACAGTTTCTGGCCATCACGAGCTTGCTCGAAGCGGGCGATCATCTG
This sequence comes from Acidobacteria bacterium Ga0077553, assembly GCA_001464575.1. Lineage (GTDB taxonomy): Bacteria > Acidobacteriota > Terriglobia > Bryobacterales > Bryobacteraceae. The sequence continues at coordinate 3,741 of LNFE01000063.1, read as the reverse complement.
GTGAGCTCGAGCACGCTATACGGCGGCACGTACACGCAGTTTGACGTGAGCTTCAAGCGCATGGGCATTAGCGTGACGTTTGTGGATCCGGACGAGCCGGAGAACTTCCGGAAGGCGATTACGCCGCAGACCAAGGCGATCTACGGCGAGACGATTTCGAATCCGCGCGGGAACATTCTCGACATTGCGGCCGTGGCGGCGATTGCACACGAGAACGGGCTGCCGCTGATTATCGACAACACGTTTGCGACGCCGTACTTGTGCCGGCCGATTGAGCACGGCGCAGACATTGTGCTGCACTCGCTGACGAAGTTCATTGGCGGACACGGGACTTCGATTGGCGGGATTATTGTGGACGCGGGCAAGTTCGATTGGAAGACGAGCAAGCACTCGCTGCTGAATACGCCTTCGCCGGCCTACCATGGCTTGAACTTTGCCGAGGCGCTGGGGCCGATCGCGTTCATTATCAAGGCGCGCGTCGAAGGGCTGCGGGACATGGGTCCAGCGTTGAGCCCGTTCAATGCGTTCCAGTTCCTGCAGGGGATTGAGACGCTGGGACCGCGGATGGACCGGCATGTGGCCAATGCGCTGGCCGTGGCGACGTTCCTTGAAGGCGATTCGCGGGTAGCTTGGGTGAAGTATCCGGGACTGGGCAGCAGCCCCTACCACAAGCTCGCGAAGAAGTACCTGCCGAAGGGACCGGGCGCGGTGTTCAGCTTTGCCTTAAAGGGCGGGGCAGAGGCCGGCAAGAAGTTCGTCGATGCGCTCAAGGTGTTTTCGCACTTGGCGAATGTTGGCGATGCGCGGAGCCTGGTGATTCAGCCGGCGGTGACGACGCATCAGCAACTGACGCCGGAGCAGCAGCTGTCGGCCGGGGTGGAGCCGGGAATGGTCCGGCTGTCGGTCGGGATTGAGGACCTCGAAGACATCCTGTGGGATGTGGAGCAGGCGCTCGAAGCGGTGTAACCGATCGCTAGAGTAGCTTTTCAACCATGCGGAGAAAGGCGGCGGCGACGACCGCTTGGTCAAACTGCTGAACCCGGGCGTATCCCTCCTGGCCAATTGTGGCCCGGAGGGCCGGGTCGGCCGCCAGGCGAATGAGTTGTTCGGCGAGCGACTCCGGGCTGTCCGGATCGGCGAGCAACGCCTGGGGCGCCACTTCGGGTACCGCCGACGCGCGAACCGCGACGATGGGTTTGGCGGCGGCCATCGCTTCGAGGAACACGACCCCGAAGCCCTCCTGCACCGACGGCAGGCAGAAGACGTCGCACTGCTGATATTCGATCGCAAGCTGGGTTTGTTCCGCATTCCCAAGCCAATGGACCACATCGCCGACGCCGAGTTCGCTCGCGAGGAGGCGAAGACGGGCGCCTTCGGCTCCGCCGCCGACGATGCGCAGTTGCACATTGCCAACGGAGCGACGGGCCAGGGCGACGGCGCGCAAAAGGATGTTGACTCTCTTTCGGGGAAAGAACCGGCAGACGCAGAGGATGGTGAATTGACGGGGATCCGGTCCGGCCGCATGCTGACGGAACGAGTCTTGCCAAAGTCCGAGGTGGATCGGCTCGGGAATCACCTCCACAGGCGCGCACGGTCCGTACAGGCTGGTGATGCGTCCGGCGGAGTACGCACTGCTGGTGGTGACGCGGCTGGCCCGTTGGACGTGGCGGCGTTCCCAACGGCTCTGCACGGCAAGCAGCGCGCGGTTGACGCCCCGTTCGTGGATCAACTCGTCGGCGATGACACCTTTAACGGCAGCGATATGGGGCGGCCCGCCGCTACCGGCGAGGCGGTAGCCGTCGAGATCGTAGCCGATGGTCGCATCGCAGCCGCTGCGGTCGAGGGTGGTGATCCAGCGGTTGAACAGGAAGCGCTCAGCCGTGTAGTTTGGCAAACGGGTGCGGGGTCCAATGATTTCGACAATGGCTCCCTGGGCGCGGAGGCCATTGACGAGAGAATTCAAGCCAGTGAAGGTGCCGCTGCCTTGCAGCACGTTGAACGGGGTGGCCGTATAAAAGCGGAGCTTCAAGCGTTGGGCCGGGAGCCTTGCAAGCCGAGGCCATTGCCGGTAGGAAGCGTCAGTTTTCCATTGATGACGCGCACCCCGGTATACGGATCGTTGGCGATGAGCAGGTTGCCATCGAGGTCGGCGTAATCGACAAGGGGCGAAAGCTGGGCGGCGGCGGTGATGGCGACCGAACTCGAGATCATGCAGCCAAGCATGGTCTTCAGGCCGAGACTGCGGGCGATCTGGATCATGCGGTAGCCCTGCAGGAGGCCTCCGGCTTTGTCGATTTTGGTATTGACGCCGTCGTAGGCCTGGGCCAGTTTGGGGATGTCGGCGGGGCGCAGGCAGGCTTCGTCGGCGATGATGGGGATGTGCACGCGCTGGCGCACGTAACGGGTCTCTTCGACCATATGCGCAGGCATGGGCTGTTCAATGAATTCGACGCCCATTTTTTCGAGCCAGTTGATCTTCCGGACCGCTTCGTCCTTGTCCTTCCAGCCTTCGTTGGCGTCGACGCGGAGCGGCTTTTTGGTGACGCTGCGGACGGCTTCGATGACCTCTTCGTCGTTCTTGAGGCCGACCTTGACCTTGAGCACTGGATAGGCCTTGGCCTCGCGAACTTTCTGGCGAATGACTTCGGCGGTGTCGATCCCAATGGAGAAGGTCGTCAGCGGGGCGTCCCGCGGGTCGAGGCCCCAGAGCGCATGGACGGGCATGGCGCGGCGCTGGGCGACCCAATCATGAATGGCGATGTCGAGGGCAGCCTTGGCGGCCCAATCGGCTTCGCTTTGCTTGAGCACCCAGTCGATGACCTTGCCAAACTGGCGGAGGTCCATGCGGGCGAGATCGGGAGCGAGGCGGTTGACGAAGGCGGCCCCGGACTCCGCTGACTCGCCATAGCGAACGATGCCGGCGCCTTCGCCTCGCCCGGTGAGGCCATCCTGGCTAATGGTCGTGTAGAGAACGTCGCGGTGCGTGCTCGAGCTCATCACCGTGGTCCAGGTGTGTTTCAACTGGAGCTTCTGGACGCTGGCGGTGACCATGCTGTCCGCGGCCAGACTCTCCTCGGCCAAAACGGGGAGGGCGGCGAGCCCGAGCAACGACCGTCGCGTCATCCTATTTCGCGCAATGCTGCGCGAAGGCGTTTTTCAGCTCTTCGGCAATCAGGAACATGTCGCGGCTTTCAATCTGATGGCGGTGCATCATGTAGACCGGCTTGCCATCCTTGAAGATGGCGACCGAAGGCGAGCTGGGGGGCAGGGGAGCGAGGTGTTCCCGCACCCGGGCGACAGCTTCGACATCGCCGCCGGCGAAAACGGTGGCGGCGACGTCCGGCTTAACCGGAGAATCCGCCAGCGCCCGAACGATGCCGGGGCGGGCTTTGCCAGCCGCGCACCCGCAAACCGAGTTCACGACCATCATCACGGTACCTTTGCCGGGAGCAAGCAAGGCGTCAACGTCTTCGGGGGTGCGGGTTTCGACGATGCCGTGGTTCGTCAGGTCTTGCCGCATGATGCCAATTAAGTGCTCTGGATAACGCATACTTCCAATATAGCGGAAGCCCGCTACTCGTAAAGCACCAAAGCTAGCGGGGGGGTGGTTGAAATCCACCAGGGGCAGGGAAGTGTCGTATTGAAAACAGGGAAGTTACTCGTTGGCCCTTGGTGTGCAATCTTTTAAGGCGGGAGGAACCAGCCATGTTCCGCAAATTACTTCCGGCGCTCGTATTGACC
>LNFE01000062.1 GCA_001464575.1 Acidobacteria bacterium Ga0077553 | reverse complement strand
TTTTTGCCCAGCATTCGCCCAGGAGACACCCCATGCCCAACACCCTCACCCCCGAAGAGAAAAAGGCCAAACGCGCCGCCACCAATCGCGCCAACGCCCAGAAAAGCACCGGCCCCCGCACCCCCGAAGGCAAGGCCCGCGCCCGCCACAACTCCACCAAACACGGCCGCCGCGCCCACATCATCGACTACTCCGCCAAAGTCAACACCGTCCTGCTCCCCGGCGAACCCGTCGCCGAGTACGTCCGCTCTGTCGAAGCCCTCGTCGCCAAACTCGCCCCGCGCGACGAAGTCGAACTCGAAATCGTTCATCGCGTCGCCGCCGCCCAATGGGAGATCCGCCGCCTCCGCTGCATCCGTCTCGTCCTGCTCGAAGATCAGTTCCAAACCGTCGGCCACAAAATCAAGCATCAAGCCCTGCCCGAGTGTAGCGGCGCCGTATCGCTCGGGTTCGCGTACAAGAACTGCACGGCCCCCGACGGCGGATTCGCCCCCCTCCGCCACGACATGGCCGCTGCCGAACGCAGCATCGCCGCGGCGTATCGCGAACTCCGCCAACTGCGCATTCTCGATCCCATCGCCGGACCGCCCATCGCCTTCGACCCCGAACGCAGCGTCCCGCAAAAGGTCTACACCACCGCTGCGAAACCCCAACCGGAACCCGATGAAATTCCACCGGCCTCGAACCCGGAACCTGTTGAAAACAAAGAAGAGGCCCCCGTCGAAACCCCGCAAAACCACGACGAACGAACCCAACCGAAGCCGCTCGTGGCGCACGCCGGATTCGGCTTCGCTATCGCTGCTCCTAACCGCCGGCCCCCATTCCGCGCCGAACCCGAAACCGAACCCGCCGCCGAACCCAAACCGAAGACCCGAACCGCCGGAGGAATCGCATGACCCGATGGGAAATCGAAGGGCAGGGGACTCATGGCGGGGTCGGCCTTTGCCGTCGGACCGCGAGCTATCGATTGCTCAGTAGCGATGCCCGCTGAATTCTTCCTGAATACCGACGAACGAAGCCACGGCGGCATGCATGGATCGTGAGAGCGTCCGGACGAACCACTGGTGCACCACGGGAAATCGGATGAAGCCCCACTCGATACGAACCCACAAAATCGCTGAAAACGAAGCGAAATCCACCATCGAAACCTCCTCAAACGCCGGCGAACGAAGCCAACCGAAGCCGCTCGTCGCCCAAGCAGGTTCCCGCTTCCGTCTCGCCACGCCACGCAGGAAGCTGGCCCAACGCGCCATACTCACTCACAATGCCCCATCGGGCGGCGCTGCGGCCGACACCACGCCGAACCTCATCGAACCGCGATAGGATCGCCCCTGAGCCCGCTCCAGTCCCCCAAACACCCTGTTGCGGCACGGCTGGCCCTCGAAGCCCGCCGCACCGCCAGCCAACCTACCCCAAGCTCGCCTCATACAATTCCCGCACCCGCTCCAACGTATCGCAGTCCTCCGGCCGCTTATCCTGCCGCCACCGCACAATCCGCGGAAACCGCAGCGCATACCCGCTCTTGTGCCGCGGGCTCCTCTGCACCCCGTCAAACGCCACCTCCAGCACCACCTCCGGCCGCAACAGACTCACCCGCCCATACCGCTCCACCGTCGCCGCCTTAAACAGCACCGTCAACTGCCGAATCTCCTCATCCGTTAACCCGCTGTACGCCTTCCCCACATTCAAAAACCGGTCCCCCGACCGCACCGCAAACGTCACATCGCTCAACACGCTCGCCCGCCTCCCGTGCCCCTGCTCCGCCGCCGTCACCACCACGTCTAGCGTCCCGTACGGCCGCTTCACCTTCAGCCAATTGCCGCCCCGCTTCCCGGACTCATACAAACTCCCGGCCCGCTTCAAGATCAAGCCCTCATTCCCCCGGCCCCGCGCCGCCAAAAACCGCTCCTCAATCTCCCCGTGCGACGCCAACCGCACCTGCGGCGCCAAATGCCGCAGCCCCAGGCGCTCCAACTCCCGCCGCCGCTCCTCCACCGGCACTCCAAACTGCAACTCCCCGCCGGTCATCAGCAAGTCATACGCCAGGAAGATCACCGGCACCTCGGCCATCGTCTTCGCCGAAACCTGCTTCCGCGCGATCCGTTGCTGCAGCACGCTGAACGCCAGCGCCCGCCCGTCCCGCCAAGCTAGAATCTCCCCGTCCAGCACCAGCGGCCCCGCCAGCGGCGCCAACTCCAGAATCACCTCCGGAAACGCCGCCGTCGTCTCCTCCAGTCCCCGCGTAAACAGCCTCACCCGGCCCGCGTCAATGTGTGCCTGCGCCCGGATGCCGTCGTACTTGTCTTCCACCCACCACTCGCCCGGATCCGTCAAATCCCCCACCGCGTCCAGCGGCTTCGCCAGCATGAAGTCGAGCGGATGGAAGAGCACCGCCGCAATCTCGCCAATCGTCCCCTCTCGCGCCGCCCGCGCCACCCGGGCCAAATCCCCGGAGCGGTTGTTCGCCCCGCGCACCGTGTCCCCGGCCAAACCAGTCGCCGCCGCCAGCGCCTCCTCCACCATCTTTTCCTGCAGCCCGATCCGCAG
>LNFE01000061.1 GCA_001464575.1 Acidobacteria bacterium Ga0077553 | reverse complement strand
CCTTCCGGGCCGTCCGCCGCGCCTGCTCCAGTTCAGCGTAGAGCGCCTCTGCTTGCGCGAGCGTCATGTCCTCGCCTGCGGTATGCCGCCGCACGAGTAGTGCGACCGTCTCCCCCGTATCGCCCACCTCTCGATAGCAGGTCCCGATCATTTCGAGGTCCCACCCGGTCACCTGCACCAGCGCCTCGCGCAGTGTTGCGTGCCCGACGGAGAGCTTCCGCCGATCGCTCGCCGGAAACGCCCGGCCCGATAGGTAGAGCACGGCCCGGGCCAAGTCCTCATCGCCCAGCGTCGCCAGGTAGGCTGCCACCCGGGCAATCTTCTCATTCCGCCCTGGTGCCGCCGCCACCGCCTCCGCACAGGCCGCCAGCGCCTTCAAACCATCACCTCCCGGCCGACGAAGCCAATGCCGAACCATTC
>LNFE01000060.1 GCA_001464575.1 Acidobacteria bacterium Ga0077553 | reverse complement strand
GTCAATCGGACGCGAACTCAGGACGGCGCCGCGAGGGACCGGGAAGCCCGTGATCAACGCAGCATTTTCCGGGTCGGAGGAGAGCTCGGCGACCGACATCGACGGAACCGGACGTACGAAATGGGGGTAGATTACCCCGAGCAGAGCCTCGGTGATCTCGGGAAACTCATCGTCGATTTTAAGATGGACGCGCCCGGCCAGGAACGCGAACGCCTCAATCATCCGCTCCACGTGCGGGTCTTCGCACTGCGTCGGCTCCAGCATCAAGCGGCTGGCGATCTTCGGATACTTGTCGGCGAACTCCGCGCCCATCTGGCGCAGAAAAGTCAGCTCGCGTTCATAGTAGTGCAGCAGTTCGTCAATCGTATCGAACGTGACGCGCTCGGGGGCCGGATCCATCTCGAGCATCCCATCAATCCGGAAACGCAACTGCTTCGAGCCGGGCTCGACCGGTTCCATGAAAACCTTCGGGTTGATCAACCGCGGCTCAAAAATGGCCACGGTCGCCTCCAACATCCACGTGAGCCGGTTCTGATCCTTCGACGAATGCAGTCCGAAGTTGGTCAGGTCCGGCAAGCCGTAGTTGAATAGCGAGCGGGTTAGTTCGGACTTCGCGTCCACCGACTCCTCTTTGATCCGGCGCGAGTTCAGCAACCACTCCAAATCCCGCTTCACCGCGGCTTTCAACAAGCGGATCGACTGCGCCCGCGACATCCGGGCCTCCGCCGTAGGGTTCTTCGGCTCCCGGTCGATCAACCGGTCGAGGACGGAGAGCGTTACGTTCTGATCGAAGTCACCTTTGGCCATGGCGGTTTACCGGCTGACGCTCAACGCCTGACCCGGATCCAACCGGCATAATTTCGCAAAAAGCGCTTTCGCCGCCGGGCTCTCCCGATCCTGCCGCACTTGGCACCGGTACAACAACAATAGCGGATGCGCCACCGACTCCACCGGCTCCCATTCGTCCAAATGCCGGGACTCGATTTCGGCCGCCAGTTGTTCGAGAATCGACTGGGCAATCACTTCGTTGCCAGTCTCCATGCAAATCGAAGCCAACTGCGTCTTGCGTAGGAATCTCGCCCGGCCGCTGCGTTCCATTGCCGCTTCCCGCGACAGAAGATCGATGGCCTCCCGCGCGCGGCCACCGCGTGCCGCTTGACGGGCCAGCTCCCAGGTATCCGGCGGCAAGGGCTCGCCCGCCTCGGCCTCTGTCCGCGTCTCTTCCGCCGGAGGCGGCGCGTATGAGGTCTCCGTCGACCCGGCCGGCGTTCCGCCCGTGAGGACTTCGGCCTTCAGCCAGGTCGTCGTTTCCGCGTTGGCCGTCGGGGTATCGTCCATCATCGTCATGTCGAGCAGGCTCGGATAGTCCGTTAACAAGCCTCGCAATCCGGCTTTGATGCCCGTCTGCAGCCCAGCGTAGTAGTAACCCAACTGCGAGCACGCCTGTGCCGCATACCGGTGTACATCCAACCAACCACGGCCGCAGGGTAAGCTGAGTGCCGCCTCAGCGGTGTCCAACACCCCTTGCCAGTTGAAGTCCAGCGAATGCTGCTTCAACTGCTGCCGGATCTCGGTGGGCGGCGGCTCCAGGAGTCGCGCGTCCAGCGTATCGCCGCCCGCCCGCAACTCGCCGTGCCGGAAGCCCATCAGCATCAGATATGGTGCGGGAGAGTAAGCGTCCTCGGTCCGCAAAAACTTCGCGGCGGAAACCATCCGCTGAATCGCATCGTCCCGGTCCACCGGCTCGGCGGCCAGGGGGCCACCTTTCTTTACCGCTCGCGCGACGGGAGCCGCTGAGGTCGTCTCCTCGTAGGAAACCTCCTCAACCACGGTCTCCTCGACGTAGCCGCCATCGACCGGCTCGTCGGGTTCCTTCTCGCGCTTGCGGTTCAACAGAATGTTGACGGTCTGCCGGACCTTCTCGAGCGCTCCCCGCAGGCTGGTCCACCCCGGCGCCATGTCAGCGAACTTCTCTTCGCAGACGATCTGCAGCGCCTCAAGGGATTCCAGACATCCGTCCAGCGTTTCGAGCAGGGCTACGTACCAAGCCTTTGGCGTAGCGTTGAACTCCTTGTCGAAGTCGTCGGCGCTTAGCTTGCCTTCGCGGACTTTTTCAAGGAATGGCTCCAGCTTGGTACTGTCGGCTTCCGCATCAGCCTTATAGCCGACCTTCCGCGACTCCTGGTACTTGATGTCGCTATATCCCGCCGACGTTTTGACAATCGGGATCCCGTGGATCTGGAGGTTGAAATTGCCCAACCACTGCAGCGGCGTGGCGCGGAACTCCGCGTCGCCGTCTTCCAACTCCGGGTAGATCGTATCCCAAAAGGTCTCGACCAGACCCTTGATCATGTCCAGGGACTTCCGGAACTCGCCGAAGCCTTCTTTGCGAAGGTGGGCTTCGGCCAGCCAAGCGGCCAGTTGCAGGTCCTTGGTTTTTGTGGCCAAGGACTCCCCGGCCAGCTTGATGACCGTGTTCCAATCCGCGACTTTGCGTTCGCGTTGCCACTCGCCTACGGGACCTTCGTCGTCTTCCCGCCGGGCTTCTTTGATTTTGTCGTAAACAGGAGCGTAATAAAGATACTCTCCGCTCGGATTGTCTCCGGGTATCGGATTGAGCAGGTCTTCGCGGAGAGGCATCGTTTATTCTTCGGAAGCTTCCGGGGCCTTCTCTTCGGGCTGGTCAAAAACCAGCTTACGAAGCTCGAGGATCGGCAACTCCTCCCCGTCCACCAGAAGCATTTTCTGCCCGATGGGGCAGACTTCTCCTTTTTCGTTCTCGTACCACTCGCTCACTCGGCCGAGCTTGACGTTATCATCTTCGTCGGTGCTCGCGTCCCATGTCAGCACCGGCAACAAGACTTCGCCCAGCTCCATCGCCTTAAACGAGGGGCCGGTGCGCACGATGGCCGGAATCCAGATCAAGTCCCGCACGCGCTTGGGCGGCATGGCCTCGATCTCTTCGATGTGCTTAAACGGGATCCAGATGTAGGCACCCGCGGCGTAGCATTCGAGGCGCGGACCAATCCGCGGATCGGCGTCGGCCACGGTCGAAAACTTTTTCCCATTCAGGGTTCCGGATAAAGGTGCGTCCGCGCCGTCTCCGGCGTGCGTCGGATAGTCCCCCTTCGCAAACGTCTCTTTCCGGGTCTTCTCGGCGTGCAATGCAGAGAGGTACAAGACCGTCCCCAACTTCGCATCGCCGCTTGAATCGGCCAATACTTGCAGCTGCTTCTGCGCACGATCATATTCGCCCGCGAAAGTCAGCAGTTCAAATAGAAACGTTCGGCGCCGAACGTCGGACGGGTTATCCCGTACCTCGAGGTTCAGCGCCTGAATCGCTTCTTTCAGCTTTCCTGCCTGATAAAGATCCTTGGCTGTCATTGGTTAGAAGGCTATGCCTCGGAAGGGCAGGGACGCCTGTTACTTATTATTGACCAAGCTCCACTTCGTGGAAACGTTACCAGCCGGCTTACCCGTCTTGTGGTCGGTCTGCGTGTAGACCCATTCGATGTCGCCGTAATTGAAGGCAACTTCCTCCAACGGGACCGCGTCTCCACCCTTGGCCGAACCGCCGGGGCGGACCGTCGTGATGATGGAGTCACCCAAAATGATCTTGTAGTAAAGCTGCTTGTCGCCCGTGGCGCGGCAAAGCTCCATGGTGATTTTCGGAATGTGGGTGCCGTTGCAGCAGAACAAATTCAGTTTGGGGCTGGTCTTATCCAGGTTCTTCACAATCGAGAAGTCCTGGTGTTCCACACGGCCGCCCGTGGCCGCGCCGGTCGTCGACCGGTTGCCACCGACATGCTGCGACACGCCCGTGCTAAAGCTGTGGAGTTCAATCCACTCTTTGTGCTTGTCATCCTGCGACTCGCCAGGGACGCCGTCAATCTTCAAAAATGCGTCAAACATCGTCTTATCTCCTGAGTTACTCGTGCTAGAAACTTGTGTTAGTGGTGAGCGAAAGTTCTCGGTTATACCACCGGAAGGTCTTCGCTAAGTCAGCTTCTTGTGTAAGCCGGTTCACTAAATAACGCGGGGGCCGGAGCAAAAAGCCATCAACCCCCGCAAGAAATTAGCCCTTGGCCGGAGGCGGCAGGTCCGCCACCAAGCGCAACGAAACGCTCAGTTCGTCTAGCTGGAAATGCGGCTTCAAGAACGACACGGCCCGGTAGGCGCCGGGCTTGCCCGGAATCTCCGAAACGTCAATCCGCGCTTCGCGAAGCGGGAACTTCGACTTCATTTCCGCCGACGCATCGTCATCGAGCAACACATACTGCGAGATCCACTGATTGAGGAAGGTCTCGCACTGCGAGCGCGACATGAAGCTGCCGATCTTGTCCCGCATCATCGCCTTCAGGTAGTGAGCGAAGCGGCTCACCGCCAGAATGTAAGGCAACTGGGCGGACAGGCGGGCATTGGCATTCGCCGCGTCTTTGTCATACAGCTTCGGCTTTTGGGCCGACTGCACGCTGAAGAACGCCGCGTAGTCCGTACCTTTGCAATGCACCAGCGGAATAAAGCCCAGATCGGCGAGTTCTTTCTCGCGCCGGTCCGTGATCGGCACTTCCGTCGGACACTTCATCGCCACGTCGCCATCGTCGGTGCGGAAGTTGTGCACGGCCAAACCGTCCACCAAACCGCCACCTTCGACGCCGCGAATCGCCGCGCACCAGTGATGCTTAGCAAAGCTGTTCGTCAGGCGAGCCCCCAGGGCGTACGCGGCATTCGACCACAAATATTTATTGTGCTCGGTACCATCCACGCCTTCCTGGTAGTTGAACGCTTCCACCGGCTTGGTGTCCGGACCATACGGCAAACGGCCCAGAATCCGAGGCAGGCACATGCCGACATAGCGGGAATCTTCAGTCGCCCGGAAGCTCTTCCACTTGGCGTATTCCGTCGTGTCGAAGATCTTGCCGAGATCGCGCGGCTGATCCAAGCTCGTGTAGCTTTCGAGATTAAAGAGGTCGTTCGAGGCCGCGGTCAGGAACGGCGCATGCGCCGCCGCAGCCACGTTGCTCACCCGTTCGAGAAGCTCAATATCTTCCGGGTGCTTGCCGAACTCGTAGTCGCCCACGAGCGCCGCGAAGGGAGCGCCACCGAAGATGCCAAACTCTTCTTCGTAGACCTTCTTGAACATCGCGCTCTGGTCGAACTCAGGGGCGCGCTGCAGGTCGCGAAGCAACTCCTTCTTCGATACGTTGAGGACTTTGATCTTCAACATATCATTCGTCTCGCTCTGGTCCATCATATACTTCAGCCCGCGCCAGGAGCCTTCCAGCTTCTGGAACGACGGGTGATGCATGACTTCGTTCAACTGAATCGAGATCAAGTGGTCGATCTGCGCGATCCGGGCGTTGATCATCGCCTCGGTGTCCCGCGAAACGGTCATCTGTCCCTGCAGCACCTGCTGCACGAACTCCTTGATCAGCGATTTGCCGCGCTCTTTGGTCGCCGAATCGGTCCCAACCTTGCCCTGTTCGACAATCTGGTCCAGCAATCCGAGCTCGAGAGTTTGTTCCTGCGCTGCTGCCTGCGCTTTCTGTGCGTCGCTCATTACTCTTCGCCTCCCGTACCGAGTTCGGCCTTGAGCTTATCCATCTTGCCGGCGTCCTTCAGCGTTTCCATCAGGGTCTCTTCCAACTTCTCGTTGGTCTGCAGAGTGCCCCGCAGGTCCGAAAGGCGCGTGCGCAGGTCGAGAAGCTCCTTCAAGGGCTTCACCTGCTTGGCCACGTTCTCCGGGCTGAAGTCATCCATGCTCGAGAACTTCAGGTCGACCTTGAGCTGGCCCGCATCGGCGTCTTCGCTCAGCTTGTTCTCGACCGAGAAGGCGAGGTGGGGCTTCATCCCCTCCAGCACCTGATCGAAGTTGTCGGGATTCACCTCGACAAACTTCCGGTCGCGCAGTCGGGGTAGGGGCTCGACGGGTTGACCCGTGAAGTCTCCCAATACGCCCATTACGAACGGCAGCTCTTTGAGTTCAATCGCGTCACCAATTTCGACGTCATAGGTGATCTGCACTCGCGGCGGCCGAACACGATCTAATTTGTGTTGCGTGCTCTCTCTTGCCATAAGGTCCTCGTAGTTCTCCTGAGGCGATGCTCGGTAAAATCTCTGAAACAGACTGCAAATGGGCGCGTAGACACAGGGCACCCGAATTCACTCGCTCTAGTGATCCAAGTGGAGTATATCCGCGCACTAGAGACCAGTCAAGTGATTTAAGGTAACGCTCCACCCGGCTCAGACTCTTTACAACACAACCTCGTAGGGAACGCGGATTCAGTGCCATAATTCGATCAAAAATCGCAAAAATATTCTAAACCCGCGTCCCCTTCCTAGTGCAGCCGGGCCTCGATCCGTTTCGCCAATCTCCATCGGCGTAGAATGAAAGCATGACCGATGGACTTACTATCGCCGGGCGATCCTTTCGATCGCGTTTACTGGTCGGCACCGGCAAGTACCGGACGCACCAGGAGATGGCCGCCTGCCACGAAGCTTCCGGGGCCGAGGTGGTCACCGTGGCTGTCCGCCGCGTCAATTTGACCGATCGCACGCAGGAATCGCTCCTCGACTATATCCCGCGCGACAAGTACTTCCTGCTGCCCAACACGGCAGCCTGCTACACCGCGGACGACGCCATTCGCGCGGCTCGGCTCGGCCGGGAGGTCGGCCTGTCCCACTGGGTCAAACTGGAAGTGATCGGGGATCCGGAGACGCTTTTCCCCGATAACGAAGGGCTCCTCGAAGCCACGCGGGTCCTGGTCAAGGAAGGGTTCGTTGTCCTGCCCTACACGACCGACGACTTGATTAACGCCCGGAAGCTGATCGACGCCGGCGCTGCCGCCGTTATGCCCCTGGCGGCCCCGATCGGCTCCGGCCTTGGCATTCAGAACCTGACGAACCTGCGCATCCTCCGGGAGAAGATCACGACGGTCCCCCTCATCGTCGACGCCGGCGTAGGCCAAGCCAGTGATGCGGCAATCGCCATGGAACTTGGCTATGACGGGATTCTGATGAATACTGCCATCGCCGAGGCAACCGACGCTCCGCGGATGGCGGCCGCCATGAACCATGCCGTGTTGGCCGGTCGCCTGTCCTTCCAGGCCGGCCGTATGCCCCGCCGTCTCTACGCCAGCGCCTCCAGCCCATTGACCGGCATCAGCCAGTAGCCGCTATGCCGCCGCTCCCTGCGTTCGCTGGCTGACCTCGGCCAGCAGCTCCCGGACCACGTGCAATGCCGTCCACTGGCAAGCGCCTTTGCTGGCCCAGGCGCTCAGCCAACGCCGCCGCATCTCCGGAGGCACAGGTCGCCCGTGTACCCAGTCCGACAAAGCGCCGGCCTGCCCACCCGAGGTGAACATCCACTCCCCCACGCCCCAATCCGCGGCTGCCCGGGCTAAAGCCGCATGCTCGGCCAGCTCCCAGTGCGCCTCTCCTCCCCGGCCCTCAGCGACAATCCACGTCGACAACCGGTCACAAACTGCCGTTAAAAGCGCTTTCCGCTCGCGCGCCGGACGCTCCCGCCATCCCGCCGCCAGGATCTGCCCCAGCAGCACCGGATGCGCCGCCGCCAATCGCACCCAGGCATCCGGGTCCTGGCCCTGCAATGAGGCCGACCGAATCATGGCGTCCGCCTCGTCCGCACTCGCCCACCAGTTCCCGAAGAACTCCTGCAGCAGTTCGGCCGTGACCGATTCTGCCGGGGCCGCCAAGCCATCCGGACCGCCCGGAGCCAGCCAGACCGCGATGGTCGCCTCCGGTTCCGCCTTCACGCGGCGCGCCACCGCGCGAGGAGCCATGCCGCCGTGCACTCCCAGCCTTCCGCCGCCAGCACCATCTCCGCGAGGTCGGACGTCGAGCGGAACACCGATCCCAGGCATACGCCCGCTCTCTCCACCGACGCGCCGATAATTCGTTGAGCCCCGGTTACCCCCTCCACCCACCAGGCCCGCTCCTCGCCACGGCTGATCCGGTAACAGGTCGGCTCCGGTTGACCCGCCTCCCAAACCCAAGCCCGGTCGTCGGCCACCAGATCCATCGCATACGCCATCGACAGTTGAATCGTGCCAGGCGCCGAGACCGAAAACCGGACCAGCGGCTCTACGGGATGGACCGGCGCGAGCGCAATCACTGGCCGTCGCACGGCGGGCACAGCCAACCCCATGGGCAAAGAACTCCACTGTGGCTCACTAGCCGGGGCTTTTTCCCTTCCCGCTTGGGACATTCGTGCCTGCGGCGCTTGCACCGGTCCTAAGGGCAATTGCCACGAGACATGTTCCATCACTTTCCGTCGCACCTGGTCGCCAAATGCAGCCTCCAGGCTTTCGATATGCTCCGTCCACCAACCCGGAGCTTTCTCGCCCGGAGCAATCCCCAACTGGCGGCAACAGGCCTCAAGATTCTGCCTTACCCGCGGCGCCAAGGGCACACTCCGCCCCAGCATCTCCGCTAATTGAATCGCATAGACCACGCCCCCCGCTGTCAACGACGTAATCATTGGGTAGGGCAGCGGCAGATCTTCGAGTCGCGCCATCCACGTCCAGGGAAACTGCACCCGTTGACGGGCTAGTCCCGTTGCCGTCATGGCGTTGGCGAGCGACTCCGCCAGGCCGCTGTTCCAGCCGCCGTCGATCTTCGCGGCAAGAGACGGTGCACCGAGAGCAACTTCAATTCCACTTCCTGGCAGGGCGATTAGGGGGAGCGCCATAGAGTTTTCGTACCTCATCTAGGTAATCGGCCGAGTCCCGCCTAAGGTTTAGGGCTTTAGCGTCTAGGGTTAAATAAAAACGCTACGGCCCGCCGCTCCGGGAGGAGGGCGGGCCGTAGCTATTGCCTGCTTTACTGAGGACTAGAAGTTGTACTTCAGACCAAACTGCAAGTTCCGCATGTTCGTCCGGGTACCGGTAATCGTCGCAAAGTTGCCTTGCGCCGTCGGCGCCAGAGAACCCGCCGCGAACGTGGCCGAAGCCAGGTTCGTATTCGGGTTGCCCCACACCGGATGGTTCATGATATTGAAACCTTCGAACCGGAACTGCAGAACATGCTTCTCGCTGAACGGCATCGTGAAATTCTTGAACGTGGAGAAATCCCACGCCACAATTCCCGGGCTGTTCATCGTGTTGCGGCCCACGTTGCCAAAGGTGCCGTCCACCGGACGCGTAAACGCCCGCCAGTCGAACCACTGCGACGGAGTGCCACTCTCCAGTTCACCATTCACGCCCGTCGAGTTCGGCCGGTCAAACTGACCACCGGAGTTCGAAGGATCGCCGCCCACCGTGATCGTCATCGGGAAGCCGGACTGCATGGTCACGATGGAACCCATCTGCCAGCCGACCACAATGGCATTGGCAAATCCGTTCTCAATCGCAAACCGCCGGCCCTTCCCGAAAGGAAGATCCCACGATACGGATGTCGTAAACCGGTGCCGCGTGTCGAACGCCGACCGCGCATACTCGCAAGCGCGGCAGTAGCTGTTCTGCGGGAACAGGGTGTCGCCGCCTTGATTCCGGATCGCCGTCGCCGTGTCCAGCGACTTCGCCCAGGTATACGCTGTGAGGAACGTCAGACCCGAAGAGTACCGCTTGGTCACCTTCACGCCCAACGAGTTGTAGTTGCCCGTGCCCCCGTTGTCGACCAGCTGAATCCGGCCGAAGTTCGGGAAGGGAGACCGCTGCGCCAACGACAACCCCGCCGTACGCGGCGCGGGAAGCGCCTCGTTCACTGCGCGCAACGCTTCCAGCTTCCGGCTGATGCTGCCCAGATAGCTGACTTCGAACAGAATCTGGCCCGGCAACTCCCGTTGCACGTTCAGCAGATACTGCGCCGTGTAGGGTGTCCGCCGGTTGTAGGGATTAGCAAACGCGTAGGGCGTCGGCACCTGAGCAATCCCGCCCGCGGCCGCGGCCAGGGCGTTATTCCACGTCAGGTTCGGCGTCACCGTGTTCGCGTTAAACCGCAAACGGCCAGCGAGGTTCCGGGCCATGTCGAAGCGCGGATTGCCCGTGTCCTGGTTATAGAACATACCGGTGCCCGCGCGGACGACCCACTTCGCAGTCGGATTCCAGCTCAAACCAATGCGGGGAGCCCAATCGTTGTTGTCGCGCGCGACAAGCCGGTTGCCCAGCGAGCCGTTCCGCGCCACTTCGATATTCGGCCACCGCAGGTTGATGCCTTCGTAGGGATCCGATCCCGTACCCTGCCGCATGAAGAACGGATACTCTGCCCGGTTGGCCACGTTCGCGTTCCGGAAGTCGGTGGGAGCCACATCGTTCCGGACGATCGCGTTGAACAAGGTGCCCGTCTGGTCTTCCCAAGGCGGGTTGTTTTCATAGCGGATACCCCAACGCAAAGTTCACCGCTTGGAACCGGGCGCGCGCAATCGAAACCGCCGCTTCGGCTTGGTTGGTCTGGCCGAGCAGGAAGTCCGCAAAGCCATCGCCCGTGCCCGAAACCCCTGGGTTGTTCGTCGCGTTCGGGATGAACAGGAACTCGCCACGAGCAAACTGGTTGCCAACCTGGAAGTAGTTGTCCCAACGCACCTCGCCGCCCATCCGGAACGTGTGCTTGCCGCGGATGATCGACAGATTGTTGTTGAGCTGAATCACCCGATTGTTGTTTTCGTACGGACCTTCCGACCCGTTGCCGAAGCCGGAGTAGGTGCCACCGAAGCCAATCGCCGGAATGCCCGAAGCGCCAGTTCGCTCTCCACGTCCCGCGAAAAGGCCAGTTCGGGACCGGTTGTATTGTAGAATCGGCTCAACCCGAAGCGCGCTTCGTTCACGATCGTCGGCGAAAGGACTCGCGTGTTCGACACCATGTACTGATCGAAGTTGGTGATGATCTTGTCGCCGTTCAGCCGGAGTTGCTCGGTCAACTGATTTTCGTCGCCCCAGCTGTAGCGGCCGAACCAGGTCGACTTCGACGATTCGTTATAGTCGCCGCGGACGGTGAACTGGTCGCGGTTGATCGGCCGGCCCAAAGCCTGCACCCGATTGTTCCGCAAACCCGCTCCCGCCACGTTCGGCGATGGATAAAACTCCAGTAGCTTCACCGATGTCGGATGAAAGCGGTTCGAAGGAATCGCATTGTTGGGGAACGGCACCGCCGCGACCACCCCGTTGGCGCCAGGAGCCCTCGTCAAGGGATCAAACACCGAATTCACGCCAGCGAAATTTCCCGCGCGCATCGCGTCGCTCGGCAGGTTGTAGACACCCTGCTGCGCGCGCCGCTGCCGGAACCATTCGTAGTTCGCCATGAAGAACAGCTTGTTCTTCCCGTTGAAGAGTTTCGGAATCACCACCGGACCCGTGAGCGTAAAGCCGAACTGGTTCCACTTGAACGGATCTTTCGGGGGGCGGTTCGCCGTGAAGGCGTAGTTCTTCGCGTCAAACTTCTCGTTCCGCAGAAATTCAAACAGCGTGGCATGGTATTCGTTGCCGCCGCCCTTCGTCAGCACGTTGATCTGCGAGGCCGCCCGCCCAAACTCGGCTGGATAGACACCGCTCTGCACTTTAAATTCCTGAATCGCGTCGATCGACGGCTGCGAGATGTAGGTGTTAAAGTTCGGGTCAGTATTTTCGATGCCGTCCAGCGTGAAGCGGTTGAACTGCGCCCGCTGCCCGCCAATCGAGATGCTCTGGTCGGCACGGATGCCGCCTTGCCGGGACCCGGCCTGACCCGCCGACGGGAAGCCGTAGCTTACGTTCGGGGCGAGCGAAACCAACTGGAGGTAGTTCCGGCCGTTGAGCGGCATTTCGACGATGCGCTTGTTGTCAATGACCGTGCCCAGGGTCGCGTTCTCCGTCTGCAGTGAAATCGCCGAGGCGGCCACTTCGATGGTTTCGGTTACGTTTCCAATCTGCAGGTCAATGTCTTCGCGGCGGCTCTGCTGGACTTGAATCTCGAGCGCCGTCCGCGTTGCGGCTTTAAAGCCGGCTTTCTCTACCTTCATCGTGTAGCTGCCTGGCTGCAACGATGGAAAGGAGTAGGTTCCAGAATCGCTCGTGACCGTGTCGCGAGTCGCGCCCGTGGCGCTATTAATGAGTGACACTTTCGCTCCAGCCACCGTGGCCCCGGAGGTGTCGCGGACTTCGCCGGACAAGTCACCGAAAGTCTGGCCGAACACACTCAGGCTCAGACTGAAAAATAAACACAGCAATGCGACGTACTTGGTTCGCATAGAAAGATCCCCCTGAAATCGGACTGTGTTCCACATTACAGAACGATTTCACCGAGCGCAACCCCCGTGCGGGCCCATAGCGTTTTATTAAGAATACTTTACAGACCCTTCTGCGCCAGGAACAAGCAAAGGTCCACCACCCGGTTGGAGTAACCCCACTCGTTGTCGTACCAGGAAACCACCTTCACCAAATTGCCCCCGATCACCTTCGTCAACTGCGAATCGATGATCGAGCTATGCGGATTCTGCAACATATCGCTCGAAACCACCGGGTCGGTCGTGTAGGCCAAAATCCCCTTGAGCGAGCCTTCCGACGCCGCTTTCAGCGCCTGGTTCACCTCTTCCGTTGTCGTGCTCTTGGCAGTTGTACACACCAGATCCGTCACCGAAACGTTCGGCGTCGGTACCCGCATCGCATAACCGTCCAACTTGCCCTTCAACTCCGGCAGCACCAAGCCAATGGCCTTGGCCGCACCCGTCGAAGTGGGAATCATGTTGATCGCCGCCGCGCGTGCCCGCCGCAGGTCCTTGTGCGGAGCGTCCAGGATGCTCTGGTCGTTCGTGTAGCTATGGATGGTGGTCATCGACCCCTTTTCCACGCCGAACGTGTCGTGCAGTACCTTCACGAACGGTCCCAGACAGTTGGTCGTGCAGGAAGCATTCGAAATGATGTTGTGCTTGGCCGCATCGTACATGTGGTTGTTCACGCCCAGCACCATCGTCAGGTCTTCATTGCTCGCGGGAGCGGAAATGATGACCTTCTTCACGGAACCCTTGCGGTGCTTGGCCGCGTCGGCACCATCGGTAAAACGGCCCGTCGACTCAATGACGATATCGGCGCCCGCGGAGGTCCAATCGATTTCGGCCGGGTCGCGCACAGCGAACACCTTGAGCTTCCGGTCGCCGTAATAGATCGTATCGCCTTCCGCCCGCACGTCCATCGGCAGTTGCCCAAGAATTGAATCGTACTTGAGCAGATGGGCCAACGTCTTCGTATCGGTTAGGTCGTTGGTCGCAACGAACTCAATCTCGGGATTGTTGAGAGCCGCGCGCAGCACATTCCGGCCAATCCGGCCGAAGCCGTTAATGCCGACTTTAATTGCCATGTTTTTTCATTTCTCCTGAAGTGGGTAGTGACCCCTTCAGTGTAACCTAGCCCCCTGCCAGACCGCTTATTTCGCTGGCTTCGGCCGCGGCGTCGCGTCGCCCTCCTTCGTCATCCCCATCACCCATTTCGCCGCCTCGACCCACATTTTCTGCACCTGCGGATGCTCCCAGGCTTGGATCGTGTGCCCTAAGGTCGAAACAAACACGCGACCGGCGCCGTAGTTCCGTACCCACGAAACGGCGAAGTCCCCGTCGGTGCGATGCACCCCCTGCTTTTGCAAATCCACCCCCGTGGTATCCAGGCGCATCAGAACGCGCACCCGGTCCCGCGAGTAACTTTTCAACTGGTAGATCTCATCGAACAGGAAGAAATCCTTGGGGAAATGGCTCGTTGCGGGATGCGCCGGATCTTCGGTCACCAATTTCGCCTGGAACTGGTTCCACGGATGCAAATCGAAGTACCCGCCCACCAACTCTCCGTACTCCGGCCATTGGTACAGCGTGTCGACCCCGCTGTGCGCCACGAGAAACCCCTTTCCGTCCTTCCGGATGAAATCGAGCAGCGACGTCTTCTGCTCTTCGTCCAGATCCAATTCGCCCGACGTATAGAAGAACACGGCGTCAAAGAAGTCCATATTTTTCGCGTTCGCCGTCAGCTTCTTCTTCGTGATCAGCTGCGTATCCGTCCGGATGTAGGTATCCCACAGCCCGGTCTCTTTGCCCAGCTTCCAGATGGTCGCCATGCCCTCGGATGTCGAGTCGTGCTGCCAACCTTTGGATTGGCCAATCACCAGAATCTTCTTCTTCCCCGGCGGCTGCGCCAACGCCAACGCCGCGCCTACAATGAAACACAAGATCACCCGCATAGCGCTATCAGTCTACTCCCATGCAACTCCTCACGCTCCTCCTCCTGGCCGCCAACCTGGACCCCCACAACGTCAAAGTGGAGGAGGTCACCTTCAAGGGCCGTCCCTGCATCCGCCTCACCGACACCGCCCCGCCAGATCTGGTCGCCCCGGAACGCCTGGCCATCCTGAAAGACTCCTCCTTCACGGACGGCATCATTGAATTCGACTTCGCCGGCGACCGCCTGCCCACCGCCCCGGAAACCGCCCGCGGCTTCACGGGCTTGGCCTTCCGCGTCGGTCCCGGCGGCCAGCTCTACAATGCGTTCTACCTTCGCCCCTACAACGGCCGCTCTCAAAACCAAGTCCAACGCAACCACTCCGCGCAGTACATCGCCATCCCCGGATACGACTGGTCCCCGCTCCGCGAGAAGTTTCCAAAGCTGTACGAGTCCTACGTCGACCTCGTCCCCGGCGAATGGACGAAAGTCAAGATCGAGGTCCGCGGCAAGACCGCCAAGCTCTTCGTCAACGGCGCCACGCAGCCCACGCTGCTCGTGAACGATCTCCTCGCCGGTAATCCCAGTGGCGCCCTAGCTCTCTGGATCGGCCCCGGCAGCCAATCTCATTTCGCCAATCTCCGGATCACCCGTTAAGATGCGTACCGTCACCCTGCTTCTCGCCGCTTTGGCCGCCCCAGAGGCTGGCGTTTTCCGTTTCGCTTTTGCCCCGGACAAAGCGCCCAAACACGTCGACCAGTTCCTCGCCCGCGCCCGCCAAGGCTACTACAACGGCAGCGCCTTCTTTCGCGTGGTTCCTTACGGCCTCATCCAGGGCGGCGACCCGCTTCTCAAGAACCCCAAGTCCCCCCGTACCCTCTGGGGCACCGGCGGCCTCAATCTCACCCCCGACGAGTTCTCCGACCTCAAGCATGATCGCGGCATTGTCTCCACCGTTCGCATCCCTGGTAAACCCAACTCCGACGGCGCCCAGTTCTTCGTCTGCATCGGCCCCCAGACCGCGCTCGATGGCCAGTTCTCCGCCTTTGGCCGGGTCACCGAAGGTATGGATGTCGTCGAGAAGATCTCCCAATCCCCCGCCGACAAAAACGGCATCACGACTACCCCCGTCAAGATCCTCACCGTCACCATCGAGCCCAAGAAGGTCGAGCCCTTCCTTACCGCCACCCCCGCCGAAATGACCCGTACCGTGGCCCTCAAAACCACCCTCGGCACCCTCAAGATCGCTCTCGAACCCACGTGGGCTCCCGAACACGTCCGCAACTTCCTCAAGCTCACCGCCACGGGCTGGTACAACGGCACGCCGTTCCACCGGATCGTCCCCGGGTTTGTCGTTCAGGGTGGGATGTCCGCTGGCCGCGCGCACAACGCCGACCGCTGGGTTCGCACCCTCAAAGGCGAGTTCAACCCGGAACATAAACACGTCCGCGGCATCGTCTCCATGGCCCGCGGCGACGACCCGGACTCGGGCTCAACGTCCTTCTTCCTCATGCTGGGCGACGCGCCCCATCTCGACGGGCAGTATTCGGCTTTTGGCCGCGTCATTGAGGGTCTCGAGATCCTTGAGGCGTTCGAAAAGGAACCCGTCGACGGCGAGACGCCGAAGCGTCCGCTCTTTCTGCTCGAAGCTACCATTCTGCCCTAGTCAATCAGGCCCTTCCGCACCGCAAATCGGACCAATTCCCCCGCCGAATGCAGATTTAGCTTCTCCATAATTCTGCCGCGGTGCGCGTCCACGGTATAGACGCTCAAGTTCAGCGATCCCGCAATCTCCTTGTTCGTCTTTCCCTCCGCAATCAACTGCAACACCTCCCGCTCCCGGCTACTCAGCAGATCCAGCGGGTCGGTCACATGCTTCCGGTAGTCGGTCAACACCGCCTCGCTCACCGCCGGGCTCAAATACCCGTCCCCCTTGGCCACCGCTCGCACGGCCGTCAGCAGATCCACATCAATCGACTCCTTCAACAGGTAGCCCTTCGCCCCGGCCCGCAGGATCTCGCGGACGTAGACCGAGTCCTTGTGCATGCTCAACGCCAACACGCGCGCCCGCGGCGAACTCTCCGCTATCCGCCGCGTCGCTTCGATCCCGTTCAACTCCGGCATCGCCACATCCATCACCACTACGTCCGGCTGCAACTCGGCGGCCTGGCTGATCGCCTCCCGCCCGTTCCCCGCCTCGCCCACGATCTCCATATCCGGCTGCGCGCCCAGGATCATCCGAAACCCCTGCCGCACCACCGCATGGTCATCGACTAACAAGATGCGAATCATCGTTCTCCGTCTCCAACCCCGCTACTGGCGCCACAGCCTGCACCACCACGCCGCCGTCTTCCCCCTCCAGAACCGTCAGCTCCCCGCCGATCCCCCGTGCCCGCGCCCGCATGCCGGTCATCCCCATCCCCTGCCCGCTGCCCTCCCCTACCTTCCCTACCCCGTTATCGCGAATCCGCAGCCGCACACTCTCCCCTGCGCGCCCCAGGTCGATCATCACCTTGCTCGCCTTCGCGTGCCGCGCCACGTTCGTGAGCGCTTCCTGCGCAATGCGGAATAAATGGGTCTCCGTCTCGTCCGGCAACCGCTCCGCCAGCTCTGCCTCACACGTTACTTCGATTCCGGTCCGCTGCTGAAACCGCTCCGCCAACCAGCGCAAACTGGCGTCCAAACCGAAATCGTCCAGAATCGTCGGCCGCAGCATCTGCGACATCTCTCGCACGTTCTTCATCGACTGGTCCACTAGCTGCAGACAATCGGTCAGCCTCGGTCCCGGCGCCTCACTTTGAAGCGCTGCCAGGTTGGCCTTCACTGCCGTCAGCGACTGCCCCAACTCATCGTGCAACTCATGGGAAAAGCGCCGTGCCGCGGTCTCCTGCGTCTCCATCATGTGCCAGCTGACCCGGCTCAACTCCTCCGCCTGCCACTCCAACCGCCGGGACATCTTCGCCGTCATGCGCACCGTCAGAACTGCAATCACCATGCCCAGCACCAGCCCAGCCCCCAGCAGAACCATCGATTGCTCCAGCACGTCCTTCGACCGCGCCTCCAACACCTCCCCCTGCACCGCACTCCGCAACGACCCGTTCGCGATCAAATTCTGGGAAATCTCAATCACCTCCCGATGCCGCGCAAACAGAACCTCGGTAAACGAGACCCGGTCCTCCCCCTCCAACGCCACCATCCGCCGGGCCTCCTCGGCAAACTCTACCGACGCCTTCCCCAACTCGCGCCAAAGCTTCTCATCCTCGCGACCCTGAGCTGCACCCACCACCAGGCCCATCGCCGCCTCGGCCTCGTTGATCCGCCAGTGGACGTCGTTGCGCTCGGCCGGCCCCAACTCCTCGCTCAGCGAGTTCAAAATCGCCTGCAGTGCGGCCTGTTCCCGGCTCACTTCGCTCACCAGACGCGCCGTCACCCGCTGCTCCGCCACCAGCCGCTCCGCCGACGCCTGAATCGTCCGCGCATTCCGCAGGCTCACCGAGCCCGACGCTAAGAACATCAGAATCACTAGCCCAAACCCGGACGTCAGGACCAGTAAAATACTCCGATCCGTGATTCTATCGAACATGATCTCAGCCTATCGCAAGGCAACTTCCAACAAATCAATCATTTGCCCACTAACCCAATTTCGGTCCCGACATTAGCCTCTCCGGTCTATAAGCGATTTCCCTCTCCCGCCTCATCCTGAAAGGGTGAAGCCGGCCGACCGCACTCCGGTAACGCAACCCAAAGGAGATCCCACAATGAAGAAGCTTGCGATCTTGGCCCTCGCGGCCCTGTTCACCTTCTCGATGTCCGCCGTTGCCTCCCCGTTCGGCAACGATCAGGACCAGCCGAAGAAGGAAGAGAAAAAGGACGAAAAGAAGGACGAAAAGAAGCCGGCCCCCAAGCCGCCTCAATAGCCCGCGCTCGCCACGCCCGCGGAGCCGGTTGGGGCTCCGCGGAGCCTCTCAGCCCAACGCCATCCAAGTCATCCAGACCCCCACCAGAACAATCACCCCCGCCGACACCACCGGCACTCGCCGCGTCCAAACGCTCTCCCCGAATCCCTCCACCGGCAGCCATCGTTTCCCGGAAACCACCGCCAATCCAATCGCCACCAGCACCACCGCCAACCCCGCGCTAAACGCGACCAGCAGCACCATCCCGAAGCCCACCCGCTGCAATGAAATCGCCGACAAGGCACCAGCCCACCGCTTACCGCCAGCGCCACCAAACCGCCCGTCCCGTCTACCTCGTGGCTATGCCCATGCTCCAACACCCCCGTGCGTTGCAGCAGCAACCACAAGCCCACCAACACAATCGACGCCCCCGCCACCACCCCCATCGTCTTCGCCAACTGGTCCGCCCGCACATACTCCGTCAAGTATAGCGTCGCCATCCCCAGGGCAAACACGCTCACCGTGTGCGTCAACGTCACCACCGCGCCCAGCAACAGCGCGTGCCGGAACGTCCCCCGGCTTCCCACTAGATACGCCGCCACAATCGTCTTCCCGTGGCCCGGCGAAAACGCATGCACCGCCCCCAACCCAAACGCCACCGCCAACGCCGCCAGCCACAACCCCGCCCCAATCTCGCCCTGACCCAGCAACTGCCTCAAATAATCCAATCGCGCCAGCCCCCCGGCATAGACATTACAATGGTTCCTGCGTCGATCCCCAAGGTGCTGCCAGTTTAGATGCCCCCAGTCATCACCGCCCAGGACATTCCCTCGCACGGACATCTCGAGGTAGCCACAGGCACAATTGTAACTCCCGCCGCCCGCGACCTGGCCCGCGAGCGCGGCATCGCCATCGTCGAGCGCCCCGCTTCGCAGATTCGCCCCGCGGTCAATCCGGCCCGCACCGTCGCCATCGGCGCCGACCACGGAGGCTACCGCCTCAAGGAAATCCTCAAGCCGGTCCTCCTCGAACTCGGCTATCTCGTCACCGATGTCGGCGTCAACTCCGAACAGCCCGCGGACTATCCCGACCTCGCCGAACAGGTCGCCCTCGCCGTCTCCCAAGGCCAAGCCGCTCTCGGCGTCATGATCGACGGCGCCGGTATCGGCTCCGCGATGGCCGCCAATAAGCTCCCCGGCATCCGCGCTTCTCTCTGCTACGACCGCGCTTCTGCCCGCAACGCACGCGAACACAACGCCGCCAACGTGCTCACCCTCGGCAGCCGCCTCCTCACCGCCTCCCAGGCCGAAGAGGTCCTCCGCACCTGGCTCGCCACCCCCTACGCCGCCGGTCGCCACCAAGCCCGCATCGACAAGATCACCGCCCTCGAAAAGAAATACGCACAGTGACCGAAGCCGAACTCGAACAACTCGTCGCCCAGATCGCCGAAGAGATCCTCTCCCGCGTTCCCGCCGCCTCCGCGGCTGCCCCTGCCCGCCGTGGCGAAGGGCTCAACATCCCGGAACTCGTCTGCCCGGATTGCACCGGCCGCTGCGCCCAAACCTGCGAGAAGAAAACCAAGGAAATCGTCGCCGCCGGCGCCTGCCGCGTCTCCGCCAGCGAAAAACTCACCCGCATCGATAACAGCCTCGCCTCGCTCATCGATCACACCATCCTCCGCCCCGACGCCACCGAAGACGACGTCCGCAAGATCTGCGCCGAAGCCCGCAAGTACGTCTTCGCCTCCGTCTGCGTCAACCCGTATTGGGTCCCCCTCGTCGCCCGCGAACTGCGCGGCTCCGCCGTCAAGGTCTGCACCGTGGTCGGTTTCCCGTTAGGCGCCACCACCACGGCCAACAAGTGCGCCGAAGCCGCCGAAGCCATTGCCAGCGGGGCCACGGAAGTCGATATGGTCCTCAATATCGGCGCTCTCCGCTCCGGCGACCTTCCCACCGTCGAAGCCGATATCCGCGCCGTGGCCCAAACCTGCCATCGCGGCGGAGCCATCCTCAAGGTCATCCTCGAAACCGCCCTGCTCAACGACCAGCAAAAGGTTGCCGCCTGCCTGGCGTCCAAGCAGGCAGGAGCCGACTTCGTCAAAACCTCTACCGGGTTTGCCAAGTCCGGCGCTACGGCCGCCGACATCGCCCTGATGCGCGCAACCGTCGGCCCCAATATCGGCGTCAAAGCCTCTGGCGGCATCCGCTCCTACGACGATCTCAAGTCCATGGCCGCCGCCGGAGCCAGCCGCATTGGCGCCTCCGCCTCCGTTCAGATTCTCGAACAGGCAGGCCAAAAATGAGCCTCCCCGGCCCGCCCGATTTGCGTTTCAAAGACCGTACCGAGATCCTCGACTTCCTGCTCGAAGTAGCCTCCGTCACCCAGGAAACGCTCGACCTCGACCGGATTCTCGCTAACGTCGCCAGCATCGTGACGCGCGTTATCCCCTCTCAGCTTTTCGCGATTCTCCTATACAGCGAACGCAGCAAAGGCCTGCGCATTCGCTATGCCGTCGGCCACCGGCAGGAGATCGTCGAGAACCTGCTGATTCCGCTGGGCGAAGGCATCACCGGCATCGCTGGCAAGACCCGCGAAACCATCCTGTCGAACGACGTCCGCCGCGACCCCAACTACCTCCCCGCCCTCGACGCCGTCCGCAGCGAACTCGCCGCCCCCATGATCGCCCGGGGCCGGCTGGTCGGCGTCATTGACCTCCAGTCCACCTCGCTGAATGCCTATAGCGACTACGACAAGATGCTCGTTCGCCTGCTCGCCTCCCGCGTCGGCATCTCCATCGATAACGCTCGTCTCTACCGGCGTGTCGATATCGCCCACCGCACCATGCGGACTCTCTCCCGCGTCTCGCAGGAGTTCTCCTCCATCCTCGATCTCGACGATCTCCTTCGCAAACTCGCCGAAATCATCCGGTCGCTCATCAGTTACGACGCCTTCTCCATCCTGCTGCTCGACGAAAGCAATCAGGTGCTTCGGCATACCTTCTCCATCCGGTATGACGAAGAGGTCAACCCGGACGCCATCCCCCTCGGCGAAGGCATCACCGGCGCCGCCGCCCGAACCCGTCAGCCCGTGTTGATTGAGGATACCGACGCCGACCCCCGTTACATCGCGGCTCATCCCAACATCCACTCGGAAGTCGCCGTTCCCCTTCTCCTCCGGGACCGCCTCCTCGGCGTCCTCGACCTCGAAAGCGCCCGCCTGAATAACTTCACCCTCGAGCATGTCCGCACGCTGACGCTCCTGGCCCCCACCATCGCCAGCGCCATTGAAAACGCGCGGCTGTACGAGGAGATCGCCCAACGCGAAAGGCGCATGGAAGAGGACCTCCAAGCCGCCCGCAAGCTCCAGACCATCCTGCTCCCCAGCGACCCGCCCGAGGTGGAGGGCTTGGAGATTGCCGTCGGCCTCAAGCCGGCCCGCGAGATCTCGGGCGACCTGTTCGACTTTTTCGATTACGACAACGGCCAGATGGCGATTGTCTTCGGCGACTCGTCCGGGAAGGGCGCCGCCGCGGCGCTCTATGCGGCACTCGTTGGCGGCCTGCTTCGCTCTTTAGCCCGCCGGAAACGCGGCCCGGCTGACCTTCTCCGCAATCTCAATCAGAGCCTGGCGGAACGCAAGGCCCAGGCCCAGTACGCCACTCTCCTCGCGCTCCTTTGGGATGCCCGGACGCGCCGGTTGACGATGGCCAACGCTGGCGGAACCCCGCCCATTATCTGCCGCGGCGATGAACTGCTGAAACCCGAGACCTCTGGCGTTCCGGTCGGCCTCCTCGACGACCGCCGTTATGAGGAGACAGTCGTGCAGCTTCAATCCGGCGATCTGATCGTCCTGACCTCGGACGGCATCCAGGACGCCTTCAACGCCGAAGGGGTCGAGTACGGCCGCGAGCGCCTCGGCATCGCGATCAAGCAACACTCCCGCGACAACGTCCGGGTGATCGTCGACAGCATCTTCGAAGACGTGCAACAACATGTCGGCGACGCCCCCCAGTTTGACGATCAGACCATCCTAATCCTGCGCGTCCAGTAACGGTCTATGCTGAAAAGAGCTATGGACCGTATCGAAGTCAATCCGGCCATTTGCAGTGGAAAGCCCATCGTGCGCGGAACCCGCATCATGGTCCGCAACATCCTCGGCATGGTAGCCGGCGGCTACACCGTCGAGCGCATCGTCGAAAGCTACCCGGAACTGTCTCGCGAGGACGTCGCCGCTGCTCTTGAGTATGCCGCCCGCGTGATCGACGAAGACCAAGCCGTTCTGCACTAAAGTGCCGTTGCGTGTCCTGTTCGACCAGAACGTCCCCCGCGCTGCCGTCGCCTATCTTCTGGGCCGCCGTCCCGGCTGGACGGTACGCCACGTGGGAGAAGCGGGGCTTTGGGGAGCGTCGGACGCCCGCATTCTGGAGTGGGCCCAAGTGGATGGCCGGATGTTCCCAGTCGGCTCTCACTGTGGCGTTATCCGGCTTCGCGCCTGGCCGACCACCATAGAGACCACGCAAGCCGCGCTCGATCGCGTTCTGGCGGAAGTGCCGGACAACGTCCTCCGAGGAAGCTTGGTTATCGTCGACGAGAGCCGCATCCGCCGCGCCATCCGCCACGGCTACCGCGATGAATGCAATACGATAAGGGGCACCCCATCCCAGGAGCGCCCCATGCATCGCCGCAAATTCGTCGCCGCCACCGCCCTCGCCGCTGCCTCTGCGCAAGCCGCCGACACCCCCGTCCGCACCACGCCCCTGAAAGCCGGCTACTGGGGCCCTCAGTTCTACGACGAAAAGGAGCGCGCCGAGCTGCTCGACGTCCTCGACGCCCGCTCCCCCTTCCGATGGTATGGCCCCCAGTCCCCCACCAAAGTCCTCCAATTCGAAAAGGAGTTCGCCGCCCGCATGGCGTCCCGGTTCGCCCTCGGCGTCACCTCCGGCACCGCCGCCCTCCAATGCGCCCTGGCGGCCTTCGAAATCGGCCCCGGCGATGAAGTCATCCTCCCCGCCTGGACCTGGCACTCCTGCTTCAACGCCGTCATCCTCGCCGGCGCCCTGCCCGTCTGCGCCGAAATCGACGAAACCTTCAACCTCGACCCCGAAGCCGTCGAACGCCTCATCACCCCCCAGACCAAACTCATCATGGCGGTCCACCTGCAAGGCAACCCCTGCCACCTCGATCGCATCCTCGCCCTCGCCCAGCGCCACAAGCTCCGCGTCCTCGAAGACTGCGCCCAGTCCGTCGGTGCCTCCTACAAAGGGCGCCCCCTCGGCTCCCACGGCGACATCGGCATCTACTCCCTGCAAATGAACAAGTCCATCACGGCCGGCGAAGGCGGCGCTCTAGTCACCAACGACCCGCTGCTCTTCGAGCGAGCCGCCCGCTTCCAGGATCTCGGCGGCTTCCGCGCCCCCCACGCCGACGCGGTGGGAGGCGCCCATCTCGGCTGGACGTTCGGCGCCAACTACCGCATGAACGAGTTCACTGGAGGGGTCCTCCTCGCACAACTCCGCAAGCTGGATCGCATCTGCCAGGCGGTCCGTCACAACGCCAAGCAGGTCTACGAAGGTATCCGCGACCTCCCCGGCATCAAGTTCCGCGACCGTCCCGACCCTGCCGGCGAGCTTGGCGCCGGGGTCTTCCTCGACTTCCAAACGAAGGCCCGCGCCGACAAGTTCCTCGCCGCGATGAAAGCGGAGAACGTACTCGCCAGCAAGCCCGGAGGCTCGGTGATCCTCCCGACGCTCCCCCACATCATGGAGAAGCGATCCCCCCACCCGAGCTGGCCCAGCTTCCAGACCGCCCGAGGAAAGGCGATCCGCTACGCCCCCGACACCTGCCCCCGCACCATCGACATCCTCCAGCGCTACGCCGGAGTGCTCATGGACCCCAAATTCACCGCCACCGACACCGCCGACATCATCAAGGCGATCCGCAAGGTCTACCAAACTGTATGAACGCCCCGGAAGATTCACAAAACATCGAGGACGAACTGATCTGAGCCGACGAGGAGGCTGCTGTCGCGCGCTCGAAAACCTGGTTCGAGTCAAACGACGGTATTCCGTGGGAAGAGCTAATGGCTAATCTTGGCCTCTCGATCGACGAGATCACAAAGGCAAGCAGTAAACTGAAACCGGACTGAGCCAACTGGGATCGTTATGGCCCAATCTGACCACAGCGAGGTAGTGCCAATTTGCCCTTCGCGATTGGCACAGGCCCCTCTGGCTTGGGATACGGCCAGAAGAATGGCACCGTGGTGAGCCCCAAGAGCATCCCCAGACAAAAGGACCCCGCCGCCAGCCAGCGTGGACTGCGGAATTTAAACATCAAGGTAAATGAAATCAAGCCCCCGGCGATCCCAGTCACGCACACAAACAAGATTAACGGCCCCATCACAAACCCGTTTCCCGTACGGACGTACGCAGCAATCGAACCGCCTACGATCGCTCCTATCACCCCACCCCGGAGCGCAACCTGCACCGCCCCCAACGCCTACCCCACCATCTGCTTCACCACATTCCCATGCACATCCGTCAGCCGGAAGTATCTGCCCTGAAACTTATAAGTCAGCTTCAAATGATCCACCCCTAAACAATGCAGCAGCGTCGCCTGCATATCATGCACGTGCACCGGATCCTTCACGATGTTGTACGAGTAATCATCCGTCTCCCCAATCGTCTGCCCTCCCTTAATCCCGCCCCCCGCAAACCACATCGTGAAGCACCGCGGATGATGATCCCGCCCGTAATTGGTATCCGTCAACCGCCCCTGACAATACACCGTCCGCCCAAACTCCCCGCCCCACACCACCAACGTATCCTTCAACAACCCCCGCTGCTTCAAATCCATCACCAACGCCGCCGACGGCTGGTCCACCGCCCGCGCCTGCAACGCCAAATCCCGCGGCAAATCCCCATGCTGATCCCAACCCCGGTTATGCCAACAAACACTGCTGCGCAAACGTCCCCGGCTTCTTACTCTCCGGCCCGTACAACGCGTAAGTCGACTCCGGTTCCTTCGATAAGTCCATCAACTCCGGCACCGAACTCTGCATCCGGTACGCCATCTCATACTGCGCAATCCGCGTCTCAATCTCCGGATCCCCTAACTCCGCCGCCCGCTTCGCGTTCAACTGCCCCGAAAGCTCCAAAATGTTCTTCCGCGTCGACGGCGTAATCCCCTCCGGATCATTCAAAAACAGCACCGGATCCGTCCCCGCGCGGAACTTCACCCCCTGATAGTTCGAAGGGAGAAACCCGCTCGACCACAACCGGCTAAACAACGGCTGATCGACATTGATCCCGCTCTTCTGACTAATCATCACCACAAACGCCGGCAGGTTCTTGTTCTCACTCCCCAGCCCATAATTCACCCAGGAACCAATGCACGGCCGCCCCGGCTGCTGCGATCCCGTCTGAATAAACGTAATCGCCGGGTCATGGTTAATCGCGTCGGTGTTCACACTCCGCACGAGACAGATATCATCCGCAATCTTCTGGTGCCACGGTAGTAACTCTGAAAACTCCGCCCCCGACTGCCCGTACTTCCCAAACGAAAACACCGAACTCGCCACCGGCAACGTCGATTGCCCCGACGTCATCCCCGTAATCCGCTGCCCCATTCGGATCGACGCCGGCAAGTCCTGCCCCTGAAAGCGCTTCAACTGCGGCTTCGGGTCAAACAGATCAATCTGCGACGGCCCCCCCGACATATGCAGGTAGATAATCGACTTCGCCTTCGTCGGCGTCGCCCCGCTCAGCAGCGAACCCAGCGCCAACTGCGAGAGAAAATTGCGTCGTGTCGTCATCGCCTATTCCTTCGTAATCACTTCGTCGAGATTCAAGATCGCGCTCGCCACGCTCGTATACGCCGCCAACTCCACCACGTCCGCATACTTCGCCTTCGACTCCCCAATCGCCACCAGCTTCGCCGCCTCGGCCGGCTTCGCCCGGTACTCCGCCAACTGCTCCCCGGTCACCTTTTCAAGCAGCGCCAACTCCGCCGCGTTCGGATACCGCGCCGTTGCCGTCCGAAACATCTGCCGCAGCCGCTTCGCCCGGTCCGGCCCCGCCGCCGTCAAGGTCTTCTCCGCCAAGTGCCGCGCCGCCTCCAAAAACGTCGGATCGTTCCACAGCGCCAGCGCCTGCAGCGGCGTATTCGTGGTCGCCCGCCGAGCCACGCACTTCTCCCGGTCCGGCGCGTCAAACGTCGCCAGCGTCGCCGGCGGCAACGTCCGCTTCCAGAAGCTGTACATGCCCCGCCGGTACAGGTCCGCCCCGTGCGACTGCTCATACCGCTGCGCCGTAAACTGCGCCCCGTACGCCACGTCCTCCCACAAACCCGGTGGCTGATAGGGCGACACCGACTTGCCGCCAATCTTCGTGTTCAGCAACCCGCTCACCGCCAGCGCGTTATCCCGCACGCTCTCCCCCTGCAGCCGGAACCGCGACATCCGCGCCAGCAGCCGGTTCTCCGGATCCCGCTCCTGCAGCGCCGGCGATACCTTCGAAGACTGCCGGTAGGTCGCCGACAGCACCATCTCCCGCTGCATCGCCTTCATGTCCCAACCCGACTCCACAAACCGCACCGCCAAATAATCCAGCAGCTCCCGGTGCGACGGCATCTCCCCCTGGCTCCCAAAGTCCTCCACCGTCTTCACCAACCCCGTCCCGAACAACTGCGCCCACATCCGATTCACGGCCACCCGCGCCGTCAACGGGTGCTCCCCGTTCACCAGCCATTGCGCCAGTCCCAACCGGTTCTTCGGCGCCGCAGCCGGCATCGGCGGCAGGAACCCCGGCGTCGCCGCCGATAGCTTCTCGCCCTTCCGGTCGTACGCCCCGCGGATCAGCAGATGCGTCTCGCGCATCTCCGCCCGCTCCTCCATCACCATCGTCGTCGGAATCGCCTCTTCGAGCTCTTTCCGCTCCCGCTTTAATTGCTGCAACCGCGCATAGAGAGCCTTCGTCGCCGCCGGAGCTTCGTACGTCAGGTAGAACTCCCGCACCGTCGCCACCTGCTCCTTCGTCCGCCGAATCCCCGAATTCTCGACGAGATACCGCACCGGCTCCACCACTGCCAATTGGTGCGCCTCCGCCGCGCTCAACTCCCGGCCATAGATCCGCAGATCATCCAGCGACCCCACCAGCTTCGTCACCGTCAACGGAGCACTGGTCTTGAAATTCGCCCCGTTCAACGTATTCTTCAGCGTCTTCAACTCCGCCGGCTTCCCATCCTGCAGCAGCGTGAAATTGCCCTTCCCGTCATAGTTCAACGCGAAGTGCACAAAGTCGCCGTAGCCGAACGGCGCCACCGTCTGCATCTCCAGCGCCGCCCCGCCCGGCCCGAAGAACTTCACAATCAGGTGTGCCCCGCGCCGCAAATCGCCAATGCTGAAAATCGTATCGTGCGTGAACAACCAGCCCGTCTCGTCCTTCTGCTGCAGAATCACTAGCGGATCCAGATTGTTCCCGCCTCGGAACCAGAACGCCAGCGCAAACGGCTTCGTCGCATCGAAATCATGCGCCGCCGGAGCCTCCGCCAGCGACGTCGAATCGAACGTCGCCGCCTGGCCCACCGGCCCGTCCCGCGGCGTCGGCGGCAGCCCCAAATACTTCCCATGCTTGTACGACCCAGTCGTCTCCAGCATGTTCCCTTCAAACTCATAGTGCGCCAGCAGGCCCGTCCGGCTCGGCGCCTCGAACTTCCGCTCCGCCTCCCAAGCTTTTACCTGCGCCGGCACGTCCGCTGCTTCGAGCTGCTTCTCCCGGCTCGCCACCGCCTCGTTGATCTCTTTCAACAAGCCGGCCTGCGTCTCGGACGGCAACGCCAACACCGGCGCCGCGTTCCCGCGCTGCCCGTCCAACCCCTTCTCGTTCACATTGTTGAAGAAGGCGAAGAACTGGTAGAAATCCTTCTGCTTAATCGGGTCGTACTTATGGTCATGGCAACGCGCACACCCCATAGTCAGCCCGAGCCACGTCGTCGACGTCGCCTCCACCCGGTCCACAACATACTCCGTCTGATACTCCTCCGGAATCGCCCCGCCCTCATAATTGATCACGTGGTTCCGGTTAAACCCGCTCGCCACCTTCTGCTCGCGCGTCGCGTTCGGCAGCAGATCCCCCGCCAACTGCCAGATCGTGAACTGGTCATACGGCATGTTCTTGTTGAACACGCCAATCAGCCAATCACGCCACGGCCACATGTCCCGGTGCGAGTCGATGTGGAAGCCATGCGTGTCGGCATACCGGGCCAAGTCCAGCCAGTGCATCGCCTGCTTTTCGCCGTAGTGCGGGCTCGCCAACAAGCGGTCCACCACCTTCTCGTAAGCCTTCGCGGACTTATCCGCCAAAAACGCATCCACCTCCGCCGGCGTCGGCGGCAAGCCCGTCAGGTCCAGCGTCACGCGCCGTAGCAGCGTCGCCTTATCCGCGGGCGGATTCTGCGTCAACCCTTCCTTCACCAGCCGGGCCTTCACAATCTCGTCAATCGACTTCGCCGCCGGCTTCTGGGGCTTCTGGTACGCCCAGTGCTCCTCCCAATTGGCGCCCTCGTCAATCCACTGCTTCAGCGTCGCCACCTGCGCCTCGTTCAGTTGCACCTTCGCCGACAGCGGGGGCATATGCAGCGCCTTATTCGTGTGCGTAATCCGCTTCACCAGCAAGCTCTCGGCCGACTTGCCCGGCACAATCGCCTTGGCAAACGCGCCCTCTTTTGTATCGAGGCGCAGCCCCGCCATCCGCGACGAGTCGTCCGGCCCGTGGCAATGGAAGCAGGCATCGGACAAAATCGGCCGCACGTCCCGCGTAAACTCCACCGGCTTACTCCAAGCCACCACCGCGACGAAGAACAGAAGACACCGCATTACTCCCGAGTTTATACTGCGAATCATGCAACGTCGACACTTCCTATCGCTGAGCGCCGCCGCCCTCGCTGCCTACGGCCAGCAGAAGACCCGCCGCGTCGGCCTCATCGGCACCGGCTGGTACGGCAAGAGCGACCTCTTCCGCCTCCTCCAGGTCGCCCCCGTCGAAGTCGTCTCCCTCTGCGACGTCGACAAGACCATGCTCAGCAACTGCGCCGACATGGTCGTCGAACGCCAGCCCTCCCAGAAACGGCCCCGCCTCTACGCCGACTACCGCGAGATGCTCAAGGAAAAGGACCTCGACATCGTTCTCATCGCCACCCCCGACCACTGGCACGCCCTCCCCTTCATCGAAGCCTGCAAGTCCGGCGCTGACATCTACTGCCAGAAGCCGATCTCCATCGACGTCACCGAAGGCCTCGCCATGCTCAACGCCGCCCGCAAGTACAACCGCGTCGTGCAAATCGGCACCCAGCGCCGTAGCACGCCCCATCTAATCGAAGCCCGGGACGAGATTCTCAAAACTGGCAAGCTCGGCAAGATCGCCTACG
>LNFE01000059.1 GCA_001464575.1 Acidobacteria bacterium Ga0077553 | reverse complement strand
ATTGAGGGGATTAGGACTTAAGTTTATTTTCTTGGGCTGTGAACGCCCGGCGGCGGACCAACCGATTTCGGCTAGCGCCCTGCGGCGGCGGACTTGGCGGGGGTAGTCTTCGGCTTATTCGCCGCCTTATTCGCCTTGGCTGGTGACGCCGCCATGGGGCGGTCCTCTTCGCCTTCGGTTTGGGCGCCTAAGGTGGCGTACAGGTCTTCGGCGACCGCGGAGAGGGTGGTATCGGCGAGCACTTCCTCTTCGAGGGTTTGCGCGAGGAGGGCGACGGCGTCGTCGAGACCGCAGTTTTCCGCCATGGCGCGGGCGGTGCCGTAGGCGGCCACTTCATAATGCTCGACGCGCTGGCAGGCTCCAATGAGCGCCAGGTCACGGAGCAGGCCGGACTTTTCTACTTCGAGCAGGTCACTGCCCTCGGCTAGCAGGCCTTCCATTCCTTTGCAGTGCTTGGCGGTGGCCTTTTTCTCGAGAACCTCGAAGACCTCCTCCAGGCGGGTGACTTGGGTTTTGGTCGCTTCGAGATGCTCGCTCAGCGCTTGCTTGAGGGCGTCACTTTCCGCGCCTTTGACCAGCTTGGGGAGAGCTTTGACGATCTGCTTCTCCGCGCTGTAGATATCTTTCAATTCTTCAACCAATAGATCTTGTAGGGTTTCCATATAAGGCTCCGGCGTTTCGTTTTCGTTCAGAGGGGAGAGGGGAATTGGCTGGAGGTTGTTTCGAACTATTTGGGGAAAGCTGTGCGGGTTCCCGAGGAAACGGGCCGGCGAGCCAGCCGCGCGGGTGGTCCGGTTCGGGTAATGGCGGCCGGGCGGAAGGGAGGATCGGACGGGTTATACTTAGGCGATTTCTGGAGCTTGCGGCAGGGTTCGCTAGAATGAGGCGTTGTCGCATCGGAGGTATCCCGAATGGGATTACAGCCCGACCGCAGTTGGATCAGTGTTAGTGCCAGCGCGGTGGACTGCCGCGTTCGCCGTGCTGTTTCTCGCGCCTTAGTCGTGGGGGCCTCGCTGCTCGCACTGAGTTGCCATCCTATCTTTATTGACCGGGTTCCTCAGGACCGTCTGGTTTTGCCGGAAGGTACGATTCGTCTGGCCCGCGCGTCTTGGTTCAGCCCCCAAACCCGCGTGAGTACCTTCGATTTATCGACGGGGAAGCAAGCAATCCATGAGTTCCCGGGCGAAGACGGGATGAAATACCGGATTTCGGAGTACGGTAAGGAAGGCACGCACGAGGAGGTTAGACTACTGTTCGGTTCCGTGCCAGCTCCCATGGTTCGGCGGATGTCCCGCTGCGGCTTTCAGCTCAAGCGGTGTATCTCTACGGACGTCGAGGTGTTTACCAATGAGTTTTCTTTCTCCCCCACGGCGGAATTCGTTGTCTATCGAGGAACTCTTTATCGGCCAGATGGCTCATTTGGGGAGTCCGGAATCTATCTGAAGCCGGTAGCGAGTGGCGAGAACCGGCCGGCGAATGCAGCGGGGAAGATGCTTCCCGGCGACGGATCGGCCCATCGCATGGAATTCAGTTGGTCGCATGACGGAAAGACGTTGTGCTATCCGTCCGCTGGGAACGTATGGCTGGTGGAGGTGCCGAGTGGGCGGGTGTTGTCCCGGTTCGCGGGGAGTTTGGGGCGCCTTTCTCCAAACGGGCGCTACCTAGCCTACGTAGCGCCGGATGGTCGTTTGGTGCTCCTGGAGAGGGCCTCGGGCGCGGTTCGGGAGGTATATTCTGGCGCCGAAGTGGTCTCGCTGTCCGGATGGAGTGCGACGTCGGAGATGGTTTTGTTTGCCGTCGCCAAGCGGCCGTGGCCACTTTCGACATCACCGACTTCGGCGATCGTGTTCGATTTGACGGACGGGAGGTCCTATGTAGTGGCGGATCTACCGCCATATGGCGCGGCCTTTCGATGGATTGTGGATCCGTTTGTGCGTTGAGTGGGGAGAGGTGCGGCGACGGCCGGGTTGCGAATTGGCTGTATCGCTTTTTGTCCTGTTGGTGGACTTGATGGATGAGCTATCTGTCGTGCTGTGGGTCGTGGGTTGGGTCGGGGCTGTGGAATCGCTGATGGCGGTGTTCTGCCGGTCCTTCGAACGGATGAGTTTGGCAATTTAATTTGGCCCACTTTGGCCGTCTGATCTGGTGCCGCGCTTGGTCCCGTTCCTGCAATCCCCTCCCGTGGGCCGATTTAGCCCGACCTCTCGTGGCAGCCCCCAGTACTGTTAAGCTGGGAACTCGTGGAGCCTATCCGCCTGTGATTCGAGTTACGTTGTGTGCGCGCGCGGCTGCATTAGTGGTTTTTGCTGGGTATCTCCCTGCCTTCGATGCTTCCATCGAGGCAATGCGCTGCGGTAACGTAACGATCCTGGAGGGAGTTATTCCGGAGTCGGCGAACGCAGATGCTCTTATCACTTGGGTGGAGTCGACACTGGGGGGCTCGCATCACAAAGCGTCTATCGTTCTGTTCAAAGGGGCATCTTCGTTGAAAGGCCTCGAAAGTTTTGGAATGAGCCACTTGGCGGCAAGCGCTTCGCTGGAGTTCATCCAGAAGCAGCGCCGAGAACTGCGGAAGCACTCCATTGCTTGGGGGGCTCGCATCGGCACCGCTAACCGGATTGGGGTTGTGGTTGGGGGAAAGACACACTGGAAGGGGAAGGCCCTGGAGATGTTGCCCGGTATCGAGTTGCTGGACGCAAGATGCCTGGGTACTCTCGACGGATCCGTCGCCCTGTACCTACGAGATCGAGGGTTTCGCGTTTCGGAGGCGAGGCGCGTTTATCTTCAGATAGCGAGCCAGTTGCGAATAGCTCCGCGACAGGTATCGATGTACTTCTCAGACGACGGTGGTTTTTTCCCGGATGATATGTTTTCCCGCCAGAGTCCGCTGTTGCCCGATTTGGTGCCGCCGATTGAGCGCAAGAAGTTTCGCGGCACGATCCGTTGCGTAACTGACTCCGATGGGCCGCGATGTCGATTCTATCCACCGATTTAGGCAACTGCTGCCTGGGCCGGGTGAGATTGGTTCCCTGACCCGATTCTGATCATATTCCCGCAATGGAAGACCGAACTGCGTTGGGCGGGCGAGGGGATGACGTCTGCACCGCAAGGCGAGAGAGATGGGCGGCCTCGTTCCGAAGCGGATTGATGGAGGCGACGGTGCCCGCGAGCAAGCCTATTGTTGCTCGAACGGGATATCTACCTCGACATAGCTGCCGGGCGCTGCGAGGCTAACGGCTGCGACGATTGCTCCGAGATGCTGGCGCACCAGCCACCAAGGCGAGTTCCCGAGTACGACTATCGAAATCTTGCGGCCGATCAGATTCTGTTGATAGCGGACGTTCTTGTCCGTAGTCACTAGTACTTCGAAGCCAGCGATTTCCGCCAGTTTGAGCAGCTCTCCGTTTGAAATTCCCTCCCAATTGAGCTTTCTGGCCTCAGTTACGTCGTGACCTCGCAGTGAGGCGGCCAGGCCCCTTGGCACGCCCTGATCAAAGAGGATGCGCATCGGATCGATCCGTTGCGCCGACCGGTACCGGCGGCGCATCAAGGCTGCGCGCGGCAAATTCCAGGACAGCCCGAATTTGTTCCCGGGTGACGTCGTACTGCTCAATGATCTCGTCGATTGGGGTCCCCAATTCAAGGTTTTCGAAAACGGTCGCTACGGGCATCCGGGTGTTGCGAAACACCCATGCGCCGCTACGCCGGTCTGGCACGCTTTCAACCGCAGTGCATCGGGACCAGTCGAGATCTGGCATGACGAATACTCCTTGCTTTCAGGGTACATGACGGTGTCCTGTGGCGATCGATCACAATCAGCATCACGTTTTTGCGGAATGTTGCGTCGTCGGTCGCGATAAACATTGTGGCAGGAATCATCGTTCTGTGGCTGGTGGGCCAGCACTGGTCGTTGATTCGCATACGAAGTTGAGTCAAGGCTCGTGAACTTCTAAAAATGAGCTGCAGACTGGACGCCCCATAAGTCGTGGTGCAACGTCACATTGCGGACTATGACAATGCGAGGTTTTGGACTAAGACCGAGGCGCTGTTCCACGTTGTATCCGTTGAACGGGCTTTCGATGTGTGGCGGCGAATTCGGAAGCAGAGAATTGCTCAAGACTACCTGCTTTCCATGATGGTAAGAAAAAGAGACTGACCGGCAGTTTATGAATAGAATTGTGCGGATTCCGTCGGTCGTTTAGGCAGGGCGGTTGAATCGCGGAACCGCAGTCGAGTCCGCTGAATCGGGCTTCGTGCTTGCTATAGTGAGTCAATACGAATCGCGATAACCAAAGCTTCTGTTTTGACGTCGCGTGGTCCGGTTAGGTATAGGAGTCGATTAATGACCAACGGTACGTGGAATCTTGTTTTGTTGTCGTTACTGACCGGCATTTCCATCGTCGCGCAGGACTTGCCGATGATTGTGAAGGAGTCCTATACCGGCGATCCGCCGAAAATTACCGTTGCGCCAGGGCAGATTGTTACTCTATTTGTTCGTGGATTGGACGTGCCTCCGGCTGTCTCGAAAAGCGATCCCCTCGCCCGGGAGCTGAGCGGTGTTTATGTTCTTCTTGAGGACGGGAATAACAATTGGTCGCAGAAACTGCCTTTGATGCGAATTGGTACCGGAGGATGTTCTCAAGTGACGTGCCGGGACAACAATATCGTTGCCCAGATACCTTACGATATGCCTGCCGGGACTCTCCAGCGCCCGCCCTACCCAAGGCTCACCGTGTACAAGAACGGCAAGCCCGGGCTTACGGAGGAAGTTGTTTATGCTTCAGCCGTCCCTCGAATCCTTAGCTCGTGCGTGGCGGCGCTGGTTGATGATTGGCCGCCTTCGAGAACGGGAGGCTGCCGCCCAATGGTCACTAGGCAGGACGGTTCCCTGGTGTCCAATGAGAATCCATTCGTTCCTGGAGAGACCATTACTATCTATGCATGGGGACTGGGAGCGACCGATCCATTGGTTGAGGCGGGTGCAGCAGTAAAGCAGCCAGCAAGCACGTTGGCCAGGTATCGGGTAAGGGTCTGTTATAACTGTGGTGGCTTGCCGGAAGGTGGTTTTTATTCTGCCGTTGGCCCATGGTTCGATCCAGAGTATGTTGGGTTGGCAGTCGGGAGTGCTGGCCTCTACCAAATCAACGTCAAAACTCCGCCCCCGCCACCAGACTCAGTGGTGCGTGCTCCAGGTCCTATTGGGGCTGCGGTTTTTTACTTTTCCTCATCGGTCAGTCTAGAGTTCAGCATATTCGGCGCCTTCCGGGCGAATTGAAGACCGGTCACCAGGTTTAGTGTTGGGGAAGTTTCTAGCGTGGTTTCGCGCGATTGATTGTTGCCGCAGCACGGAGGACGGCCTGAGCCGTTTTCTGCCAGGTGAACTCGGCGGCTCTTTGTCTTCCTCTTTCGATCAGGCCGGGGGTGGTTAGAGCTTTCTCCATCCGCTCGGCTAGGGCGGCTGCGTTGCCGGGCGGGAAGTGGAGGGCTCCGTCGGCGCTGACGTCTTTCATGGGGCGGGCGTCGGCGCAGATGGTGGGGAGGCCGGCGGCCATTGCTTCTAAGATAGGCATGCCGAAACCTTCAAACGTCGAGGGGAAGACGAAGAGGCTGGCTCGGCGGTAGAGGCCGTATAGGTCCTCTCGCTCCAGCCAGCCGGTGATCTCGACGTTCGGGCCGGCCTTGGCTTCGATCGCCTTTGTGTGGAACCCCTTCATTCCCGCTAGGACGAGGCGGTACTCGGGGTGCGTCTGGCGGAACTTCTCGAAGGCTTCGAGCAGGGTCTCGATGCCTTTGTGGGGGTGGAGCGTGGAGACGCAGAGGACGATGGGTTCGGTGCGCTGGGCGTTGAGGGTGGGGAAGACTTCGCCGACTCCGGGTGGGGCTAGGTGGATGCGGTCGAGGGGGACTTTGTAGATCTCGTGGATGTCTTCTCTGGATTTCTCGCTGAGGGTTAGGATGGCCCTTGAGCGGCGGGCGGCGGCCCAGACTAAGAAGCGCCAGGCGAGTAAGTCGGCGGGTTTGAAGTACTCGGGGTGGCGCTTGTGCTGGAGGTCGTGGATCCAGGTAAGTTGCGGGCAACGGGCGGACCAGGGGGCGGTGAAGCCGGGGTTTAAGAGTATGTCGCAGTCGCCGGTGGAGAGGACGAACTGCTCCCAGAGGATGCGGCCGGGACGGAAGCGGGCTTTGATGGGCTGGGGCCAGATTTGGAAGCGGGGATCGGCGGGGGCGAGACCGGGGCCGGTCTCTCGGTTCGTGAAGAGGATGTACTCGTGGTCGTCGGGCTCGTGGGCGAGGGCCTGGAGGAGGTTGCGGAGATAGATCTCGGTGCCGCCGACCTCGCCGGGGAGGAGATAGAGGGCGTTAACGCCGATTCGCATCTGCCTTCGCCTTGGCGTTCTGGACGTTGCGGAGGCCCTGGGCGGCGGCGGCGAGCTGGGGCTCGATGCGGAGGGCCGTTTGGAAGCTGGCGATGGCCTGGTCGAGTTCGCCGCGGGCGAAGAGGATGTTGGCGCGGTAGACGTGGAGCATGGAGAAATTGGCGTCGAGCTTCTCGGCTTCGGCGAGGGCGGCGAGGCCTTCGTCATACTGCTGGGTTTTGCCGCGGATCATGCCCATGAGGGAGTAGTTGTGGGCGGAGGGCTTGAGGCGGTTGGCGTCTTCGAGACGGGAGAGGGCCTGGGCGGGCTGGCCGGCGCAGTCGAGGGCAAGGGCCCAGTCGACGTAGAGATGGTCGTCGGGCTTTTGGAGCTCGGCGGCGCGGGCGTAGGCGCGGGTGGCTTCGAGGCACTGCCCCTTCTCATAGTGGGCGTAGGCGAGTTGGAAGTGGGGGCGGGCTTTGTTGGGAGACTTCGAGGCCGAATCCGACCAGAGGGCGAGAGCGGAGTTCCAGACGGCGTTGCGCTGGTAGGTGACGGCCATGAGGGCGAGGGAGATGACGGCGGTGAGGGCAGTGAGGGTGGTGGGGGTGGTTTTCCAGCGGCGGAGGAGTTCTACGGCGATGAGACTGAGGGCGAAGACGGCCATATACATGCGGCGCTCGACGAGGACGTCGCGGATGGGGAGGAAGGAGGAGGTGGGGGCGAGGAGGACGAGGAAGAGGAAGAAGCCGAAGCTGGCGAGGGGCCATTCTTTGCGCTTCAACCAGGCGATGCCGGCGAGGACGAGCCAACTGAGGAGGCAGAGACCGGCTCCGTAGTCGAAGAGGGAGCGGGAGATGGGCATGTCGTAATCGAGACCCAGAGGGCGCGGACCTGGGTGAGGAGGTAGTCGGTGGCCGTGAGGTCCTTCATGTTGAAGCCGGCGGAGTCGGCAAAGCGCAGGGTGCGGAGGAGGAAGAGGACGGGGGCGATGCCGGCGAGGACGAGGCCGCCATAGAGCTTCCAGTTTTTCCTGATGCCTTCGAGGGTGAAGCCGGGGTTGAAGAAATAGTCGGTGAGGAGGAGGACGACGATGAGGACGACGGTATGTTCTTTGGTGAGGACCGCCATGCCGTAGAGGGCCATGACCAGGAGAGTTTCGCCGATGCTGATGGCTTGTTCCTTCCGGTAGAGGAAGACCGCCCAGGCGGCGAGGAAGAAGAGGCCGGCGGCGACTTCTGAGCGGCTGGCGATATAGGATACGGATTCGGTTTGGAGCGGGTGGAGGAGGAAGATTAGGGCGCAGAAGGCGGAGAGGATTTTGTGCTGGGTGAGCTTTTTGGCGATGTACCAGACGCAGACGCCGGCGGCGGCGTGGAGCAGGAGGTTGACGAAGTGGAACCAGTAGGGGTCTAGGCCGAACATGCGGGTGTTGGCCCAGTAGGTGACCATGAGGATGGGGCGGACGCCGACGACCCAGGCGCGCAGGGGATTGTCGGCGAAGCCGGGGATGAGGAAGGGGAGATAGCGGTCGTCGAATAGGAACGGGCCGTTGAGGGCTGGGCCGTAGATTTCGAGCAGGGCGAAGGCGAGAACGAGGAGACCGGCCGCGAGGGGCCACCAGGTATTGGTTGGGCTAGGCGTCGCGGGAGGGGGCGTGTTTTTCTTGGACATGCTGCAGTTGGTATTCGATGATGGCTAGTTTTTGGGTTAGCGCGATGTTGGCATCTTTCAAGTCGCTGATGATGACCGAGAAGCGGAAGAAGACGATGAGAAAGAGGCTGAGGATGATGAGCAGGAGGGCGAAGGGGGCATTGTTGACGCCGAGAAATTCGGCGACCTGGCGGAGGGCCCACTGCCACTGCGAGAGGACGAGCATGACGAGGGCGGCGCTGAGCCAACTGACGGAGTATTCGACGCGGATGTGGGCGCGGCGGATGGCGAAGAAGACGAGTCCGATGAGCAGGACGCTCATGCCGGCGACGACGTTCAGTAGACGATCCATAAGTTAGCCTTTTCGGCGTTTGCCTTCATACTTCAGGATATTCACGACGACGCCTAATAGCACGTGGAGGACGTAATAGAACGACTTGAGCGCGGTGATGGTGCTGACGCCGGCCATGCGGGGGCGCATGACGACGGGCACTTCTTCAAAACGGAATTGGCGGCGCTGGAGGACGACGAGCGCTTCAATTTCAGGATATTCGAGGGGGAAGCTGCGGGCGAAGACTTCGAGGGCCTGACGGTTGACGCCGACGAAGCCGGAGGTGGGGTCGTGGACCTCTTTTTCGAGGATGAGGCGGAGGACCTGGCGGAAGAACCAGATGCCGACGCCGCGGGCGAAGGAGGTGGCGGGGACTTTGCCGTT
This sequence comes from Acidobacteria bacterium Ga0077553, assembly GCA_001464575.1. Taxonomy (GTDB): domain Bacteria; phylum Acidobacteriota; class Terriglobia; order Bryobacterales; family Bryobacteraceae. Next base: position 1,536 of record LNFE01000059.1, on the reverse strand, counting down.
GAGATAGCGGGAGCCGATGACCATTTGGACGCGGGAATCCCGGAGGGCGCGGAAGAGGGTGGGGATGAACTGGGGGTCGTGCTGGCCGTCGCCGTCGATGCGGATGACGTAGGAGAAGCCAGCGTCGTAGGCGTAGCGGTAGCCGGCCTGGACGCAGCCGCCGAGGCCGAGGTGGTAGGGGACGGAGATGACACCGGCGCCGGCAGTGAGGGCTTCAGTGCGGGTGTCGTCGGTGGAGCAGTCGTCGATGACGAGGACGGGAATTTGAGGGAGGAGGGTGCGGACTTCGGTGACGACGCGGCGAATGGCCCCGCCTTCGTTGTAGGCGGGGATGAGGATCATGAGGGCGTTGGCGTGTTGGGGTTTGATCACGCGGCGGCGACCTCGGGGAGGGTGATCTGGTGGCGGTCGAGGAGCTCGCAGAAGGCTTCCGGGGAGACCTGCGCGGTGCGGCGGATGTGGCGGCGGGCGGTGAGGAGGCGGGGGAGGGCGAGGAGGAGCTCCCAGTGGGCGCGGAGGACGAAGAGGGGGAGCTGGAGGGGATTCTGCCCGGAGGTGCGGAATTCGCCGGCGGCGCCGCGGCCTTCGAGGAGGGCCGAGAGATGGAGCAGGTAGCGCCAGAGGGCGGCGAAGGGGACGAGGATGAGGCGCCGGAGGGGGAAGCACTTCCAGACGAGGAAGAGGCGGTTGCGTTCGACGAGGTAGGCCTTGAGGGCGGAGGCGCGGCCGGCGGAATGGGAGTAGCGATGGAGGACGCGGGCGGCGGCGGCGTAGCGGCAGGACCAGCCGGCCCAGTGGGCGCGGAGGCCGAGGTCGGTATCTTCGCAGTAGAGGAAGAAGGACTCGTCGAAGCCGCCGAGGACGGTGAAGAGTTCGAGGCGATAGAGGGCGGCGGCGCCGCTGGGGAGGAGGCAGTCGTCGTCTTCGGTGGGGATGGGGAGGCGTTGTTTGCTGGAGCCGTCGATGGCGATGAGGAGGCCGGCGGATTCGTTTTCGATGTGGCTGGCGGCCATGCCGGCGCGAGGGTGGGCGTCGAGGGCGGCGACGAGGGTGGCGAGCCAGAGGGGGTCGGGGAGGGCGTCGTCGTTGAGGGCGGCAATGAATTCGGCGGGGAATTCGCGGGCGCCGAGATTGATGGCGGCGCCGAAGCCGATGTTCGCGGGTGGATTTAGGATGGTAGCTTCGACAGGGGGACCTTGGCGGACGAGTTGGCGGCCGCTGTTATCGACGATGACGGTTTGGAATTCCCGGAACGATTGATGCTGGAGGGATTGGACACAGTCCCAGAGGGCAGCGTCGGCCGAGAGAGTAGGGATGACTACTGTTACCCGCGGGGATCGCAAGCAGTTAGTGTAGCGTATATGGATCCTTCGTTCTGGAGTGTGCAGTATGCGATTGCGGCGGACCGGCGGGATCCGCTGGCGCGGTTTCGGGACCGGTTTGTGTTTGATGAGGAGCCGGCGGTGTACTTGCGGGGGCATTTGCTGGGGCGGCTGCCGAAGGCGGCGGTGGGGGTGATCCAGGGGGCGGTGGAGG
>LNFE01000058.1 GCA_001464575.1 Acidobacteria bacterium Ga0077553 | reverse complement strand
CACGAAGATGAGCAACGTTTCGCCGCAGTACATCAGGCCGGGGCCGGCCATCATGCGCACGGCGTTCAGATCGTTGGTCGACCGGGCCATAATGTCGCCTGTGGGGAAGCGGGCGTAAAAGTTGCGGCTGACCACGACCAGATGCGCGAGCACATCATTCCGCAGGTCGTACTCCACGTCGCGGGAAACCCCGATCAAAATCCAGCGCTTCCAGTACTGGAACACGCCTTTGGTAAGCGCGAGGCCCAGGAGCGCCACCGCGGACCACACCGTTACGCTCCAGGGCTCCCCCGCCGTGATCGAGTCGATGCCCTGGCGGATCATGAGCGGCAGGGTGGCGCCGAACATCGCGTTCCCCACCAACGCTGCCAGCCCGAGCACCAACTGACGCCGGTGCCGGTCCAGGTAGGGCCAAAGAAAACGGATCGCGTTTAGCACGGCGCTACATCCCTACCCAACTGGCGAACGTCTTTGACCACTCCATAAACAGATTCTTCTGGTCCTGCCGCCGGTGCCACCAATCGTCCGGGTGGAACTCACGGGCCGCGGCCGCCATCATATGAATCCGCGGCTCCGTTCCGGCCGCCCGCAGAATCCGCCCTGCGCGCCGCGTATGAAAATTGCTGGTTACGACCAGAACATGTTGGAAGCCCATGCGACGGAACTCCGGCATATATCGCTCGGCTTCATCCCGCGTGGATTTGCAATCGTTCTTGAAGGCAACAAAAGACACGTCGCTGTATCCTCGTCTGCGGGCGAACTCGATCGATAAATCGCTCTCGTGATAGTCAAAGATGCCTGCCGGGCCGCTGACGTAAACTTTCGACGCATACCCCTGCCGCGCGAGCTCCGCCGCATGGACGATCCTCTCGCCGAATTGATCTCCACCCAGGACGAAAATCGCGTCTGCCTTTTGGGGCGCCTCGGAATCCACCAGAAACCACGCCAAGGCCGGAAGCCATTGGGCGTGAAATACCACCATCAGGGCCGCGATCGCAGCCACCGCCAACCAACGCCGCGCTCGGCGCAGCAAAGCCTACTTCTCGTCCTGCTGACGGGTGTCGAGATGACCGACGGTTTTGAGAAGCTGGTACAGCCGCTCGACCTCGGCCTCATCCTCGCAACGAAGAAGCTGCACTTTTGGCGCCGTCAACTGCTTGGGCGCGTCTACAGGCGGCAACGCTTCGCCCCAGAACTGGCGATGCGGGATACCGTCGATTAAAGCCTCGCGGGAGTTACGCCGCAGGTGGCGCAGCAGCGAGTTCGATGCGTCTAGGTCGCCCGGGAAAACGATCAGGAGTTTCTCTTCGTCCACCAACGTGATATTCACGATCAGGGGGGAGATCCATCCCGTTCGATCCACCCGCGCCACTTCGGTCCACGGGATCGACCGCTCGCCCACTACCAGCATTTGCTCTTGGATCTCAATTGCGGGCCGAAACGCCAGCAAAAGAACCGCAATCGCGCTGATCAAAAAGAGAACCGAGGCCACTAGAGCGATTGTCCACTCCGTGGCAAAAACCGTAGAGATCACCGCCAGACCGGCAGCGACAAGACCGGCCCACAAATACTGCTTTGACGGCGTGTAGCGCATAGCGGGAGACCTACCTAGTTATAGCCTAGCTCCAGGGTGGGCACTCGTCAATTCATTTTGCGGCCTGAATTCCAAGATAAGCGTAGCGCGCGCCGCTCAATACAATCATCGCGGCGCTCATCCCAAAGAAAACGTTGGGGTAAAAGTTCAGGAATACCGCAGCTACGGTACACATAAGAATAAAGGTGTTTGCCTTTCCTAAGCGCGAAGGTGGAAATTCCCGGACCCCTTTCCAGCGATGCAGCACTACGGCAGCCAGGACGATTCCCAGATCCCGGCCCAGAGCCATCGCGACCAGCCAAAGTGGCATGGCACTCACATACCAAAGCGCAACAAATCCGCTGCCCACCAGAAGCTTGTCCGCGATCGGATCCATAATCGCGCCAAACGGCGACTCCAGCTTCCATTTCCGGGCCATCCAGCCGTCGATGCTATCCGTCACCGCGATCAGAAACGACACCAGCAGGGCCCAATGAAATTCCCGCTCCAGAATGAGCCACACCACGGGCGCAGTTCCGATCAGCCGCAAGACCGTCAATATGTTGGGAATGTGCCGGAACACAGACTAGCCAACCAACGCATGCGTCACCCGGGACGCCAACTGATCGAACGTAATCGTTTCGTACAACGAACTGTCTTGCATGATCCGCGCCACCAACGCGGCATGCATGGCGTGCCCCGCCCGCTCGGCAATGACATGGCCCAGCAGAGGCCGCCCGATCAGTGCGAGATCGCCGATCAGATCCAGAATCTTGTGGCGGCAAGGTTCGTCCGGGAAGCGCAATCCGCCGGGATTCAATACCTTTTCGCGATCAAAACAGACGGCGTTCGTCAGGTCCGCCCCGCGGATCAGCCCCATGTTGCGCATCTGGTCGAGTTCGTATTCAAAACCGAACGTTCGCGCCGCCGCAATCTCCGTGGCGTACCGGTCGGGCGTCAGTTCCATCTCCATCGACTGCCGGCCAACCAACGGGTGATCGAAGTAGATGTCGCAGGAGAGCAGGAAGGAGTCCGCGGGCAAAATCGAGATCCGCTTATTGCCTTGCTCCACCGTCACCGGCTTCACAATGCGCAAATACTTCCGCCGCTTCTTATAGGTTTGAATGCCGGCCTGCTCCAGCAGCTTCACGAACGGCAAGCCCGAGCCGTCGAGAATCGGCACCTCGAGATTGTCGATGTCGATGTAGGCGTTGTCGACGCCCATTGAGTACAAAACGCTCAGCAGGTGCTCAGTTGTCGAGATCAAAACGCCCTGCCGCATCAGGCTGGTCGCGTAAGAAACCCGTGCCACGTGCCGCCAACTGGCCGGCAGCTCAAAGTTCGAAAGGTCGGTTCGTCGGAAGACAATTCCAGTCCCCACCGCTGCCGGTTGGATCGTAATCGTCACGGGTACTCCGCTGTGGAGCCCCACCCCCTGGGCCGATACCGGCTGTGCAACCGTAGTTTCGAAGCGCAAGACGAAGAATACCAAAAATGGTAATCAATTGAAAGTAAAATAGTTAGGCGCTCAAAAGTGTGTCTTTCCAGCAACACATGAGGCGATCCGGACACATTAGAGTATTCTGGAGGCGATGCCGCGCCTCTTTCTCATCGACTCTTTCGGCTACATTTTCCGCGCCTACTACGCGCGTATGCGGATGAACGCCCCGCCCATGCGCACCTCCGCCGGCGTGCCGACCGAAGCGGTATTCATCTTCCACAACATGTTGAAGAAGCTGCGCGAGAAGTATCAGCCGGAGTACCTCGCCGCCGTATACGAGTCGCTCGGCCCCACGTTCCGCGAAGCGGAGTTCGCCGCATACAAGGCCAACCGCACTGAAACGCCGCCCGATCTGCTGACGCAGGTGCCGCTCGTCAAACGTCTCCTCGAGTCGCTCCGCATCCCCGTGCTCGAGTTCGATAGCTTTGAAGCCGACGACGTCATCGGCACCCTGGCCAAACGCGCGCAAGCGGCCGGCCTTGAGGTCGTCATTGTGTCTTCCGATAAGGACATGCTCCAACTCGTCGGCTCCGGCGTCTCCATGCTTAATCCGGCAAAGGACGACACGCTCTACGACCGGGACAAGGTGAAAGAGTTTATGGGCGTCTGGCCGGAGCAGGTCGCCGATCTGCTCGCCTTGAAAGGAGACGCGGTCGACAACATCCCCGGCGCCCCGGGCATCGGCGACAAGGGCGCCGTCGCCTTACTTGAACAGTACGGCACGCTCGACAACCTGCTCGCCGAAGGCCCCAATCTCACGAAGAAGGCTTACCGGGAAGCGCTCACCACCCATCGGGAACAGGTCGAACTGTCGAAGCGCCTGGCCACGATTCACTGCGAAGTCCCACTCGACCTCACGCTCGACTCGCTCGCCCTGGCCGAACCCGACCGTCCCGCCTTGGAAGCCTTCTATCGCGAGATGGAATTCTTCTCCTTCCTGCGCGATCTCGCCCCGGAGCCCGAGAAGGTCGCCGAGGATTACGCCGCGATCTCCGCCGAAGAGCTCCCGGCCTGGGCCGGCCCTGGACCGGTCGGCGTTGCCCTGTTCGACGGCCAACTTGGCGTCGCGCGCTCCCCCGGCCAAGCCCGCACCTGCGCCTCCCTCGCGTTCCTGCAATCAGACACTCCGAAGATCGCCCACGACCTGAAGGCGCTGTATGCCGCGGACCCCGCCGCTCGAAACCTCACCCGCGACCTGCTGCTTGAAGCCTTCCTGCTCACCGCCGATTCCGGCAATGCCGCCTTCGACTCGCTCTGTGAAGTCCACCTGCATCAGAAGCCCGGCGCCCGCGCCGACCAGCGGGCGGACCTCACCTTTCGTCTCGCCGCAAAGCTCGGCCCCGAGCTCGACAAGATCGGCGCCCGGGAAATCTACGAGTCGATTGACCTGCCGCTGGTGCCCGTCCTTGCCGCCATGGAGCGGGTCGGCGTCCTGATTGAACCGAAGCAACTCGCGGTGATGTCCGCGAAGATGGACATCGCGATTCAGGCGCTCACCAAGGAGATCCACGGCCTCGCCGGCCGCGAGTTCAACATTAACTCGCCCCAGCAGTTGGGCAAGATTCTGTTTGAGGATCTGAACCTGCCCGCGCCCACCAAGGGCGGCAAGAAACAGATCTCCACGGCGGCCGACGTCCTTGAAGGCCTCGCCCATCCCATTGCCGCGCAGGTGCTTGAATACCGTGGCCTCGTGAAGCTGAAGGGCACGTACGTTGACGCCCTCCCCGCGCTGATTCGCCCCGAAACCGGCCGCGTCCACACGACGTTCCAACAAACGGGCGCCGCCACGGGCCGCTTGTCGAGTTCGAACCCAAACCTGCAAAACATCCCCGTCCGCACCGAACTGGGCCGCGAGATCCGCGCCGCGTTCATCCCGCCGCCCGGCTGGAAGCTAGTCGTCGCCGACTACTCGCAGATTGAACTCCGCCTGCTCGCCCACATGTCAGGCGACCCTGTGCTCGTTGACGCCTTCCAGCATGGCGAGGACATTCACACGCGCACCGCCGCCGAGGTCTTCGGCGTCAATGCGGCCTTTGTCACGCCGGAGATGCGCCGCGGCGCGAAGGCGGTCAATTTCGGAATCGTCTATGGTCAAACGGCGTTCGGCCTGGCCTCCGCTCTCGGTATCCCCAAGAACGAGGCCGACAAGTACATCAAGGCCTATTTCGCCCGCTACTCCGGCGTCAAGACGTTCATTGAGACCACGATCGCCGAGGTCCGCGCCAAGGGCTACGCCGAAACGCTGTTCGGCCGCCGCCGGCCGATCCCGGATATGGACAGCCGGAACCCCAATGCCCGGTCCTTCGCCGAACGCACGGCCGTCAACACGCCGTTGCAAGGCTCCGCCGCGGACCTGATTAAGCTGGCGATGATCCGCATTCAGAAGCTGCTGGCGGATCAGAAGCTGGAGTCGAGAATGATCCTGCAGGTTCACGACGAACTCGTATTTGAAGCGCCGCCGGCCGAGGTGGAAACGCTCACTACGCTCGTTAAGCGCGAGATGGAATCCGTCCGCCAGTTCACCGTTCCGCTTGTCGTCGACACCGGAGTAGGGGACAATTGGCGCGATGCGAAATAGTTGGCTCATCGCCGTTGTTCTGCTCGCCGCCTGCGGCCCGGCCAAGGTGGCGGAGAAGCCCAAAGAACCCGTCCGCGCGCCGGAGACGTTCCGGGCCAAGTTCGAAACTTCAAAAGGCGACATCGTCGTCACGGTGAACCGCGCCTGGGCACCGCTGGGCGCCGACCGCTTCTATGAACTCGTTCAAGAGAAGTTCTATGACGAGCAGAAGTTCTTCCGCGTGGTCCGCGGCTTCGTCGCCCAATGGGGCATTCATAAAGACCCCAAGGTGAACCGCCTGTGGTCCGCCCGTGAGATCGTCGACGATCCGGTGAAGGAGCGCAACGTCCGCGGGACCATCACGTTCGCCACCCGCGGCCCCAACACCCGCTCGACGCAGCTATTCTTCAACCTGCGCGACAACACGTCACTCGATAGCCAGGGCTTCGCGCCCTTTGGCAAGGTCACCGAAGGCCTCGAGGTGCTGGACCAACTGGCCTTCGTCTACGGCGACATTGCCCCGCGCGGCCCGGGCCCGGACCCCAAGTTGGCTCAGCAGGAAGGCAACGCCTACTTCGAACGGACTTGGCCGCGCCTCGATACAATGAAGCGAGTCACCATCATCCCGTAAGGAGCCTCCATGGACCGTCGCGATTTTCTCCACACCACCGCTGCCGCGCTCGGCACGTCGGTCACCGCCCTCGCTGATGCCCCGATGCCGATGGCCACGCTCGGCAAGTCCGGCCTGAAGGTTTCGAAGTTCACCCTCGGCGGCTACCACATGGCCGTGAAGGGGGAAGAGGAAGGCATCAAGATTATCCGCCGCGCCATCGACCTTGGTGTGGTGATGTTCGATTCGGCCGCGAAGTACCATAACGGCAAATCGGACGAGGTCTATGGCAAGGCGCTCACCGGCGGTCTTCGCAAGAAGGTGCTGCTGATGTCGAAGGCCGAGTTGCGGGATAAGAAGTCCGCGATGGGCCAGTTGGAGATGACACTCAAGCGCATGAACACGGACTACCTCGATCTCTGGTGCTGCCACGAAGTGGCGCGAATGGACGAGGTGGAAAAGATCTTCGGACCCGGCGGTTCGCTCGAAGCCTTCGTCGAGGCCAAGAAGAAGGGGATGGTACGCCACATCGGCTTCACTGGCCATCATGATCCGGAAGTTCACCAGGCGCTGCTCAAGGGTTTCGACGGTTGGGAGACCGTGCAGCATCCGGTCAACCTGATCGATCCGCACTACCTCAGCTTCATCCAGAACGTGCTGCCCAAGGTGCGGGCCAAGGGGCTGGGCCTGCTGGCGATGAAGTCGAACGCGATCGGCGAGATTACGAAGGCGAAGATTGCCACCATTCCCGAATGCCTGCGGTATACGTTGAGCCACGATGTCGATACCCTCGTCTCCGGCGTCGAGACCGTGCAGCAGCTCGAAGAGAACGTGCTCACTGTGAAGACCTTTCAAAAGATGAGCCGCGACGAAATCTCGACGCTGCTCTCCCGCACCGCCAAAGGCCCCATCGGCTCGAAGATCGAACGGTACAAGAAGCCGGAGAAGGCCGCTATTCTCAACCAGCTCGCTCCGCACAACGACGGAGATCCGGTCTAGAAAATGCAAAGAAAATGGGCGATGCGTTCTCTCTTCGCCCTCATCCTTCCCTGTTGCCTTTTGGCGCAGGAGGCTGGCTTTCAGGCGCAGGTGCGCCTGGTAGTCATGCCAGTCACGGTGCAGGACGCCAAGGGCCGTCCCGTTGACGGACTGACCGAGGCCAATTTCAAGGTTCTGGATAACGGCGTGGTCCAGCCGTTCAGCCTGGATACTTTCGGCACAGGTGTGGCCCCGGTCTCACTGATGGTCGCCGTGCAGACCTCCGGGCTTTCGGCCGCGGCGCTCGTCAAAGTCCGGCAGATTGGAGCGATGATCCAGCCGCTTGTGGCCGGGGAGCGGGGCTGTGCCGGCCTGCTCTCGTTCTCGGATTCGGTGGTCGTTCGCCAACCCTGCACGCGCAACGTGGAAGCCCTTTCGGGGGCCTTTGCCCGCCTGGAACCGCGTGCGCCCAAAGAGGGCCATCTGCTCGACGGAGCCGCCGAAGCCATCAAGCTGCTCGATGCCCGGCCGAACTCGCGCCGCGTGCTCCTGCTCATCTCGGAAACGCGCGACCGCGGTAGCGAAGCCAAACTCGAAGACGTGATCCGCGCCGCGCAGACCGCTGGCGTCACTGTGTACGCCGCTACCTATTCGGCCTTTCGCTCCGGTTTCTTCGCCAAACCGGAGGACGTGCAGCAACCGCGCCAAACGCGCCCGCTGCCCCTCCCCACCGGCAAGCCCATCTCGGACCCCGTCGGGCAGTCGATCCCTGCCAACACCTCCGCCCAATCGACTGACATCCTGGGCGGAGTCGGCGAACTCGCCCGGCTGGGTAAAGAGAAGGCCACCGAAAAGCTCGTCGAGGCCACGGGCGGGGCCGAGTACTCGTTCACGCGGTTGAGCGGGCTTGAAAAAGCCATTCAGCAGTTGGGCGAAGAGATCCATTCGCAATACGTGATAAGCTTCATGCCGAAAGAGCCGAAACCCGGTTTCCACAACCTTTCGGTGCAGGTGCAGCCTGGCGTTAAACTCCGGATCCGCACCCGCCCCGGCTACTGGGCGAACGCGGCTCCCTGAGGTTCCCGTGCCCGATCTCGACAAAGCGCTGCAGACCCAACTCAGCAACATCCAGAAAAAAACCGGCAAAACCTTGCCGGAACTTGCCGCCGTGCTTACCGCCTCTGGCTTGAGCAAGCACGGCGAACTTCGCGACTACTGCAAGTCGACCCTCGGCTTGGGCCACGGCGATGCCAATACACTTGTCACCGTCCTTCGCCAAGCCGCCGAGGAGCCCAAGGGTGACGATCCGCTTGCCGCCATTTACGCTGGACCCAAAGCGTCCCTGCGGCCGATCCACGAAAAGTTCATGGCGGCGATCGCTGGCTTCGGGCCATTCGAAATCGCGCCGAAGAAAGCGAACGTCAGCCTGCGCCGCAAGAAGCAGTTCGCTCTGATCGGCCCCACGACGAATACCCGCGTGGAAGTCGGCCTGAACATGCCGGCACTCGAAGCAGGTCCGCGCCTGGAGGCGCTGCCGCCCGGGGGCATGTGCCCCTATCGGGTGAGGCTCACCAGCGCGGACGAGGTCGACGAAGAATTATTGCAGTGGACTCGCCGCGCCTACGACTCCGCCGGCTGATTTTTGCGCGTTCTGACTATGACCACTCTGTTTTGCCTCCTCCTCCTCGCCGCGGAAGGCTCCTGGAACCAGGTAGAGACTTTGCCGGCGGAAACCAAGATCCAGGTCGTGAAACGCGACAAGAAGAGCCTCAACGGAGAATTCGTGCGGGCCGATGCCAAGGAGATCGTGCTCACGGCTGCTGGCCAAACCGTCACGGTGCCGCAGGCCGAGATCGTTCGCGTCAGTCGCTCGGCCGGCCGCGCCCGCAACGCGCTTATCGGCACGGCCATCGGCGTCGGCGCCGCGGCCGTGCTGGGTGGGGTGCTGCGCACCCGGCTCAACAATGAAACGGGCAACGGTGACCAGGCGCTGGGGATTGCCTTAGCGGCCGGGGCGGGCGCCGGCGCCGGAATTGGCGCTTCGATGATCCGTTTCGAGACCATTTACCGAGCTCCCTAGAAACCTCTCATGACTAAGCTTCTTCTTTCTCTCTGCCTCACTGTGGCCGCCTTCGCGGGCGACATTCGCAAAGGCGGTTCGCTCATCGGCAGCATCTCGTCGAGCGGCGATGTCCGCCTGCATGGTTCTCTCGTCGGGCAGATTGAATCCGACGGGGACATTCGCGTGGGAGGCTCTCTGGTCGGCAAGATTGAAGCCAGCGGGGACATCCGCAAGAACGGCTCCCTGGTGGGCAAAGTGGAGAAGAGCGGCGATGTGCGCGTCAACGGGTCGCTTTCCGGCAAGATCGAATCCGGCGGCGATGTCCGCAAGAATGGCTCGCTGGTCGGCAAAGTGGAAGGGGTTCCGGCGACGCACGCGGCCGTTATCTTCTTCTGGGACTTCTTCAACCTGGAGCGGTAGCAGGCACTATACCTCGCGCAACAACGCCCGGCACGGCGCCCCATCCGCGCCCACCAGCTTGAGCGGCAGACAGTTCCAGTCATACTCGCCGGGGCTGATGGCGGAAAGATCAAGCCCCTCCACCACCCAGATTCCCGCGCCGAGCAGCGCGACGTGCGTCTCCGTGCCATCCCTCGAAAAGCCACCCACCGAGAGATAGTCGACTCCGACGGAGCGCACGCCACAGGCCACCAACAGTTGCGCGGCGTCTTCCGCCACGTACACGAAATCCTCGATAAACACCGGCTCGTTCAGCAAACGCTTCCGCGAGTTCTCCGTTTTGAAAAGAATCCGCTCCCCGGCCCGCGGCTGATGGATCGCAAGCTCGGAGGCCGTGACCGCCACGGGATCAGCGATCTCGATCACCCGGCACCGCCCGACCGTTGCTTCCGGCGGCCATGCTTCCATCGCTTCCCCGTCGGCGATAAAGTGCCGGGGCGCGTCCATGTGGGTGCCGGTGTGTGCGCTCATGTTCAACCCGGTCACATTGCACTCCGCGCCCTCCGCCATACTGGAGATTAGCCCGATGGACACAGCGCCATCCCCCGGCCACGCCACCATCCCGGTGAAGCTCGGTATTGTTATGTCCCGCCACGCCTTCATGATCCTCATTCTGGCACTGCCCGCCGCCCCGCAGGACGGCTGGATGAAGCTAGACTCCCTGGCCCATTTCCGTCCTCTCGCGGACCGGAGCTGGAGCTTCGAAAATCAGACATTTACCACCGTGCGCGATCCCCGCATCCTCGAAGACCTCACGACCAAGGAGACCTTCGACAAGTTCGAACTCACCCTCGACTGGCGCATCGACCCCGGCGGCAACAGCGGCGTTAAACACCACATCACCGAGGAGATCTTCCTCATCCACGAGAAGCCCGGCTATTTGCAAGGGCGCCGCGCCCAACGGTCAGACCTGCCTCCGGACGGGAGGGGCCAGAATTACCTCCGCGGTCTCGAGTTCCAACTCCTCGACGACCAGCGCCACCCCGACGGCGCCCGCGGCCGCAACCGCCACACCGGCGCGCTGTACAACAAACTCGCCCCAACCGCCTCTCCGGCTCATCCTCCGGGAGAATGGAATACTCTGCTTTTGCGCGTTCAGGCCGGTCGACTGGAGCACTGGGTGAACGGCCAACAGGTGCTATCGGCACCCGTCTCCGGCCCACCCAGCCCTATCGCTCTGCAGAACCACGCCGACTCGATTGCGCAGTTCCGCAATATCAAGATTCGCCGGCTCGACTAGACGCTCAGCACGGGACACGGCGACTCACGCACGATGGCGTAGGCCTGCGCCGTCAACCGGCCCAGCAGCGAGTCATCCGAGTGCCGGCCGATCACCACCAAGTCCGCGCCTTGCTCCTGCGCCACCCGGTGAATCAACCGCGCCGGACCGTCGGCCTCGGTGATCGCAGTCGCCGCCAAGCCCGCCTGTTCGATCGCCTCGTTCAAGGTCGTTTCTACGGCCGCCTTCAACGCAAACTCCCACGAAGGGTCAAATGCCCGCTGCACCCCATCGCCCACCGTCGGCATCGCGTGAACCACAATGGTCTCTTCCGCACCCACTTCCTTCGCGGCAGCTAACACCTCCGCCGTTCGCGGGCCGAGGTCCACTCCGACGACAATCTTCCGGAACGTGCCGCTCCCCGTCCGCGGCTCCTGCAGATGAGCGCCCGTCAACACTGGGGTCGGCGAGTCGTGCAGCACCTTCGCCGCGATGGAGCCGAGTATCAGGCGGCGGAAAGCGCCAAAGCCATGAGTCGCCAGCAGCACTAAGTCCACGGACTCCGCCCCGGCCAACTTCACGATCTCCGCCGCCGGTTCGCCTTCCACGAGAAACGTCCGGAACCGGCAACTGCCGAGATGCTCCTGGCAGAACGCGGTCAACTGCCGCTCGAGCAGGGGTTTCTGTGCCTCATACCACTCCAGCACCACGGCTCCCGGCACGTCCATTCCTTCGGTCATCATTTCAAATGGCCGCACCGCATGGACAGCCAGAACCTCGGCCCCGCTCGTCTCGGCAATCGCTCGTGCCTGGTGCGCCATCCGGATTGACTGCGGCGCGAAGTCTACTGCAAGGAGAATCTTCGTAAGTTTCTTCATGGCACCCACAGAATACACCCAGCCCAAGTAAATGTCTACGTCCTTGTCCGAATTACACGTCCCGGGGACGGACGTAATAATCAATAGCCTCGGCCGGCGGAAGATTCTTCGGCTCGGCGGCCGCGTCCGGGTGCGTCGCCCGGTAGCGTTCGAGCACCAACCCCTGCATCCGTTTCACGACTTCGGGGTACTTGGCGGCTACGTCGGTGAACTCCCCCGGATCCCGCTTCCGTTCGTAGAGCCTAATGTACCGGCCCGGGGTCGGCCGCTCCGTCTCATAGCCATCGGTTCGCTTGCGCTTCCCGGAGCAGTGGATGAACTTCCACTCCGGGCTGCTGAGGAACGCCTCTTCGTTTTCGAGGTACTGGCTGATAATGTGGTCGCGCCCGGCCGCCTTTTTCCCTTCGAGATACGGCCTCAGGCTCTTCCCGTGTTGCCCTGGCAGGGCGCCGACTCCCAGCAGGTCGGCGATCGTTGCCGTCACGTCCACATGCTCGGTTAACGCCTGCACCACGGCGCCCTTCCGCGCCCGGCCTGGATACCGGATGATCAGCGGAACCCGCAGCGCCGGTTCATAGCCGCAGTGCTTTTCAAAGCGCCCGTGCTGGCCGATGCAGTAGCCATGGTCGGCCAAATAGACCACCAGCGTATCGTCTTCCAGGTTCAACCGCCGTAGCGCATCAAGCACCTCGCCGACATTGCGGTCGAGCATCGCCACGGAAGTATAGTAAGCGGCCTGGATGCCCTGCTTCTCCTCCGGGCTCAGGTCGCGGAAGATCAATGGAATCTGCCCGCCATCCTCCGGCCCCACGCGCGGGACATCGAACGAGGCCGCTGGAAACTGGGCCGCCATATCGATGGGGAAGTCGAACGGCGAATGCGGATCCGGGAAGCTGACCCAGAGGGCAAACGGCTCCTCCCGGTGCTCCTCCATCCATTTCGTTGCCTGCCGCGCGGTGAAGGTGCCGCGCATCTCTTCGTAGTAGCGCGGATACGGCAACTTCTCGCCGTTCAGCCAGATTCGCGCGGGGTCGCGGAACGGCTTCCACGGCGGTTTCGTCGCCACCCCGGCCGGAGCCGGTTGCAACACGGGACTCCCGCTCCACGCCTGGTTGATGTCCCGCTCCGTCATCATGGTCTCGAAGCCATATAGGCCCGGCGCCGAGGCCCGATTGAGGTGCATTTTGCCGAAAACGGCGGTTTTGTAACCGGCCTCCCGGCACCGCTTGGCGAGCGTCGGCCGGGCCGGGTCGAGGGATGTTTGCAGCACCGTCACCCCAGCCGCGGACGGCATCAACCCCGTCAGCAGACTCTGGCGCGAGGGCGTGCATACCGGCTGATTGCAATAGTGCTGCGCAAATCGGACGCCTTCTTTCGCCAGGCGGTCCAGGTTCGGTGTGCTCGCCCGCCGGTTGCCGTCGCAGCCCATCACATAGGCCGCATGGTCATCCGCAATCACGAAAAGCAGGTTCGGCTTCCGCCGTGCCGCCAACCCGGCCAGGAGTGTCCGTCGCGTAATCATAAGCCCTCAGTCCACAATGCTCGCCCAACCGCGCTTCGAGAGGTCCCAATAGATCACACCACCGGCCACCGCCGCCACCCCCAACATCGCCAAGCCCATCGCCGTTTCCTGCAGCACGATCTTGCCGATGCCGAACAGCGCGCCATAGATCATCACGCAGCCGCAGAGCCAGCAAAGCAAATTGTGCAGCCCATCTCCGGCCGGCTTCACGTCCGGCGCCAGTTTGGCGATCGGTCCCCAACCATTTTGCGATGGGCGCGTCCGCCGGTAGAAGCTCACTAGCGTCTCATTGCTCTCCGGTGGGGTGAGAAAGGTCGCGGCCAGCCACGCCGCCGTTGTGATGCCCACGGTGATCATCATCAGGTAGGCGAACTGCTCCGGGTTGTCCGAATCCAACCCCCAGATCAACTGCAGCGCCACCGAGACGACGAACGCCGCGCCCATCGCCACCACCTCACTCCACGCGTTAATCCGCCACCAGTACCACCGCAGCAGCAAGACGCCGCCCGTCCCCGCACCCGTGACGATCAGCAGCTTCCAAGCCCCTGAAATCGACTCCATGTAGAACGTCACCACGGCCGAAACCACCGTCAGCAGCACGGTTACGATCTGCGACACGCGCACCAACTGCTGCTCGGTGGCCGCCGGCCGGTAGAAGCGCCGGTAGAAGTCGTTGACGATGTAGCTCGCCCCCCAGTTCAACTGCGTCGCGATGGTAGACATGTAGGCTGCCGCGAATCCAGCCACCATCAGGCCTCGCAGCGACGGCGGCAGATGATCGATCATCACCTTTACGTAGCCTGACTCTTTGTCCGCCAGATCCGGGTAAAGAATAATCGAAGCCAACCCCACCAGAATCCACGGCCACGGCCGCAGTGCGTAGTGGGCGATGTTGAACCACAGCGTCGCCAGCAACGAGTGCCGTTCGTCCTTGGCGCACATCATCCGCTGAGCTACATAGCCGCCGCCCCCCGGCTCCGCGCCCGGGTACCACACCGCCCACCAGTTCAGCGAAATGTAGACAAGAAACGTCATCATCGGCATCCACGGCGAGTCCAGATCGGGCACGAAACTCAGCACGCCGCCCTTGCCGCCGGGCGCAATCCCCTTGGCCCGGTCTAATTCCTGTAACTTCAGCAGCATCTGATCCATCCCTCCGACGGCCTCTACCGCGCAGTAGGCCAGGATGATCACCATCGCCATCTTGATGAAGAACTGCACCACGTCCGTCACCAGCACGCCCCACAGTCCACTTAATGTCGAGATGAACGAGGTCACGGCGATCAGGCCAATCACGATCCCTAACGCCACGGCTTTATCGACATCCAGGATCATCATCAGAATTTTGACCATGGCCAGGTTCACCCAACCCAGCACGATGCAATTGATCGGCAACCCAAAGTAAATCGCCCGGAAGCCCCGCAGAAACGCCGCGGGCTTGCCCGCATAGCGAATTTCGGAAAACTCGATATCGGTCGTCACTCCGCTCCGCCGCCATAGCCGCGCATAGAAGAACACCGTCAACATGCCGCTCGCCACAAAATTCCACCACAGCCAATTCCCCGCCACGCCATATCGCGCTACCATCCCGGTAACGGCCAGTGGGGTGTCCGCGGCAAACGTCGTTGCCACCATCGATGTACCCGCCAACCACCAGGGGACGTCCCTGCCAGATAGAAAGAACTCCTCGACACTCTTTCCGGCCCGAGCCTTGTAGTAGAACCCAATCCCAATGTTCAACGCGAAGTACAGCGCGACCACCAGCCAATCCAAAGCACTCAATTGCATTTTGATTAGTATACGAGCCCTCGTCTGCCTTTCCGTACTCGCCCTACCCACCGTTGCCCAACAGGTCACTGTCACCGAGGAGGAGCTCCAATGGTTCCCCGGCATCTCGGACTCCAATAGCCCCGTCCACTGGCGCAACGGCGAGATGATCGTCTTCAACTCGGATGGCATGCCCATTCGCAGCGAAGGCACCGACGTTACCAACCTCCGCCGTGTCCGCGCCGTCAAACTCGATACCTACTTTCACACTCCGATGTGGATCGAAGCCACGCACCTGGAACCCGACGGTACGCTATTCGCCTGGTATCACCATGAGGTCGGCGTTGGCTGCGAGGGGAAATCTCTCAGCGCCCCGGAGATCGGCATGCTGGTGTCTTACGACAACGGCGTCAGCTTTTTCGACCTCGGCATCATCCTCACGGCCGGCGAGAGTGCCGACTGCTCGGCGGAGAACGGCTACTTCGCCGGCGGCAACGGCGATTTCAGCGTCCTGCTCGATGAAGAGGGCAAGTACTTCTACTTTTACTATTCGAACTACGCTGGCCCCCTGAGCGCACAGGGCATCGCCGTTGCCCGGCTCGCCTACGAGGACCGCTTTTCCCCTGCTGGCAATGTTTGGAAGCGCTATGGCGGAGAGTGGAACGAACCCGGCCTCGGCGGCTTATCCGAAGCCGCGATTCCTGCGGCCGTCAGTTGGACCAGCGCCAATACCGACGCTTTCTGGGGCCCGTCGATTCACTACAATACCTACCTCAACAAGTACGTGATGTTAATGAGCCGGTCCTGCTGCGAGCCTCGCTGGCCTGCGGAGGGCATCTATATCAGCTTCGCGGGCGATCTTGGTGATCCCCAAGGCTGGTCGCCTCCGCAGCAGATCCTTGCGAATGTGGGCTGGTACCCCATGGCCTTGGGACTCGGATCCGGAGAAACCGACAAACGCGCCGGTCAGAGAGCCCGGCTATTTGTCGGGAGTGACTCGCGTTGGCTGCTTACTTTCACGAAGTGAGGGGTCGGGACGTCGAGACTCGACGTCGCATCCGCTCATTCAAGTGGGCACGCCCATTTTTGGCAGCACAAAGCGCATCAGCACAATGTAGCCGGCGATCATCGCTAAGGGTAGAAAGATTTCACTCATCTACAAGTTAAGATGCGTGCTCTCATTGGAACGTGACAACGAAAGCGGCCGCCCAGAGTCTCCCCTGGGCGGCCGCTTTGTTTACTTGAATCGGGAACTACTGACCCGCTTCGGCCTTCAACTTCTCGCGCTGCTCTTTCAGCACCGCTTTCCGGCTCAACTTGATCTTGTTGCCTTCGAGCGCCAGCACCTTCACCATGATCTGGTCGCCTTCGTTCAACTCGTCCCGCACTTCCTTCACGCGGCTCTCGGCGATCTCGCTGATGTGCAGCAAGCCGTCGGTGCCGGGGAAGATCTCGACGAACGCGCCGAAGTCGACAATCCGAACCACCTTGCCCAGATAGGTCTTGCCCGGCTCAGCCACGGCGCAAATGTCCGTCACCCGCTGGATCGCCTTCTGCGCGGCCAAGCCGTCGGTGGCATAAATGTTCACCGTGCCGTCGTCGTTGATGTCGATCTTGCAACCCGTCTCTTCGGTGATGCTCCGGATCATCTTGCCACCCGGACCAATCAGCTCCCGAATCTTGTCGGTCGGGATGGTCATCGAGTGGATGCGCGGTGCATGCAGGGACAGTTCGCCACGGGGCTTGTCAATGCACTGCACCATGATGCCGAGGATGTGCAGCCGGGCCTTCCGCGCCTGCTCCATGGCCTCTTTCATGAGCTCCGTCGTCACGTTCGGAACCTTGATGTCCATCTGCAGGCCGGTGATGCCGTCCGCCGAACCAGACACCTTGAAGTCCATATCGCCGTAGTGGTCTTCGGCGCCTGCAATGTCGGTCAGAATGGCGTACTGGTCGCCTTCCTTCACCAGACCCATCGCGATACCAGCCACCGCCTTCGAAACCGGAACGCCGGCGTCCATCATGGACAGCGAAGCGCCGCAAACCGAGGCCATCGAGCTCGAACCATTCGATTCGAGAATGTCGCTGACTACACGAATCGTGTACGGGAACTTCTTCTCGGAAGGCACGACCGCAGCCATCGACCGCTCGGCCAACGCGCCATGGCCGATCTCGCGGCGTCCCGCGCCCCGCATGAAGCCCACTTCGCCCACCGAGAACGGGGGGAAGTTGTAGTGCAGCATGAAGCGCTTGGAAAGCACGGTCGGATCCAACAGCTCAATCCGCTGCTCGTCGTCCTTCGTGCCGAGCGTTGTCGTCACCAAAGCCTGCGTCTCACCACGGGTGAAGAGCGCCGAACCGTGGGTCCGGGGCAGAATGCCCACTTCGCATTCGATGTGGCGGACCTCGTCGAACGCGCGGCCGTCCGGGCGACGGCGGTCCTTCAACATCTCGTCGCGGAAGATCCGTTCCTTCAACATGCTGAACAGCTCTTTCGCTTCAGCGTGCTTCTCTTCCGGATATTTCTCGACAACCTTAGCCTTCGCGGCGTCAATCCGCGAGTAGCTTTCGAGCTTACCGTACTTCTTCGTGTTCAACGCGTCGCTGAGTTCGGCGCGGATGAAGGCGTCGATCTCATTGAACATCTCTTCGTTGATCGTCTTCGGCGTATACTCGCGCTTGGGCTTGCCCGCCAACGTCATCAATTCACGGATACCAGCGTTCAACTTCTTGCAGCACTCGTGACCAAATTCAATCGCTTCGAGGATTTCGGCCTCGGGGACATGCTCCGCGCCGGCTTCCACCATCACGATGCCATTGTCGGTTCCGGCAACGATGATGCTGAGGGACGAAACGGCCGCCTGAGCGTAGGTCGGATTCGGAACCAACTTCCCGTCCACCTTGCCGACGCGAACCGCGCTCAGAACATGATGAAAGGGAATATCGCTGATGGCGAGCGACGCGCCCGCACCGGCAATCGCCAAAGTGCCAGGGTCCCGTTCCGGATCGGCTGACAACAACATGCCGATCACCTGCGTCTCGTGCGAGTACCCTTCCGGGAACAGCGGACGGATCGGGCGGTCGATCATACGGCTCGTCAGAATCTCTTTTTCTGACGGGCGCCCTTCGCGCTTGATGAATCCGCCCGGGAAACGACCCGTGGAATACGTATACTCACGGTAATCTACCGTGAGGGGGAAAAAGTCAGCGTTCGGCTTCGGCTTCGGAGCCGTACAGGCGGTAACCAGTACCACCGAATCGCCTGAGCGAACAATCACAGATCCGTTAGCCTGCTTGGCCATGTGTCCGGTCTCAATCGAGACCGGCACACCAAACAGGTCAATATCTACTTTATGAAGCATTGCTAATCCTTGAACCGAATTGACTCGAAATCAAGGAGACGCGAGGAGCGATTGTACGCGCAGTCTCATCCGCCACCGGAGCGGACTTATCTAAGCTTTCCCCTAACGACGGATGCCAAGGCCGGTGATCAGCGTCTTGTAACGCTGAGGGCTGATGCCCTTCAGATAATCCAGCAGACGACGCCGCCGGGCTACCATCATCAAAAGGCCACGGCGCGAGCTATGGTCTTTTTTGTTAGCCTTAAAATGATCCTGCAACTGCGTAATGCGCTGGCTCAGGATCGCAACCTGGACCTCTGGCGAACCGCAATCATCCTTGTGGATCTTGTACTTCGCGATTACTTCTTGTTTCGATTCCGCCGCCAGTGCCATGCCGTAAAGTGGATACTCCTTAGTCTTTCCTTAATCGTTTGATGTCACCCGTAAGAATAACACAAATGCAACGGTCATTTCGGTCCTAATCGAACTCCGCCGTCCAAACGGATCGTTTCTCCGTTCAAGTAGACGTTCTCCACTACATGCCGCACCAGTGCCGCGAACTCCGCCGGCATACCCAATCGGCTAGGAAACGGAACCATTTTTCCGGTCTCCTCCCGTACCGCCGCGGGCAGAGCATCCAGCATAGGCGTGTCCATCAGGCCCGGCGCAATCGTCACAACCCGAATGCCCGCCCGCGCAAACTCCCGGGCCAACGGCAAGGTCATCCCCGCAACGGCCGCTTTCGAAGCCGCATACGCCGCTTGCCCAATCTGTCCATCAAACGCCGCAATCGAAGCGGTGTTCACAATCACGCCCCGCTCCCCGTCCTCCCCCGGAGCGTTCTCCATCATCGCGGCCGCCGCCAACCGGATCACATTAAACGTGCCGAGCAGATTCACTCGAATCACCCGTTCAAAATCTTCGAGCGCCAGCGGTCCCTCCCGCCCCACCGTCCGCTGCGCCGTCGCCACCCCCGCGCAGTTCACCACCACGTCCACGCCGCCTAGAATCGCCAGCTCCACATCGCCGTCGCGCAGCACGTCCTGCCCCATCGCCCGGTCCAACACCCGCACCTCGGCCCCCGCTTCCCGCAACATCTCCGCCGCCGCCGCGCCAAGCCCCGACGCCCCGCCCGTCACCACCGCTCGCTTGCCCGCAATTTGCATACTCCCAATTAAAACAAAACGGCTATAATTTGTTTGGCCCCCACTATGCAGCAAGATTGGTCCCCGCTCTGGCTCAGCCTCCGCGACGCCGCTCTGGCCACCGTCCTTGCGCTCCTCTCCGGCCTCCCCCTCGCCTGGTTCCTAGCCCGGCGCCAGGCCCCGGCTTACCGCTTCGTCGGCGCCGTGCTCCTGCTGCCGCTCCTCCTCTCCCTCGGGCCCACCAATCCTCCGGTGCTGGGCGTCTTCCTCCAAGCCGCGCCTCTGTTCATCCTGCTCGCCCGCCACGCTTTCCTCTCCCTCGACCCCCAGCACGAAAACGCCGCCCGCACCCTCGGGGCCTCGGAATGGCGCGTCTTCGCGCAAGTGGCTGTCCCGCTTGCCCGTCACCACCTTCTCCTCGCTGCCGCTGGCGTGTTCGGCCTGCTCTCCCTGGCCGGGCTACTCTCTCCGCCCCGGACTTAACGATGCTGCAGGCCCGCCTCAAACATTCGCTCCCTGGCTTCTCCCTCGATGTTGCCTTCGAATGCCGCCCCGGGATCAGTGTCCTTTACGGCCCGGCGCGGTCCGGGAAATCCCTCATCCTCCAACTGCTCACCGGCCTCGCCACCCCCACCGCCGGCCGCGTCATGCTCGACGATTCCATCCTCTTCGACGGCGAAACTCAGGTCAACCTAGCCCCCCGCCTCCGCCGCTGCGGTCTCGTTACGCCCCTGTTTCCTCACCTGACGGTGACTGAGAATCTCGCATTCGCCGCCCATGGTCTGCCGGCCCGCGAACGCGCTCGCCGCATCAAAGAGACCCTTGATCAGTTGGAACTCACGGGAGCGGCCAACCGTCTGCCCGCCGCTCTCACTGGCAACGAACCGCTCCGCGCCGCTCTCGCCCGCGCGCTGATTCGCACCCCGCGCCTGCTCCTGCTTGACGAGCCCGCCCACGGCCTCGCCCCCGCCCACCGCCAGGAGCTATATAGCATTCTCCGCTCCCTCGAAGGCGTCCCCATTCTTCTCGCCACCGCCGACCTCGAGTCTTCGGCCGAAGCCGCCCAGTCGCTTCTGGTTCTGGAGCGCGGCCGCCTCCTCCAAACCGGACCCACGCGCCAGGTCCTCGACCACCCGGCCTCTGCCGATGCCGCCCGCCTCCTCGGCCTCCACTTCCTCCTCCCCGCCGAGATCCTCGCCCTCGACCCCGGCCGCCAAACCTCCCGCCTCCGCTGCCTGGACGCCGAGCTCACCGGGCCCTACTATCCCGGTCACCTGCTCGGCGACCGCGTCACGCTCTGCCTCCTCCCGTCGGCCCTCCGCGCACTCCCACGCTCCGCAACGCCCGCCGCCAACCAACTGCCGCTGTCTCTCGAATCCATCGCGGAACGAACCCAGACCGTCGTCCTCCACTTTGCGGAAGGGGTCGCCGTCGAAATACCCCGTCCCGCCTTTGAGCCGCTTCGCACCACCCGCGAATGGCTCGTCGAACTGCCGCCCGCCGCCCTCAGCATTCTTTGAGCAAGCAGATGATCTTCTGCCAAATCGCCGAACACGCCCGGCCGCATCCCCACGCCGACTGGTTCCAACTCCGCGCCAAGCATCTTTCCGCCCGGCAACTGCACTCCCTCACCCGCCAAGCCCTCTTCCTCGCCCCAGAGAAGAAGGTGATCGTGAACTCCCGCCTCGACGTCGCTCTCGCCGCCTGCGCCCATGGCGTCCACTTGCCATCGCACAGCCCTGCTCCCCGGCTCTTGCGGCCACTCACGCCGCCCGGCTTCCTGATTGGCGTCTCCTGCCATACACTCGACGAACTCCGCCAAGCGGAAGCCGAGGGCGCCGACTACGCCTTTTTCAGCCCCATCTTCCAACCCTTCTCCAAACCCGGCTACCACCCCGGCCTGGGCCTCTCCGTTCTTCGCGAGGCCTGCGTGATTGTTAACATTCCTCTCTTCGCCCTGGGCGGCATCACCATCGAAAACGCGCCACACTGTGAAGAGGCAGGTGCGGCAGGCGTTGCGGGCATCTCACTCTTCTCCTCCCCATGAAACTTTTCTCGCTCCTTTTCGTTGCCCTCCCCCTGCTTGCGCAAGCGCCGGTTTGGCGGGAGACCGAGTTCAACGGCCGCATGGTGCGCTATCAGGTTGTCGAGGGCGAAGCGGTCGTCGGCGACATCGTTCTCGGGCCGGTCTCGGAAGTCGAAGGGAAGAACCCGCGCGCCGCCAGCCTGATTCTCGGCCAACGCTACCGTTGGCCCAATGCCGTAGTTCCGTACGTGATCGATGAGGACGTCCCCGAAATCGCCACCCGCGTCGAAGCGGCCATCCGCGCCTGGAACACCGACACGCCCGTTCGGCTCGTTCCCCGCACCACCGAGACCGACTACATCCAGTTCCGCCGCCGCAATGGCTTCGCGTGCTCCTCCAACGTCGGCCGCATCGGTGGCCGTCAATTCATCAATCTTCCCGACGACTGCCGTCTCGGCTCCGTGATCCACGAAATCGGCCACGCCCTCGGCCTCTGGCACACCCAATCCCGTCAGGACCGCGACATGTTTGTCGATGTCGCCTACCCTTCCATCGACCGCCCGAGTTGGAGCCAATACATCGTCTCGCTCAGCGACGGAGAAGATATCGGCCCCTACGCCTACGATTCCATCATGCATTACTCGGAATCCGGTTTCGCCTTCCCGTTGGAGTACGCCATGCAAACCAACCCTCGCGGGATTGCCATCGGCCAACGCGAGTCGCTTGCACCATCCGACATCGATGCCATCGCCCGCATTTACGGCGCTACCCCTCGCCGCACCACAGTCACCTCCAATCCCCCCGGCCTCAGCGTGATTGTCGACGGCGCGACCGTCACCACCCCTGCCAGCTTCGACTGGAGTCCTGGCTCCACCCACAATCTCGAGGCACTCGATCAGACCGTGGACGCGGTCCGGATGGTCTTCGGCCGCTGGTCGAATTTCGGTCTGCCCTCCCAAACCATCACCGCCTCCGCCGCGACTACCCTCTACACCGTTCACTATCGCCAAATGGTGCCGTTTCCGATCACCACCAACGCCGCTCCCGCCGGCAACATCGAGTTCACGCCCGCCAAGGAAAACGATCTTGTTCCGCTCGGCTCCATCGCCCAACTCCAGGCTGTCCCGGCAATTGGGTTCACTTTCACCAACTGGTCAGGCTTCGGTTTCTTTACCGCGCACGGCAGCGCCAACCCCATCCGCATCCCCGTGACCGATGGCGACCTTCGCTACACCGCCACCTTCACGAACAGCGTGGTCACCACCGTGACTTCGAACCCACCCGGTCTGCGCGTCGTTGTCGACGGCACGACGTTTACGACGCCGCGCCGCTTTATCTGGGCGCCTGGCACACCGCACACCCTCCGCGTTGCGACCCCAGCCCAAACCGCGCCCACCACCAACTCCCGCTACAACTTCGCGGGTTGGTCGCTCGGCCCGGATGCATCACAGAACTACACCGCTACCGACTCCGCGGCAACCTTGACCGCGGACTTCAACGCCGAACACCGCGTGACCCTCCTCACCTCCCCCTCGGCCGGCGGTAGCATCTCTGTCGACCCGCCACTGCCCGCGGACGGCTTCGTGGCGGCGGGCACAACGCTCACGGTGGTCGCCTCCCCCCGCGCCGGTTTCGAGTTCATCGGCTGGGGCGACGCGGCCTCCGGCTCCGAGCTGTTGACTAGAGTTCTGGTCGACCGGGCCCTCTTCATTTCCGCCCGCTATGCCATCCCGAACCTCATTACGCAGACCGGAACCGTCAACGCCGCCAGCCAGATTGGTACCGCCATCGTGCCCGGCCAAATCGTGACGCTCTACGGCTTGGCGATTGGACCGGCCACGCCGGCGGGCTTGGCGCTCACGGCCCAGGGACGGGTGGCCACGCAGTTGAACGATACCCGAGTGCTGTTCAATGGCATTCCCGCTCCGCTGGCCTACGTATCCGCGAATCAAATCAATTGCGTTGTGCCCTACGGCATCCCGGATACCACGGTGACCGTGCGGGTCGAGGTTGGCGGCCGCCCAACGAATTCACTCAATGTCCCGGTACAACCAGCCGGACCGGCGTTTTTTACTTACAACTCGTCCGGACAGGGCGGCGGGGCGTTTTTGAATCAGAACGGCAGCATCAATACGGCGGACAATCCGGCCGATCGCGGCGCGATTGTTGTTCTCTATGCCACCGGGACCGGCCGCACCAACCCCGCCCAGGCAGATGGCGAAGTGACCGGCGGCAACCCTCCGCGCCCGGCTCTGCCCGTCAAGGTGTTCATCGCCGACCGCGAGGCGGAACTGCTCTTCGCCGGCAGCACCCCGGGGGTAGTCAGCGGATTGACGCAATTGAACGTCCGTGTGCCGCGCGACCTCGCGCCTGGGCTCGTTCCCGTCGTGTTGGAGGTGGGAGGCATCCGCAGTCCGCGTACGGTCAGCTTGGCGATCCAGTAGCTAGTTCGCAAGACGCCGGTACGCCTCGCGTGCACAGCTGGCGCCGGCAAGCTCGCCAACGAATCCCGAGTCGCCAAGTCGTTGCCAATCCCACTCGGCAAACTCATCCGAAGATCCCGATCCGCCTGCGCCTGCACGCAGAGCCTTACCCACATCAGCAGTGTCGCGGAGCAGGCTGCCGGGGGCGTTTTTCGAAGCCTCCCATCTATTCGCGTTACCCTAATTCCTAATGCCTCCCACCCGCGTCGCCATCATTGGCGGCGGCATCGTCGGCCTCGCCACCGCCCTCCGCCTGCAAACCCGCCTGCCCCATCTCCGCATCACCGTCTTTGAAAAGGAACCCACCGTTGGCCGCCACCAAACGGGCAACAATTCCGGCGTGCTCCACGCGGGCCTCTACTACAAGCCTGGTTCCGCCAAGGCCCGCCTCGCCGTCAACGGGGTCCGGCAGATGGTCGCCTTCTGCCAGGAGCACGGCATCCGCCACGAGATCTGCGGCAAGCTCGTGGTGGCCACGGACCCTGCGGAGCTCCCTCGCCTGCACGACCTCCATAGCCGCGGCCAACAAAACGGCCTCTCCGGGCTCCGCCTTCTCAAAGCGGAGGAGATCCACGAGATTGAACCGCACGCCGCCGGTATCCTCGCCCTCCGCGTTCCCGAGGAAGGTATCGTCGACTATCAGCACGTCTGCGACACGATGGTCCGGCTTCTGACAGCGCAGGGTGCCGAAGTCCGCACCAACTGCCCCATCACGCAAATCGAGCCCGGATGGCGCCTGAACGGCAACTACGAAGCCGACTTTCTCATCAACTGCGCCGGCCTGCATTGCGACCGCGTCTCCGCCCTCGCCGGAGAGCGGCGCGAAGCCCGGATCATTCCCTTCCGCGGGGAGTATTACATGATCAAGCCCGAACGCCAGTTTCTCGTCCGGCACCTCATCTACCCCGTCCCCGACCCGGCCTTTCCCTTCCTCGGCGTCCACTTTACCCGCCTCATCCATGGCGGGGTCGAGGCCGGCCCCAACGCAGTTTTAGCCTTCGCCCGCGAAGGCTACCGGTGGACCAATATTTCCATCCCGGATCTCTGGGACTCCCTCACCTTCCCGGGCCTCTGGCGTTTTCTCGTTCGCTATCCGTCCATGGCCAGCTACGAGATCCGCCGTTCGCTCAGCCACAAACTCTTCTGCCCCGCCGACGTCGAGCGCTGCGGCGCCGGCGTGCGCGCCCAGGCCATGCTCCCGAACGGGGACTTGGTCCAGGACTTCCTGATCGTCGAGCGCGACAAGGCGCTCCACCTGCTCAACGCGCCCAGCCCCGCGGCCACCGCTTCCCTGGCCATCGGCGACGAGATCGTCGACCGGATCGCCGCCCGGCTTACTTAATCACCCCGCCGAACCCGGAATCGAGCGCGCCCATCAGCTGCAGCACGGCCGGGCCTAACGTGACGACCAGCACCGCCGGAAAGATCAGGAAGAAGACCGGGAAGACCAGTTTCACACTCACCTTCCGCGCCTGCTCCTGTGCACTCTGCCGCAGACTGGTCCGCAAGTACCGGGTCTGATTGCGCAACGCCCCAGCGAGACTCGTCCCAAACCGATCGCTATCAATCAACACTTGCGCGAACCGCCGGATCTCCGGTTCCCGGTTTCGTTCCATCAACTGCCGGAGCTGGTCCTGCCGGCTCCGCGTCGAGAGGATCCCCGTCGGCACGGTTGCCAGTTCGCTAGCTAGATCCGGATGCGACACCCGCAATTCGCGAGCGGTATCGAGCATCGCGCCATCGAGCGACTGGCCGCCCTCGAGACCCAGCACGAGCAGCTCCAGCGCCAACGGCAAGCTGCGCTTCAACCGCTCCGCCCGCCGATTGACCATCCAACTGAGCACCCGGTCCGCCATCAGATAGCCCATCCCACCGCCGGCGATCATCGCCGTCAGCCAGCCGAAACGGCCCTCGCCAAACACAAGCGAACCAGCGGCGGCCAGAATGCCCAGCACCAACGTGGACGCGCCCTTGGCACCGAAAAAGATCGTGAGCGCCTCTGGGCGCCGGTATCCGGCATAGCTCAGTAGCTTTCGGTACCGCTCAGTTTGCGAATCGCGGGTTGGAACCGCCGAACCGAAGGCCTGCAGGGTTCCCGCAAGCAGTTGCTGGGGGTCCGCCTCGTCTCCGCTGGCCTCTTTCCGCTGCAGGTACCAATAGCCCCCGCCGCCCACCAGCGCCAGGATCAGGAGAAAGAATCCACCCACCAAAGCCAATTCGGGAGTCATCGTTAGACCTTCACCTTCACGAGCCGCTGGATCACCAGATGCCCCGCGATCACGCACGCGATCCCCGTCCAAATCAGGTATTTTCCGTTCGGATGGTAAATCAAGACAGAGATGAATTCGGTCGCCGTCAGGTAGAGCATAATCCCGATGCCCAGCGGAAGCAGCGTCAGCACCGTGCCGGTCATTTTCCCCTGCGCGGACAAGGCGCGGACTTCGCCGCGCAACGCAGGGTCAACCGCCCGCCGGCCCGCGCTTGCAATAAAGTTGCCGCCACAAACAGACGGACCTCATCCACCTTCACCCGGGCAATGAAGTTTTCCATCACCTGATCGAGCGGTGCGCCTAGCCGCCGCTCTTCGGCCATCCGCCGAAATTCCAACCCGAGAGGGGCAGGGACCTCGGAACCGAGCACCTCAAAGGCGCTCGATAAAGGATGTCCGGCACGCATCATTCGCGCCAGACTCTCGAGGGCATCCGGAAACTGGGCCTCGAACTTTTGAATTCGCTGCTGCCGTTTTTTCTCGATGAACCAATAGGGCAGCCAAGCCCCGAGCGCAAACGCGCCCACGCCCGACCCCGGTGGCAGCAGTGCGCTGTCCTGCACCAGGGCGAAAAACGAGCCGCCTAGCAGGAGCATGGTCAAGGTGACTCGCCCGACCGACCATTGCAAGTCCGCTTCGTCCATCCGCTGCTTCAAGCTGTCGATCAGGTCCAGTCGCTGCAGCAGCGCATGCCAGAGGGTAATCGAGCTGAGCGAATCCTCCCGCAGCAACGCGCTGAGCTCTTCCCCGTCCTGCTCCCCAGCCCCTTCCACCACCGGAGAGGCGGCCCGGAACCGGTCCTGCACAAACGCAGCGATAACCACCGCCAGACCGGCCAGCAAAAACGTCCCGAAGAAGACGATGATGATCAGTGCGATCCCCATGCCGATCCTACCTGCCGTTCAGGCCGGCTTGAACGACGGGCGCCATCACCCGTGGGGTAATTAAAACCACCAGATCCCGGCTGGCCCCAGCGCTGATCCTGCCGCCAAACAGCTTCTGCAGTAGGTCCGCGGCTTCCGGCCCCTGGCCGAACCCCGAAAGCGCAATTGTCTGGCCATCCACCAGGTCCACGTCGGCGACCACGCGCCGGGTGGTCGACCCTTGACCCAAATCCGTCGTCACCTCCGGTTCCACCCGCAGCCGGATCGCCCCGTTCCCGCTGACGCGGGGCACAAACTGAATTCGCAAACCACAGTTGTTGCCATTGGCGGCCTTCCAGGTCGCCCCCGCCCGCATCGTGACGCCGCTCTGGTCGAACGCCGTCAGCTTCTCGCTCGAAAGCAGCTCCTGCGGCCGGATCACGCTGTCGCTCACTACGCCCCGCTGCAGTGCGGCAATGCGTACGGCCGCCTGCTGCGGCAGTGCCGTAAGCCGGCTCTGATTATCTTCAAAGAAGCTTGAACGGCCGTTGACCAACTTCACTTCCAAATCTACCCGGGCCGCTGCGCTGGCCACCGTCGGGGTCATTACGGCAGGACCGGATGGGCCCGCTCCCCGCTCCAGGAAGACTTGCCGAAACTCGATGGGGGGACGAGCCAACTGCTCGTCATCCATCTGGTTGCGGAGCAGCAGGCGGATCTTCGCCGCGGAATCCGCCAAAGCCACCCGGTCCGCATCCTTCGGCGCCACCAGCAGGTTCACCACCGGCACCATTCCCTGCCCATTGTTCTCGTTGGCTTGCACGCTCAGCACCTCGGCGTTTTGCAACAACGACCGCACGGCAGGGTCACTTCCCCGCATGTTGACCACTTGCAAGTCCACTCGATGCCCGGCTCGCAGAAAGGGCATCAGTCCATTCGATTCCGAAATCCGCACGGATATCGCACGCATCCCCTTGGCGATCCCACCCTTGCCTTCCTTACCCTGGTCGGAGCCCGTCCGCTCTTCGGTAATGGGTTCGTTTTCAATCGTGGCCTGATAAACCGTCTTGCCGACAGCGTCTTCGACGCGTTGATACGCGCCCGGCGGCAACGCCCCGGCCCAACTCGAAAGCTTGACGTCGGCGGCGTCGAGCTGCCGGCCCCGGTCAATCGCCCGCGCCGCGACGACGATCGTTTGCTTGGCTGCGTTGGCCTCCTCGTCCCGCATGCGACCGACAAAGAGGCCGTAGAAGATTCCGGTCGCCGCAATGGCAACCACGAACGCGATACCGAGCAGGGGGACAAGATTCCGCTTCATAAGGAGACACAGCTAGCACCCCCAGTACAACATGCGATCACGGCGACGGAAATCCGCAGAAACGGTTAAGAGGGTAGGGGGAAAAGCCTTACTTATCGCTAGGGTCTTTGTCGTAGACGTAGCGCTGCTCAATCTCGCCTTGCGGGCCGTTAATCGTCCGGAAAATCGTCATCTCCCGCCCGTCCGCCGACAAACTGTACTGGTCCGTCATTGCCAGCGCCGTCCCCTGCACGGTGGTCTTCGACCGCACCTGCAAAATCGGACCCCGCCAAGCCGCCACTGCCTTTACTTCGTTCCCACCGATCCGGTTCACCGACTCCTTGCCGTCCAGCGTCCACCGGCACTCGTTCACCCGTCCGTCCGAGGTCGACTGGGCCGCAAGTTCCCCGCCCTGCTGGCGAATCTTCGTCACCACGGTTCCCGGACGCGGGGCGCGACCAAAGTCGCTCTTCTCGTGGTTCAGCTTCCAGGTGCCAGACAAATTCGGCTCCGCTAACAGAAACCCGGCCGCCGCGAACAAAGCGATAACGATGCGCATGCCTCGATGCTAGGCTGCGGCGGGCTTCGGCGCAAGAAAAATCTTGTAAGCTAAAGCACCTATGGCGACCGTTCCCAGGGCCGCGAACGACACCGACGGACGCATCAGGAACCCGGATCCCGCCACCCATGCCCCCACGAGAATGTAGAACGCCGGGATCAACGGCCAAGCGAAGTTCACAACCCCGAGACGCTGCCACCCCGCCCGTTTCCGGAAGACAAACAACGAGGCCACCGCGAGCACCGAGAAGGCGTTCAGCAGGAAACCCACATAAAACATCAGGTCGCGGAACGAGAGAAAGCACATCGCCACCGCGCAAGCGCCCTGCATCGCGATCGCCACATACGGCGTCCGCCACTTCTCGTGCACCCGCGCCGCAGCCGGAAAAAACGCCTTGTTCTGCGCCATGGCGTAGTAGACCCGCGGGCCGATAGTGACCATCGCGTTCACCGTCGCCAGCAGCGAAACCGCCATCAACCCGCTGAATAGACTCGCCACCTCTGGCCCGAACAGGTTAGAGGCCGACAGCGATCCAACCGCCACCACACCCTTCATCTGCTCGAGCGGCTGCGCGTAGATATAGGCGATGTTCAGCCCCACAAACAGCGCGGCCACCAATGCCGTCCCCAGCGTCAGCGCCAACGGCAAAGTCCGCTCCGGCGTCCGCAGCTCTTCGGCGACGTAGGTTGCCGCGTTCCAGCCGGAATAGGCCACATAAATGAAAATCAGACTGGTGGCGAACTGCTCCCACAGCGGGGAGGTGGAGGTGCGCACGGCCACTTCGTTGAAGTGGCCCCAATCGCCCTTGCCAATCGCGAAGGCGAAGAAAAGGAACCCGACAATTACGCTCAGTTTCACCGCCGTGAGGACGTTCTGTACGCTCGCCGCCAGTTTAATGCCAAACAGATTCAACACCGCAAACGCGACGATCAGCAGGGAGGCAACAACCTGCGCCCCTCCCACCGTGAACGGCCCGACCGCCGTCGAACTTGCCTGCTTTACCGCCGGAAAAAAGTAACCCAGATAGTCCGAAAAGGCGAGCGCGGCCAACGCAATCGGCGCCGAGAAACCCGCGGTGAAGGAGATCCAGCCTTCCATGAATCCCCACGTCGGCCCGTAGGCCTGCGTGAGATAAACATATTCGCCGCCCGAACTCGGGAAGTTGATGCCGAGTTCGGAATAGCAGAACGCCCCGGCCAAAGCGACAATCGCACCCACCACCCAGATGCCGAGCACGATGTTGGGAGCGCCGAGATCTCCGGCCAGAAAGCCGGTGGTCGTAAAGATCCCGGTTCCGACCATGTTGGAAATTACCAGCGCCGTCGCGCTAACCAGCCCAAGCTGGCGAAGAAGAGAAGAAGATGGTTGGCTCAACTGGCTACTCGAAGATTTGTCGGGTGATGGCCGCAAGCGGCTTCGTACACATGGTACACGTCGTCAAACACACGGTCCCAGCTCACACGGCAGGCCGATTCACGCGCTTCGAGGCGCATTCGCTGCAACTCTACCGGATTGGCGATCAACTCGGCAACCCGCCTTACAAAATGGGCTTCGCTCTGGCAGACATAGCCGTTCGCTCCGGTCTCAACCAGATACTGCGGTCCACCCTGATTCATGACGATAGCGGGAACGCCGCTCGCCAACGCTTCGTGGACGCTCGTTCCGTAGGTATCCGTCAGCGACGGATTCAGAAAGAGATCCATGCTCGCATACGCGTCGGCCAGCTCCGCGCCGTCCAGGAACTGGCGGAACTCCGCGCGCCGCAGACGGCGTTTGAGCCACGTCTGTTCAAAGCCCTCACCAATAATCAAGAACCGGTGATTGCCGCCCGGCAGCGCCTTCTGCACTTGGGCCAGCAGCCGGACGTTCTTTTCCGGCTGGAGCCGGCCGGCAAAACCTAACGTGAAGTCCCCGTCCTGCCGGAGTCGCCGCCCCGGATGAAACAGGTCGGTGTCGACGGCGCGTGGCATGAGATGCACTGGCTTGCCCGTCTGCTCCCCGAGAAAACGAACCAAGTCCGGATTGGGTGCGAACAGGCGCCGCGCCAGCTTGTAGAACAGCGTGACGCTTTCGAGCGCCCCGCGCTCCGTCAACGCCGTAACGAAATCGGCGTAGGCCCGGGGGACGAGGGAAAACAGCGGATGGTCGAGCAGCAGATGGAGCCGTTTGGCTGCCAGTTCATGCAGGTTGTTGTGCCAGGAAGCCACCAGCGGAATCCCGTAGTAAAACGAGAAATACGCTCCCATTAACCCAATATCGCCGGGCCCGGTGACATGAATCACGTCCGGACGAAACTTCCGGACCGCCGTCCGCAAGCGCAGCAAATGCCGGGGGAGCAAAGGGTCAAACGAGAGTTCGCTGTCCACCGGAATTGCAGTAGCCGCGCGGTGCAACTGCACATGCATCTGGTTGCCGTCCGACCAGCTGGCCGTCGATTCCCCGGGCCGGACGAGCAGCATCGGCAGCCCATTCCGCCGGGTGAACGCAGATAGCTCCCGGCTCGTACGCGCCAGTCCATTCACCTCATCGAAGGAGTCGGTGAAATAGGCCACGCGGATGGAGGGACTGGCTGGCATATGCGTAGTCAACAGACGCTGCCATCAGTATAAACGTTTCCTCACGTGGCCTACCGGGCTAGTGTTCGTGCGGCTCCGCGAAAACCGGACCGAGGCCATGCAGCGCCAGACGGGTATCGATCGCCGTCTCCACGACGTCCTTTTCGTCATCGTTCAAGCCGCCCGCCAAGTCCGCAATCTTCCGGTAGAGCTTCTTCGCGTTCGACCGGGTCGTATCTCCAGCGCAGCAAAGGGCGTAGGCGAACAGCGCCCGCTCGCGCAGATCCGGGTCGTCGAACATGTCCTCAAGCTGCTTTGACTCGTACACCATGCCGAGATACCCGACGCCGGTAATGGCTTCGTTTTGCACTGTGCGAATCGGGTCCTGCAGATGCTTGGAAAAAATCGGGGCAAACGTCTTGTCAAACGTACGCCACATGCCGCGCATCGCCTGCGGACGGGTCTCTTCGTTCTCGTAAAGCTCGCGGAGAGCCGCCTCGACGGTCGGGTTCAACTCGTTCGTCGCAACCGCGATCGCGGCGCCGGCTCGCTCCCGCACCGGTGCGCCGGCATCCGTCATCTTCTCGCGTAACTTGGCCGCCACGCCCGGCTCTTCCCAATACTCCGATAAGCTCTGCCACGCCGCCCCACGAACGACGGCATCCTCGTCGTTTTCCGCCACCCCGACCAAGGCATCCAGGAGAACTTCGTCCGGCTCCTCGTCTACTAGCGCCTCGGCGGCCTCTTTCCGGACGTTCGGGTCCGGGTGCTGGAGAAACTCCACGATCTCCTCAGCGTCCAACACATCCCATACCGGCGGGGCGACTTCTTCGAAGTTTTCGAAAACGTCGTACGGCGGGTGCCCATCGTCCACCACGGGAGCTTCGAGATTGCGCATGGAATACTCGAGTTCCCGCTTCTCGTCCTGCTCCTCTTCGCCCATGCGTTCGAGACGCGCCGCAATAGCCGGAATCAGCTCTTTGTCTCCGTAGAGGCTCAGGTTGATCGCCGCATCGGCCGGGTCCGTCTCGAGCCGATCGAGAAGGAGCTGCTTGATGCGGTCATCCTGCACGCCCAATCCGGCTAGCAGGAACTCCATGTTCCCCCGGCTCTCCTCATCGGCCTTCTCCCGGAGTTCGAGCAGCGGTTCGACCGCCGCTTCGCCTAACTCCCCAAGCGCCTCGTAGATGTGATCGGGGGCCTCCCCGTCGTCCTGATGCAATAGATCGATCAGAAACGGGATGGCGGCCGGATGCCGCAGCGCGCGGAGGATATGAAACAGATCGACGGTTAGGTCGACCCGGTCTTCTTCCGGCTGATCGAGGCCGTAGGCAGCCAACTCGGCGGCGGCCTCCGGCCCCCGGTCAAGAATCGCCTTTACGAAAGCCTGATCGACGCCGATGCGTCCCCGGCCGGCTTCGTGCAGGAGGTCGCGCAAGGGCGCATCAGCGTATTGAGACGGCAGGAGAAGCATGGTTTTAGTGACTCACTTAATAAGTTGCACGTCCGCCGGAGGCGTCGTAGGTTTGAGCTGTGACAAAGCTGCAGTCGGGGCTGGAGAGAAAGTGCACCACGGCGGCAATCTCTTCGGGTTCGCCGGTGCGCCGCATCGGGATCTTTTCGGTCATATAAGCCACCTGCTGCGGCGTGAGCTGTTCGAGAATCGGCGTGCGAACCACCGCGGGGCTCACCGCGTTGATACAGATACCCTCGGTCGCCACCTCTTTCGCCACCGACTTGGTGAAGCCGATCACGGCTGCCTTCGTCGCCGAGTAGGCGGACATATTCGGATTGCCTTCCTTTCCGGCGATCGAAGCGATGTTCACAATTCGGCCGTACTTGTTCTCGCGCATATGCGGCAGAACGGCCTTGCAGCCATTCCAAACGCCATCCATATTGATCGCGATGCAACGGTGCCAATCGTCAATATTCTGCTCCCAAAGCGGAGCGGCCTTGCCGCCAATCCCGGCGTTGTTAACAAGAATGTGCACCCGCCCCGTCTGCGCAATAACGCTATCGACGGCGGCCTGCACCGACTCGGTGCTCGTCACGTCCATGGCAACGGCAATCGCCCCCGGGATGGTCGCCGCCACCTCGGCCGCCGCAGCTCCGTTAATATCCGCGATGGCGACAGTCGCCCCCGCCTTCGCCAGGCGCCGCGCGATGGCGGCTCCAATCCCGGAGGCCGCGCCGGTGACAATCGCCGTGTGGCCAGTTAAATCGAAAAAGCCCATTTGGCTATGCTCCTAATGAAGATGGCCCGGAGTCAAGCGTGTGACGCCGGGCCATCCATCAATTGTTGCGATTGAAACTACTCTTCGCGCTTCACGATCACTTTGATGTTGGTGGTGACCTGCTTGTGCAGCTTCACCGGAACCGTAAACTCGCCGAGCGTTTTGATGGGTTCGGCCAGAACGATCTTCTTGCGGTCGATGTGGAAGTTCTTCGCTTCCAACTGATCGGCGATGTCCTTGAGGGTCACCGAACCAAACAGATGGTCGTTCTCGCCGGCCTTCATGCTGATCTCGATCACGGTCGGCTCGAGCAGCTTGGCGAGTTCCTGCGCGTCGGCAGCTTCCACGGCTTCGCGCCGCAGCGCCGCCTGGCGCTCCTGTTCCACAATCTTCTTATTCGATTCCGTAGCCGGCACGGCGAGGCGCTTGGGCAACAGAAAATTGCGAGCAAATCCCGGGGCGACGTTCACTAACTGACCGCGCGTTCCGAGCTTGTCGATATCCTCTCGTAAAATGACTTCCATTGGGGATTCTCCTCGGGGTTATAGCGATGTGGTGAACGGCAGCAGGGCGATGTTCCGGCTCTGCTTGATCGCCATGGCGAGCAAGCGCTGATGCACGCAACACACGCCGGAGATCCGCCGCGGGGTGATCTTGCCGCGCTCGGAGATGAAGGCCGAGAGCAACTTTACGTCTTTGTAGTCGATGTGGTCGATCTTCTCGACGCAGAACCGGCATACCTTCTTCCGGCGGAAAAACTGCTTCTTGTTCCCGGCCAGGGCTTTGTCGCCGCCGGTCGGACGCTGGCTGGCCGCAATCGGGCGGCCTCCGCTCTTGGTTTCTGCCATTGTCTTAGTCTCCTACTCGTTAGTTCTCAGCGGCCGGCTCGGAAGCGGCCTCAGCGGTTACCGGCGCATCCTCAAGCGGGAGCGGCGCGGCGGGCATGGGGAATTCGGGAGCGGCGGGCATGTCGGGACGAACGCCCGGCACGATCGGCGCGAGCGGAGCCGTAATCTGCGGCTTCCGTGCGGCGCGCTTCTCGCGGCGCTTCTTCCGCTTCTCGACGCGGCGCATCCGTTCATCCATCCGGACCGTGATGAACTTAATCACCAGGTCGGCAACGCGCAAACGGCGCTCCACTTCCTTGGCTGTTTCCGCGGTGTTGGTTGAGAATTCGAGCAGAATGTAGATGCCTTCCAGCTGCCGGTCCACCCGGTAAGCAAGCTTGCGCACACCCCACTTTTCCACCTTATCGAGCGTACCGCCGCCGGTGGTGATTACCCCGCGGAGCATCTCGATGATTGCGTCCTGCTCTTCTTCAGTGGCGCTGGTGTTGACAATAAAGAGTTCTTCGTAAGTCCTCATGGTTCCTCTTTGGCACCGGGAGCGCGACGCGCATTGAAACGCGCCATGGCCTTTTCGACGCCCTCGGTGATGATGGATTCCACGGCTGCGACAACATCGTCGAGCAATGGGTCCAACGTGGTTAACTGTGCCCGCCGGATCTTGGCCAGCACATACGACTTCATATCCTTCACGGGCTGTTCCGGGCGGATACCCAGTCGAATCCGTGCAATTTCTTCTGTTCCCACGCTGCGGATGACCGAACTGACACCGTTGTGTCCGCCCGCCGAGCCTTTCGGCCGTATCCGCATCGAGCCCCAGTCGAGCGCCAGTTCGTCGTAGATCAACAGTAACTGGTCAACTGGAAGCGTGTACTTTGCGAGCAACTCCTTTACGGAGCCGCCACTCAAATTCATGTAAGTCTGCGGCTTGGCCAGCACCACGTCAGCGCCAGCAACCCGCCCGACTCCCGTAACCGCCTTGCCCTCGGCCCGGGTGACCCGGATGCCATGAGCGGCGGCCAGCCGATCGATGGCTAGGAACCCCAGGTTGTGGTACGTGTTTTCGTACTCCGCCCCAGGATTGCCCAAGCCCACGATCAACATGGAAAACTACTTCTTCTTGGCCTTGGCGTCGGCGGCCGGGGCCGCGGCGTCCTTCTTACCCTTCTTGATCACTTCCGGCTCGGCGGCGGCTGCGGCAGCGTCGGGATCGATCTTCGGAGCGACAATGTGCACGATCACGGCGTCGGGGGCCATCACCAGCTTCATCGAGTTGGTCATCGGCAGGTCCGAGGCGCGGATCGCCTGGTTGATTTCGAGCGTAGCGATTTCCAGGCTGAAATCAGCCGGAATGTCGTCCGGGAGACACTCGACTTCCACTTCGCGGGTAACCACGTCGAGAAGACCGCCCTGCTGCTTCACACCCTTCGGTTCGCCGTGCACGTGAACCGGAATCTTCACCTTGATGCGCTTGGTGAGGTCGATGCGCTGCATGTCGATGTGCAGCAGGTTGCCCTTGACAGGCTCGTAGGACCAGTCAACAATCATGACGGGTTCGGGCGCGCCACCATCGACGGCGACGTCGAAGATGGAGTTGTGACCGGTGGAAGAGAGGAGAATCTTGTTCACTTCCTTCGGACTAATGGCAACAGCGACAGGGTCTCTGCCGGTGCCGTAGATGATCGCGGGTGCGCGTCCGGAGACGCGCAGCCGCCGAGCTTCGTTTTTACCGCGACTGGCGCGGCCCTCGGCGGCGATCGTGATGTCCTTTCTCATACAGGCTCCTGAAAACTCAACTTACAACTAGACGAACAGACCGCTGACACTGGTCTCTTCATGAATCGACTGAATGGCTTGGGCCAGCAAGGGGGCAACCGACAGTTGCTTGATCCGGCCCGAAGCCTGGGCTTCTTCTTTCAGAGGAATGGAGTTTGAAAACACCACCTCTTCGAGATTGGAATTGCGGATCCGATCCACGGCGGGACCGGACAAAACGGCGTGCGTGGCACAGGCCCGTACACTCTTGGCGCCACTGCTCAAAAGAGCTTCGGCACCTTTTACCAGGGTACCAGCGGTGTCGATGATATCGTCCACCAGCAGGCAGGTTTTGCCGCGGACATCCCCGATGACGTGCATAATTTCAGCGACGTTCACCTCTTCGCGGCGTTTATCAATGATGGCCAGCGGAGCGTTCAACCGCTTGGCGAACGCGCGCGCGCGCTCCACGCCGCCCGCGTCGGGCGAGACCACCATCAGATCGGGCACTTTCACTTCCCGGTAATACTCAATCATCACCGGCGCG